>CAZHCZ010000026.1:0-21412 GCA_964531635.1 uncultured Hyphomicrobiales bacterium | reverse complement strand
AGAAGGACAAGCGCCCGACCGCAAAGCGTAGCAAAGACCACGAACGTGGTCGCCCGTGGCCAATCAAAAACAACAGTTTCGTTCCACTATACCGCTGTCAAAACACCCCTAAATATCACTTTGATATGCTTACGGCTTTACTGCATTTACAGATGTCATCTTTATAGCGGCGAATAATAACGCGCCGCCAGCGGTACAATTGATAGTTTTAATAACCCAAGCTTTCATACCACTATTGGCTATTCTGTGCCCTAAAAAAGCATAAATGCTATATATCGTAATATCTATGACTATTGTTGATAACCCCATAATTAATATCTGCGTAACTATTTCGTTGTTTACATCAATAAATTGAGGCAAAATAGCCGCAAAGTATAACAGGGCTTTAGGGTTTGCAAACTCAACAATAAAACCTTTAGAGAATAATGTTAAGCGTTTTTCTTTTTTAGCATTTTTATTACCTTGCTGAATTTTTAATCCACCAGCCTTACTAAATATCGCCGACATTCCTAAATATACTAAATAGGCAACCCCAACCCATTTAATAATTGAAAAAATTAAGTTCGAAGCAATAATTAAAGAGGCAATGCCTGTTGCCGATAAAACAAAATAAACCACATTAGCAAACGCCACGCCAAAAACGCCAAAAATTGCGTAGCCAACACCATTTCTAGAGCCTTGCGTAGCAACAGCAATTGCGGCAGGACCAGGGGAAAGCACCACCACAATAGTCGTAATTGCAAACAATATAAATATTTCTACTTCCATTTATTTATCCTTCATAGAGTTGATGTTTATAAAAACCACTATGAATATATTAGCCCTGTTTTATTAGCAATAATACCAACATTATGACGGTCTATCAGGAAAATTTCCGATAGTGACATTGGGCTGAATTTCATTTACAATATCCCAATGTATACACTTGATGAAAAAGACTATCGCCTTATTTTAGCATTAAAAAAGAACAGCCGAGCAAGCCTTGTTTCTTTAGGTCGAGACATTGGTTTATCTCGTAGCGCAACCCATGATCGAATAACACGGTTAGAAGAATTGGGCGTAATTAGCGCATATACTATAATTGTCGATGAAAAAGCCATGCCTATGACACGAGCATTTTTTACTATTAAACTTAAAACAGGTTATAATAACAACATTATTAGCAATACAATTTCAGGAAAAGCAGGCATAAAGTCCACCTATTGTTTAACAGGTGATATAGATATGATTGTCTATTGTGAATGTAAAAACAGTGCGCTCTTGGGTGAGCTAAGAGACGAAATATCACTTATTAAAAGCGTAGCAGAAATCACCACTCGAAATATTTTAACCTCAAACAACTATTAAATCATTTAATTTATATATGCTGTTATCACATTTAAAGACTATACAATAAAATTACATGTTTAAATATTCTCCACCATTTACACCATATTTTGAAATCTTATTTGAAGATGATGATATTCTAGTATTGAATAAGCAGACGGGTTTATTATCCGTCCCTGGTCGGTTGCCCGAACATAAAGACAGCTTATATAAGCGTATTTTAAGTGTTTACCCGACGGCAAAAATTATCCATCGGTTGGATTTAGAAACATCGGGCATTATTGTTCTGGCTTTAAACAAGCACGCTCAAAGCCATATTTCCAAACAATTTCAACAGCGGACAATTAAAAAAACCTATATTGCCGATGTTTTTGGTAGCCTTAAGCCGCTAAATGGCAGTGTTGATTTGCCTTTAATATGCGATTGGCCTAACCGCCCTAAGCAAATTGTCTGTTATGAAAATGGAAAACCCAGCCTTACCCATTATAAGGTTCTACAATCGCACGCCAAACACAGCCGAATAGAGCTTACACCTGTTACGGGTCGTTCTCACCAATTGCGGGTGCATATGCAAAGCCTTAAACACCCGATACTTGGCGACCCGCTTTATGCAGATGGACAAGCCCTTAACATGACCAACAGGCTGCATTTACATGCGCAAGAACTAATTCTAGAGCACCCAACTACTGGTGAGGTTTTAACCTTTACATCAAAAGCTTGTTTTTAGTTTAAGCTTTTTCGCGCACATAAACACATCATAACGCGTTGTTTTACCGTTAATTTGGTGCGATGGCGCCCTAATTTTGACAATAGGGTCAGCCTTTTGTGGCCATTTTAAGACTACGCGCTTACTTGCATGTTGCAATGCAACTTCCATTAATTCTGCAGCATCATTATCTACGCCAACAATCTCTCTTATCATTCGCATTTCGCCCTTAACCAATGCCGAATTTTTACGTGCAGGGTGCATGGGGTCAATTAAAACGGTTTCAGGCTTAAGCGTTGGCAATAAATCCTTTGCATCACCCAATAACAAACTCATTCGCCCTATAATTTCTGCATATTCACCACCTTTAAGCCGCGCTACTTCCATAGCATCTGCTAACAATTGGTGCATATGTGGCGACCGTTCAATTAAAACCACCTCAGCGCCTAATGATGCCAATAAAAAAGCATCACGACCTAAACCTGCCGTGGCATCTATAATTTTTGGGTTAATGCCTGCTTTCATTCCGACAGCTTTAGGCAAGGCTTGCCCGCGCCCGCCACCAAACTTTAGTCGATGCGCCACTGCCCCGTTGGTAAAGTCTATGCTAAGCTGGCTTTTAAAGTTCTGCACTTATCATCCTTTAGGCTATATTACACATTTATTAAGCATAATTCTCACGCCATAAACACAATATTAAAACTTTATCTCCACATATAGGATGATACCAACTTGATTGCAATTTCAAATGAAACATAAAAGCAAACTTTTAGCATTTCTCATTGCCTCGGCATTGATAATATTATTATATTTCACGTTAGACCTAAACAGGTTTGATAAACAATTATTAATGGCAAGTTTCAATCAAACTCAAACCGCCGCCTCAAATCAATTGACCGTTATCGAAGTCGATGAAAAAACCATCCAATTTTTTAACCAATACCCACTCCCGCGTAACCTCTATGCCGACTTGTTAGAAAAATTGAAACCATCACCACCCAGTTCAATAGGCTTTGCAATAGCCCTTAACGCTCCCCGCTTTACACCCTTTAACGTCCCTGCCAGCGCCCCCACTAATGATAGGCTTGCAAACATCGTTAAAAATAGCGACTTCCCAATTTTTATTCCGACCAAGCTCACCAAAATGCCAATAGAAAAATCTGGTGCAGTCTATAATTACCCAACATCTTCAACTATTGGACAACCTACGCTCGGTATATTGTTAGCCAATAAAACAGTTGGCACACAATCCATTCCGATAAACTTTTCTATTAATATCAACACTATTAAATATATTTCCTTTAAAGATATAATAGACGGAAATTTTGACAAAGCCGATATTCAAAATAAAAAAATTCTCATCACCTCAAGCTCAATTGGCTTAAATGATATGTATATATTGCCCAAATATGGTCGTGTTGCAGGCTCATTTATTCATATATTAGGCTATGAAAGTCTAATATCCGCCCAACAATTTAGCACTATACCAAACATTATAGCTCTTATTCTCGCAATTTTATTAATAGCATCGCTCACTTTTATCCAGTCCAATAAAAGCCCATTGCGTGCAATATACATTGGCGTTGCAACTCTTATTTCAGTCACAATCGCCACCATAATTTTGCATCATTTTTTCGCATTAATATTAGCGCCAAGTTTGCTGTATATTGCAATAACCGCTTCAATAGCTTTGCAAATAATTCAAAATATTCGCAACAATACGCGCATTTTGTTTTTAGCAAAAATAAGTTCCGAGTCTGCACTCAGCAACCTTAAGAACAACGACCTGCTTACAAAACTACCCAATAATAATAGCTTTAATAAAAATCTCACCACTCTCTATAATACCGACAATAAAGAAAGAATAATCCTACTCATCAGCCTTAATTCACTAAAGGAAATCAACGAAATACATGGGCGTGAGGCTGGCGATATTGCCATTTTACAACTTGCAAATATACTAAAAACCCACCTTAAAGGCAAAGCCATTATCAGTCGCTATTCCAATAAAATATTCAGCGCAATATATAATAAAGCCAACCATAATGATTATGAAAATTTAATCAAATCACTCTATGAACAAATATCAGTGCCGCTTATTTTAGAGGATTCAGAAGTGGCAATTGACATATCAATCGGCGGTGTTATTGCACCTCTACATGGCAAAACCCCCGAAGCGTTAATCAGCAACGCCATCCAAGCGCTTGATTATGCCAGAGAAACAAAATCATTAAACCACTTTATTTACGAAGAAAACATAGCTCAAAAACTGCGCACAAAGCGCCAAATATGTGCAGAGCTTAACCGCGCGATAAAAAATGAAGAGTTTATACTCTATTACCAACCTCAATATGAAATCCGCACCAACACACTCATTGGCTATGAAGCGCTAGTCCGCTGGCAAGACCCAGTTAAAGGCATACGTTACCCCGATGAGTTCATTCCAATAGCCGAAGAATTTAACCTCATAACCCAAATTGGCGAATTGGTGTTAAAAATGGGTTGTAACGATGCCATGCAGTTGCCTGAACATCTTAGTGTTGCGCTTAACATTTCTCCTATGCAATTTAGAAATGCCGATATTGAATTCTTGTGCAAAAAATATTTAAAACAATCAGGGCTTGCCGCCCACCGTCTAGAGCTCGAGATTACCGAAAGCCAAATGATGGACAATATAGAGCATGTTAAAGCCACCCTTAAAAAGCTAAAAGAGTTGGGCATTAAAATCGCAATGGATGACTTTGGCACAGGCTATTCAAGTTTACAATTTTTAACCGAATTGCCGTTCGATAAAATTAAAATAGACCGCAGTTTCACAATGAAAATTGGCAAATCCAAACAAGCAGATGCCTTAATTACCACTATAATTGCTCTGGGTCATTCACTAGACAAACAAGTGGTTGCCGAAGGTGTGGAAGATGAGGATATGATAATATTACTCAATGCCGCAGGGTGTCATATTGGGCAAGGTTATCATTATGGTCGCCCCGCTGCGTTAAGTGAAACTCTTACCCGCTTAAACCAAGGCCCTACCCGTAGACGCGCCAATCATTAATTGCGCTTCCCACAATTCATTTTTTATTACCCGCTCAGGGTCAGCAATAAGCTCTAGTAACATTGCAGCGCATCTTTTGCCCGCTTCTCTTACCGATGAGCGGGTCGATGTAAACATAGGCACATCGCCACCCACTTGCAAAAACGATAAGCAATCGTCATGCGTAACAATAGAAACATCAACACCGGGCTTGAGCCCTATTTCAAGCAAGGCGCGACGCACCCCAAGTGCCGAAATAATAGACGATACCAAAAATGCGCTCGGTGGGTTATCAGATGCCATTAATCGCCGAGTTTCATTATAGCCATATGGCTCCATCATTTCTTCGCTGCACATAATATTTGTATCAATAATAATGTTATTGTTACTTAAAGCATCTTCATAACCCGTTCTACGTCGCACGGCAAAATCCATTGTTTCCATACCATTAAGCAAGGCAATGCGCTTATGCCCTAGGTCGATTAAAAACTCAGTTGCTCGCCTAAACGCACTGCGGTTATTCATATCAAACCACGAATATTCATCTTTTGTATCTTGCGCTCTGCCATGTACTAAAAATGGCAAACCAATGTCTTGCAACAATTCAATACGGTTGTCAGGCACACGCGGACCATGAATAATCACCCCATCGACCGAACGTTTTAATGCCATTTTCCGATAAGCCGCTTCTTCTTCATCATCATTAACCACACTTAAAATCATGTGATAGCCAGCCTTAGAATAAACCTCGCCCGCTCCTGCAATAAAGTCGGAAAAAATTGGGTTAACAATTTCATGTTTGGATATTGGCAATACATGCCCAATTGCCATCGAACGTCCAGTCGCTAAATTTTTTGCCACATTACTGGGTTGATAATTATAAAATTTTGCGGCTTCTAAAACCCTAAGACGGGTTTTTTCTCGCACTTCAGGATAGCCATTTAACGCCCTACTCACCGTAGTTTGTGATAAGTTCAACATATCCGATAATTTTTTAAGATCCATCCCACATACCCAAAGCGCTTACAAATTAATTTCATAAGAAATATATACATATTACCACTTAGTCAAATATATAGTGTGAAATGTTGACAACTAGTTAGTAATATTGCATAGTAATTACTCAAAGCGCTTTGAAAAAAGGCGTATGAAGATTAATTCCATGGTTCAGCCTTATGCTGACCAACCAACAAACACTATCTGGGAGGGTACGTAAATGAAAAAACTATCACTTTATTTAGGCGTTGCCGCAATGGCACTAAGCGCCAATATGGCATATGCCGATAGCCATCTTATATTTAAACCGGGCGAAGATGCACGTTTTAACTGGGAAAGCTATAATGCACTAAAAAGCACCGATTTAAAAGGCGAAGTTATTACCGTATTTGGTCCGTGGCAAGGGCCCGATAAAGAGTTTGTCGAAAATAGCATCGCCTATTTCGAAGAAGCTACGGGTGCCGATGTGCGATATACAGGCTCAGGCAGCTTTGAACAACAAATCGTTATTGATACCGAAGCAGGTACACCGCCAAATGTTGCCATATTCCCACAACCGGGGTTAGCCGCAGGATTAGCCGCAAAAGGTCTTTTAACACCACTTAAAGCAGGCACTGCCGATTGGGTGCGCGAAAATTATGCAGCGGGTCAATCTTGGGTCGATTTGGGTACATTCAAAGGCGAAGATGGTAAAGACGACCTTTACGGTTTTTTCTATAAAATAGATGTTAAATCTCTCGTTTGGTATTCACCAGAAAATTTTGAAGATGCTGGCTATACAATTCCTGAAACTATGGAAGATTTAAAAACTTTAACCGATAAAATAGTCGCTGATGGCTCTACACCTTGGTGTATTGGTTTGGGTTCAGGTGGTGCAACAGGCTGGGTCGCGACCGATTGGGTCGAAGATTTCATGCTTCGTACACAAACGCCAGATGTTTATGACGATTGGGTAACCAATAAAGTTAAATTTGACGACCCGCGTGTGGTTGCTGCTATAGAAGAATATGGCACATTTGCGCGTAACGATAAATATGTAGCAGGCGGAGCCGCGGCTGTGGCAACAACCACTTTCCAAGATAGCCCTAAAGGTCTATTCAGCTCTCCACCAAAATGCTATTTACATCGTCAAGCTTCATTCATTCCTGCTTTCTTCCCCGAGGGTACAGAAGTTGGCAAAGACGCCAACTTCTTCTACTTCCCTGCATATGCCAGTAAGGATTTAGGCAAACCTGTTTTAGGTGGTGGTACATTATTTGCGATTACTAAAGATTCTAAAGGCGCACAAGCGTTTGTAGAATATCTAAAATCGCCAATAGCCCATGAAGTGTGGATGGCACAAAAAGGCTTCTTAACACCGCATAAAGGTGTAAATGTAGATGCTTATGCCGATGATTCTCTAAAAGGAATGGGTCAAATTTTGCTTAACGCAACAACCTTCCGTTTCGATGCTTCAGACCTAATGCCCGGTGCAATTGGTGCAGGTGCATTCTGGACAGGCATGGTCGACTATTCAGGTGGCAAAGATGGCAAAGCTGTAGCGAGTGAAATCCAAAAAACTTGGGATTCACTGGATAAGTAAATAAAGATTGCAAGGCGTAGATTATACTACGCCTTGCTTTTATAGTAGGCGCTACGGGCGACCACATTCGTGGTTTTTCTTCCTCCTAACGAATGTCCTCAGTTGGCAATTCACTCGCTAAAGCGAGTGCGCGGAATTATACGGTACAAATTACAGCATATATAGTTTACTTTAGTATATATTGGAAAGGCAGAACGCTTAATCTAAGGCGACGAAATTGGTCGCTTGTAATGGTCTTAATATAAAAAATAAGGAGTATTAAAAATAATGGAACAAATTTTTGAAGCATTATTTTACATGGTGGCTGGAGTGCTGGCTTGTGTTGCTTATTTTTGGGGTAGTAATTTTATTTTAGATAAAATTTTCCCTGCGTTGGGCAAAAATACTACTAATAATATTCGCATTTCAAATGCTGTTCGCCCTTGGTTATTCATGGGACCAGTAATTATTATTTTAAGCATTTATCTAGTTTACCCCGTTTTTTATAGCATTATACTTTCATTTAGTGATGCCGCAGGTCGAGAATTTGTTGGCTTTGATAATTATGTTTGGCTAGTGAGTGATAACAAGTTCATAGAAAGCATGATTAATAACCTAATGTGGCTCATCATTGTTCCTACGGCATCGACAATTTTTGGTCTTCTTGCCGCCGCGCTAACCGACCGTATAAAATGGGGCAACATTGCCAAAGCACTTATTTTTATGCCGATGGCAATATCGTTTATCGGCGCCAGTATTATTTGGAAATTTATCTATGATTATAGTGGGCAAGGTGAGCAAATTGGTTTGTTAAATGCCATTGTTGTGGCTTTTGGTGGCGAACCACAAGCATGGATAACCATACCCATCTGGAACAGTATTTTCCTAATGATAATATTAATTTGGATTCAAACAGGCTTTGCTATGGTTATTCTTTCAGCCGCTCTTCGTGGTATATCCGAAGAAACCATAGAAGCCGCTATACTTGATGGTGCGAACCCATTGCAAGTATTTTTCAAAATAAAAATCCCTCAAATTACTGGTACAATAGCCGTAGTTTGGACAACCATTACCATTTTAGTGTTAAAAGTTTTCGATATAGTCCTCGCCATGACTAATGGTCAATGGGGCAGCCAAGTATTAGCAAACTATATGTTTGATTGGATGTTTAGAGGTAGCGATTTTGGTAAATCTGCCACCATCGCCTTAGTCATAATGGCCTTAGTGTTGCCAATTATGGTCTGGAATGTCCGTAACGCAAGAAATGAGAATTAATTATGAGTATTATTGCAGGAAAAAGCTCCGCCCTTACTTGGACAGTAAATATTTCAGCCTTTTTGCTTGTCCTGCTTTGGACAATCCCAACCCTAGGGCTGCTTGTATCATCAATACGCGATAAAGACCAACTCACCTCGAGCGGTTGGTGGACAGCACTTGTAAGCGTCGAGCGCAATCTCGTTACCCGTGCAAGCGACCAAACAACACAAATAGAAAAAGATGGTGTTTATATTATTAAAGGCAATATTTTTGAAGAAGGCGGTACACTCACTGCGTTTGGTTGGAACTCAAAAAAACCCACCGACTATAAACCGGGTGAAGTCGCGCCCATGCGTAACGGTCAAACTATGCACGTAACGGCAGACGGCAATTATACGATTACCTCGCCAGAAGCATTTACAGGCTCACGTGGCAAACGTATTTTCATCCGTTCAATCGAAAAACCAAAATTTACCCTCGACAATTATAATGAAGTGCTATTTTCCGAAGGCTTAGGGCGTTCATTCCTTAATACGTTGACCGTTACCATACCTGCAACTATTATTCCCATTTTAATCGCGGCCTTCGCAGCCTATGCCCTAGCGTGGATGGAGTTTCCGGGGCGTGGCGTATTATTGGCAATTGTCGTTGGCTTATTGGTTGTGCCGTTGCAAATGTCACTTATTCCCCTACTAAAACTCTATACCAATGTCGGTATTCCAAAAGGCTATATTGCCATTTGGATGGCGCATACAGGATTTGGTCTGCCTTTAGCAATATATTTATTGCGCAATTATATAGCAGGTTTACCGCGTGAAATTATCGAAAGTGCCAAAGTCGATGGCGCGAGTGATTTCGACATTTTTCTAAAAATAGTGCTTCCCCTCTCCTTTCCTGCACTCGCAAGCTTTGCAATTTTTCAATTCTTATGGGTGTGGAATGATCTACTTATCGCTACAGTATTTTTACCAAATTCCGAAGAAACTTTGGTAATGACAGGTCGTTTACGTGAAATGTTAGGCTCACGGGGGGGCAATTGGGAAATTTTAACCGCATCGGCATTCGTGTCGATTCTCGTTCCACTCATCGTATTTTTCTCATTACAAAAATACTTGGTGCGCGGTCTATTATCTGGTTCGGTTAAGGGAGGTTGATGAATATGATGTTAGTAAAAAACTTAGAACAACAAAATATTAACGCGGGCAAAGCTGTCGATAAAGATTGGTGGCGCGGTGCGGTTATTTATCAAATTTACCCGCGTTCATTTCAAGATAGTAATGGCGATGGCATAGGCGACTTACGCGGCATTACCTCTCGTTTATCCTATATTTCCGACCTAGGGGTCGATGCGGTGTGGATTTCGCCATTCTTCACATCACCAATGCGAGATTTTGGCTATGATGTTGCAGATTATCGCGGTATCGATAAAATTTTCGGAACAATGCAAGATTTTGAAGAAATGATGGAAAAAGCTCATAATCTTGGGCTAAAGGTCATGATAGATTTAGTGCTTTCACACACAAGCGATGAGCATAGTTGGTTTAAACAAAGCCGCAGCTCTAAAGACAATGAAAAAGCCGATTGGTATGTCTGGGCAGATGCAAAATATAATAATAATGGCGAAAAAACCGTTCCCAATAATTGGCTATCCATCTTCGGTGGCAGTGCATGGGAGTGGGACGATGTGCGTCAGCAATATTACATGCACAATTTTCTAACCTCCCAACCCGACTTAAATTTACACAATAAACATGTGCAAGACGCTCTGTTAGATGTAGCCCGATTTTGGATGGACAAAGGCGTAGATGGTTTTAGACTAGACACAATTAATTTTTATTTCCACGACCAAAAGTTACGCGATAACCCATTATTAGCGGTCGATAAACGCAACAGCACAATAGCCCCTGAAATAAACCCCTACAATCATTTCGATCATAAATACGATAAAAACCAACCCGAAAATATAGATTTTCTTAAACGTTTTCGTAAAGTTATGGACGAATACCCAGCTATTGCTGCAGTCGGTGAAGTTGGTGATGCCCAATATGGCATGGAGCTAATGAGTGACTATACAAAGGGCGATGATTTAATGCAAATGTGCTATGCGTTCGACTTTTTATCAGGCGATACACAAAGTGCAACTCATGTAGCAGAAATATTAAATAAATTCAAAACCATGTCAAACGACAGTTGGTCATGTTGGGCATTTTCTAACCATGATGTTATGCGCCACACCTCGCGCTGGTCGTTAAATAATGCCGCACAAAAAGCGTTCAGTGCCTTGTTGCTTTCCTTCCAAGGCTCTGTTTGCCTTTACCAAGGCGAGGAGTTAGGGCTAGAGGAAGCCACAGTCGAATTTGCCGATTTACAAGACCCTTATGGCAAAGAATTTTGGCCAAAATTTAAAGGCCGAGATGGTTGTCGCACCCCAATGGTCTGGAATGATGAGTTGCCTTATGGCGGGTTTTCAAGTTCAAAAACATGGCTGCCCGTCTTCGAACCTCATCTTAAAAAATCGGCGGCTACTCAAGAAACCGATAAAAAATCAATGCTCAATTATTATCGAAGTTTAATAAGCTTTAGAAAACAATTGCCTATTTTATCCAAAGGTGAAATAGATAATATTAAAGTCGATAATAACGTCCTTACATTCACGCGCAGATTAAACAATCAAACTTTACTTTGCGCGTTTAATTTAAGCGATACCTCTCAAACCATCACTATAACCGACAACAAATTCCAACCCTTGGGTGGCTTAGGCTTTTCATACAGCCTTTGTGAAAAAACATTAATGCTACCCGCATGGCAAGTGTTTTACGCCCATAAAAAAACAACTTAAGGATAGTCCCATGGCAAATCTAAACCTAACTAATGTTGGTAAATCTTATGGCGATATCGAAGTTTTACGCAATATAAATCTCGATATTGAAAAGGGCGAACTTATTGTTTTTGTTGGTCCTTCAGGTTGCGGAAAGTCAACATTATTGCGTATGATAGCGGGCTTAGAACAAATTACAACAGGCACATTAAAAATTGAAGATATGGTTATGAATGATGTTCCACCTTCCAAACGCGGCATTGCTATGGTGTTTCAATCCTACGCACTTTACCCGCATATGACCGTGCGTGATAATATGGTTTTCGCGCTTAAAATTGCTAAAGTACCCAAAGATGAAATTAAAAAAATAGTCGATAATGCTGCCGAAATTTTACAATTGACCGACTATCTCGACCGCCTACCCAAAGCTTTAAGCGGCGGTCAACGCCAGCGTGTTGCCATCGGCAGGGCGATTGTGCGTGACCCAAAAATTTTCCTATTCGATGAACCTTTATCAAACTTAGATGCCGCACTGCGCGTTGCCACCCGTATAGAAATTTCACAACTCAAGGATAGCCTGCCCAACAGCACCATGATATATGTAACCCATGACCAAGTCGAAGCTATGACCTTGGCCACCCGCATCGTTGTGTTAAACAATAAAGGCATAGAGCAAGTCGGCACACCATTGGAGCTATACCAAAAACCCGCAAATAAGTTTGTCGCCACTTTCATCGGTTCGCCCGCGATGAACATAATCCCCGCCAAAATCCTAAAATCAGGTGCAGAAACCCAAATAGAAACCACATCAAAAGGCTTAGCCACCCTACCTATCCCGACCCAAAGCAAGGCCACCAATAAAACATATAATATAGGCGTGCGCCCCGAAGATGTCGTCATAACCACGGCAGATGACTATATATTCGAAGGTAAAATCAACTATATCGAGGCACTTGGCGAAGTCACCCTAATCTACCTTGATAGCCCACATGGTGACGAACCTATTATTGCCAAACTTAGCGGCATTCAAAGCTTTGAGCGCGGGCAAACCATTCGCCTAAAAGCTGATGCAGAAAAAATACACCTATTTGATGATAATGATATTACCTGTAAAACTTAAATTTAGCCGTCATAATTATATGCGTTCACATCATTAACCCAGTTTAAAAACTCATTGGCATCATCATTAAACTTCGCTTGTTCGACACCGTCTAACTCTACCCATAAATCACGCACATCTAGCAAAGTTTCGGCTTCCGTTGCTGTGTCATAAAACCCCAAAAATTCTATTGTCGAAATTTCATCACTTTGAGCAATTGCATCGACACTAAACCCAATAATAATTTTATTATCAGCCCGTTCAATCACATAATAAATGTTTGTAGCATCGTTAATTTGCACTTTATCATTGCCTGCCCCACCTTTTAAAATATCGTTACCTGTTCCGCCATTCAAAGTGTCATTGCCTTCACCACCCTTTAAAACATCTTCACCTTGCCCACCATAAAGCGTGTCATTGCCGTTATTACCATAAAGCAAGTCAACATCTTGTCCGCCATAAAGCATGTCATCTCCGCCCCCGCCAAATAAAGTGTCTTCATCGCCTTCACCCAATAATATGTCAGCACCTTCACCGCCAATTAACGCATCTTCTCCTGCTCCACCACTTAAATTATCTGCTCCACTAAGCCCAACAATAACATCATTGCCCGCACCGCCTATAATCAAATTATCATTGGCATCACCACTTAAATTATCGGCAAAATTTGAGCCTGTAATGTTTTCAATATTATCCAAATCATCACCATCAGCATCACCACCAAACGCATTGTCCGACGACAAATCTATATTCACCATACCGCTCGATAAACTATAATCAGCAGTATCAACCCCTGCCCCACCATCTAGCTTATCTGCCCCCAAACTGCTCATAAGCACATCATTACCAGCACCACCTGCTAAAATATTATTCGCACCATCACCCGTTAAATTGTCGCCAAAGCTCGAACCTGTTATGTTTTCAACATTGTCTAAATTATCACCTTCTGCATAGCCACCCGATGCCGTATCAAGCATTAAATTAATAGTTACACACACATCCGAAGCATAATAGCTCACCGTGTCAATACCATCACCAGTATTAAAATAATTGGCACTGCCACTCGCTGCCAATATGTCGTTATAATCTGAGCCAATAACATTTTCAATATTACTCAGAACATCGCCATTAAGTGTAATACCTGTTACTAGGTCGACATTGATAGCCGTACCAGAACCGCTATAATCAACAGTATCAGCTCCCGCTCCACCATCTAGAGTGTCAGCGCCTGATAAACCAATTAAAATATCATCGCCATCACCACCGACCAATATATTTACCGAATTATCGCCAATAATTACATCGCCAAAGCTCGACCCTGTAATATTTTCAATATTATCTAAATTATCGCCTTCTGCATAACCGCCTGTTGCCGTATCGGCTAAAATATTTATATTTATTGCGGCATTGGATAAGCTATAATCTACCTCATCAACCCCATCACCACCGTTCAGATAATTGCCATTAATATCGCCCGATAATTTATCGTTAAAGCTTGAACCAATAATATTCTCAATATCAATTAAAATATCCCGTTCGGCATCGCCGCCAAAGGCAAACCTAGCGGCAAGGCTTAGCTGTATAGCACTTTCCGATAAGCTATAATCTGCGACATCAACACCCGTTCCGCCATTTAATGTATCAACGCCCAAGCCACCAACAAGTCTGTCATTGCCTGCGCCACCTATTAAAATATTATCATTTCCATCACCCTTTAATGTGTCATTAAAGTTTGAGCCGATAATATTTTCAAACCCGTTTATTCTATCATCTTGCGCATCTCCGCCCGATGCTAAGCCCGTCGAAAAATCCACATTAACTCTAGCACCCGATTGGCTATAATCAACGCTGTCAATACCCGAACCACCTTCAAGAATATCAGCACCGCCCAAACCTGCAATCTTATCATCACCAGCAAAGCCTATCAATTCATTGGCATTATTATCACCTAAAATAACATCGGCAAATACCGAGCCAATAATGCTTTCAATATTGCTCAACTCATCACCAATCGCATCGCCACCAGTTGCAATGTTATTTAATAAATCAATGCTCACAGCTGCGTTTGACATGCTATAGTCGACCAAATCTACCCCTGCACCACCATCTAGCTTATCAGCTCCCGACAAGCCAATAAGCACGTCATTGCCTGCCCCGCCGTTAATAATATTGGCATTAGCATCACCACGTATATTGTCGGCATATTCGCTGCCAACTATATTTTCAATGCCAAACAATTGGTCGCCCTGCGCATCACCACCCGATGCTGTGCCAACCGATAAATCAATAAGCACAGCGGCATTAGATGCACTATAATCGGCAGTATCATTACCAACACCACCGACCAAATTATCACCACCCCCACCACCAACCAGCCAATCATCACCCGCGCCCGATTGTAAAATATTAGCACCAATATCTCCGACTAAAATGTCATTAAAATTTGTTCCTGTAATATTTTCAATGCTATTTAATATATCGCCCTCAGCATCACCCCCTTGTGCCTCACCTAAGCTTAAGTTAATATCAATCGCACCAGATGATTGAATATATAAAGCCGTATCGTTACCATCGCCACCATTTAGTACATCATTGCCCGCACCACCAATAAGCGTATCGTTACCCTGCCCACCGTTTAATATATCATCGCCTTCTAAGCCTATTAAAATATTATCTTTACTATCGCCGCCTAAAATATCATCAAAATTCGAGCCTGTTAAATTTTCAATATTGGTCAATATATCACCAGTGGCAAACCCAAATTGACCTACAGTTCCGTCAAGATAAGCATTCACTCCAACGGGCGATGCTAAATAGCTCATAACATCTAAGCCATCTGCACCATCTAACATATCTGCCCCAAGGCTCGATAAAAGCCTGTCCGAGCCCAGTGTCCCAGTTACATCGTCATCTTGCGTGGTATATTGTAATCTTGGCGTTGATTCTTCATTGGAACAAGCAGCAAGTAAAAGTGACAATGCCGTTACACCGTTAAATTTAAAATTTTTTTTAATTTTTAATATTGGGATTTTATTTTTCTTTGCACATATATACATCATACTTCTTTACTCATTACTAAAAATTGAATTGAATTTAACTCAACTTTTAATTGTAATAACCAAATACTAAACGAAAGTAAATTAATTAAAGAATTTCTATTATAATACAATCTGTTAGATGTGTTTAGCAAGATATAGAAAAGTAAAGATATTGTGAAACTTTGCTTATATTTTGAAAAATAATTCACTTCATTCTACACGTAATAATTGTACCAATATTCGATTTTTACAAAAAACCTTCAAACTTAATAAGTGCAATTATTCGTTTGCACATACTGAACATTTCAAGTAATTTATTTTTAAAAATTTAGGAGAATATATGCGAATTCACGCCATAATTATTGCAATAATATTTCTAGCCACAAGTGTAAATGCGTATGAAAACCCGTTAGAAAAACAAGATTTTGAGTTTATTAAAAAATTCCTAAATACCGTGCAGGCGAAATCTTTTGAACAAAATAGTGAATTTTGTGGTTATATATACATAAATAAAGTTGGGAAATTATCGGTCACCAAACCAACAAAAGGCGACGCCGATTCCTGCTTGGCTGATGAGCCTGCAGAAGATTTGGCTCTTATTAGCTCATACCATACACATGGTGCATTTACCCCCGATGCCGATACTGAAGTGCCTTCCTCTAACGATATTCTAGCCGATATAGATGAAGAGGTCGATGGCTTTATTTCCACCCCCGGCGGGCGGATTTGGTACTTAGATAGCGTTAAAGAAACCGCAACTATGCTATGCGGCGAAAAGTGTGTTTTACAAGACCCAAATTATGATGTAAATCTTATCTATGTGCCAAAAGAGTTTTATACATTACAAGAACTTATAGATGAAGAGCAATGAATTAATTCTTTATAATTTCAAACTTTCCATCAACATAATATATCGCCATACCATCGGTTTTTATATCGTCTTGGGTCAATAGAAGCGTTGCATCACATTCTGGAAAATTATAGTATTTATCGCTAATGACTATTGCTGAGCGGTAACATTCTGCTTCAAAAGCTGCTGGATGCAATATGAATGTAAGTTGGTTTTTGCCCTTAGGCAAACCCGGTATTTCACCAATACAGGCTTGTAAATCACATTGTAAATATTGAGCGTTGGCATTAAGGTTTTTTGCCTTTTTATCATAGGGTTCACCAACATAGTCTAGCCAAATTCTGCTGGCAAATTTACCCCGCGTTCCGCTTAATAAATGGTAGCTTTCATCTGTGCCTTTAATTAGTAAATTGCTCAATTTTCTATTGCTATACTCACCCAAATACACCAACGGCATTGGAGCGTATAGTGGTAAAATTGGTATTAAAAACAATAAAATAAGTCCAAAATATCGCCATTTATTTTGCCATAAAATTAGCCATAAAAATACACATAATAACACTATAACAATTTGCCAATTAAGTTTTGCAACATGTTCATTAAGGTAAGAAAATTCGGCAACCCAATCGGCAAATTTATAAATATTTATAATTATATAATCGAGCAATTTAAACGGATATTCTTCAAGTCCTACGCTCGATAATATAAGTGATATTATTGCCAATGGCATTACTAAAATACCAAATATTGGTACAACGATTAAATTGGCAAAAAACCCTCCCGTTTGCAATGTCGAAAAATAATATATCGAAATCGGCATGGTCACCAAACCTGTTAATAATGGTATCATAAACCAGTGCCGCAAGCTCAAAAACATGCGTCCGCTTGCGGTTTGTTGAGAAAAAATGCTTGTAATATCAGCCTCTTGCTCGGGTGAATGTCTTTGCCACTCAAAATATGCAATAATGGCGGCGGTGGCAGCAAATGACATCTGAAAACCAATATTCATAATCGAATTGGGTGCAATTAATAACATAATTAATAATGCCAACGCTAAATTTCGCATGGTCAATGCTTCGCGGTCGAGCAAAATGGCAATCATCACCAAACTTGCCATAATAAACGCGCGCTCAGTCGCCAAACTGCCGCCCGTTATCATAAGATAAAACAAGCCCGAGCCGATAGAAACACAAGCGGCTAATTTCTTAATCGAAAAACTAAATGTCGCAAATGGAAAAAGTGTTAATATAAACCGTATTGCATAGAAAACCATACCCATCGCAAAACCCATATGCAACCCAGAAATAGCCAATAGATGCGCTAACCCTACATTTCTTAACGATAAATAGCTTTTTCCACCTCTGTCCATTTTAATGCCGAGTAATATTGCCAATGTCATATCGCGGCTAACGCCATCTAGGTTTTTGTACAATTTATCGGCAATTTTAACACGCATATTGTAGAATAAGTTCTTAAATTGTAAGAAAAAGCTGACATTATCATTCGATACTTTTTGTATGGGTAAATATTTTTTAGCGACCGAGCCTAGTGCGCCGATAGATTTATAATATAAGGATTTACCAAAATCATATCCGCCTACAATTACTGGGTTTGGTAGTGGGAATAACCGAACATTTACGGCAATTTTGTCGCCAATTTGTAAATTTTCTTGATGGATTTTTAAATTTATTCGCACATATTTGGGCAATTCTTCATCGAGTATTTTTTCGATAAAATTGGGCTTTATTAAAATTCGAGATTGCCCAGTAGAAAATAATTCTATGTTGGTGATTATTCCTTCTAAATTTGTTTTGTAAATTGGGCTTTCGATTTTTGGTGTATTTACGCGAAAGAATTCAAAATTTGCGAAAGAAAAACCCAAAAAAAGACTTAAAAACATACAAAAACCAGCAAAAACCACAGGTTTTTTTCGCAAAAACGCGCCATTTTGACCAAAAACCACCAAAAAAGCGACTAAAACCATGCCAAAAACAAGTAAAAATGGACTAAAAATAGGTATATTTAGCTGATGAAATAACACAACTCCACCCGCAAAAATTACTATCAACCCAATAAACCATCGGTCTTGTTCATTTTCAATTTCTGCTAAAAGCCAATCCAAGCCATACCAAAAATAATCGGTAAATTTTGGTTTGATAAATGATTTTTGCCATGCAATTTCTGCTCTATTTGGCATATGTTGCCCCCATATATAAAATATTATGCCATTTTATAATCTAATACTAGCCGAAAATTATGGGTTGTGGTAAATCATCAAATAACTTTAAGGAAATAATTATGAGCAACCCAATAATTACACGTTTTGCCCCCTCGCCTACTGGTTTTTTACACATTGGCGGTGCGCGGACGGCTTTGTTTAACTGGCTTTATGCCCGTGGGCGAAATGGTAAAATGCTGTTGCGTATTGAAGATACTGACGCCAAACGCAACACCAAAGAAAATGTAGATGCTATTTATGAAGGTATGCGTTGGTTGGGGCTAAATTGGGACGATGATGCACTCTCGCAAGCCAAAAACATTAAACGACATCAAGAAGTTGCACAATATATGTTGGATAATGATTTGGCTTATAAATGTTATTGCAGCTCTGAAAAAATTGCCAAAATGCGGGAAGTTGCGCGTGAAAATGGCACACCAATTCAGTATGATGGCACATGTAGAAACCTCGCAACGTCCGATGCACCTATTGGTATAAAGTCAACCGTTCGTTTTAAAGCACCCAAAACTGATTTTACGATTATTCAAGACAGTGTTCAGGGTGAGATTAAAATTGCTAATGAGCAATTGGATGATTTAATTATGTTGCGCAGTGATGGAACACCTACTTATATGTTATCGGTGGTGGTTGATGATAAAGACATGGGTGTAACTCATATTATTCGCGGTGATGACCATTTAACCAATGCGGTGCGCCAAACCTGTATTTATAAGGCTTTGGGTTGGGATTTGCCAATCTTTACCCATGTTCCGCTTATTCATGGGCAAGATGGTGCAAAATTATCTAAACGCCACGGTGCGCTTGGGGTTATGGCGTATCGAGATATGGGATATTTACCTGAAGCGATGCGTAATTATTTGGCGCGTTTAAGTTGGAGCCATGGCGATGATGAGATTATTTCTACAGTAAAATTAATTGAGTGGTTTGACATTGATGCCATAGGAAAATCACCTGCTAAGTTTGATTTTATTAAGCTTGAAAATTTAAATGCACATTATATTAAAAATAGTGATGACATTGAACTTGTTGATATACTTAATGAATTTGTTAAAAACACCAATCGGTCGACTATAAACAACCAAGAGCGATTATTGCTGGCTATGCCGTTTATTAAAGAGCGGGCTAAAACATTGGTCGAGCTTTATGATGCCGCAAAATTTGTATTTGCCAATCGCCCACTGAATTTTGATGAAAAGGCGAAAAAATTATTAACCGATGAAAACCGTGAATTAATTGGCGGATTAATTGCTAAATTCAAAGTCATAGACGACTGGAACCGCGATAACATTAGCCAAGCCATTAAACAATATGCCGAAGATACAGGCTTAAAACTCGGCAAAATTGGACAACCATTACGCGCAATATTAGCAGGAACAACCCAAGCCCCTGGTATTTTCGACATTGCAGTTATTTTGGGTAAAGACGAAACTATTGGGCGTATTGAAGATATTATTTAAGTTGTAAGCTTAATTCTAACTTTTATCCTCGACAGATTGCAAGGCTTTTCTAAGCAAACTCTACGGGTTGTTTTTAGTGGCAGGCGAAAGTTCAGAGCAATTATGCCATGCCCCAAATTATTGGTGCGGCTTCGTGCATTATAAAAATTCCTACTCCAATTGCCACCATGCCCGTTGCCAGTTGGATGGTTTTTAGTAGGCGTCTTGCGGTTTTTTCGGCTAGGCGTAGTGGCCAACTCGCTGCGTAGGTTAGTGCCGCCATGCCGAAGATTGAGCCAAACCCGAAAAGTAGAATATAGACAAATACCGTAAAGGCATTTTGCGTTGCGGCGGCGGCTAATGCTATTAGTCCTGCTGAACCTGCTGCCCCGTGTGCTAAGCCTACTAGATAGGCGCGCCATGAAAATATACTATGTTCATGGTGATGCGGGTTTTTATTATGCGGTTGTTTGTCGCCTGCATGGCTATGCGCGTGAAAATGTTTTGCGCCATCATCATGTTGATGGACATGAAAATGTATGCGTGATTTATAGAGCTTGTAAAACACCTGCGCGCCTAAGCCAATTAGCATAATGCCGATTGCAAATTCTAACCCAGCGGCAAACCGTTCTGTTAAAATTACGCCAAATAAAATAACGGGCAGTGAGATTAAAAGCAGCGTAGTGGTATGTCCCATGCCCCAACTTACGCCTAAGAATGCTAGTCTTTTAGGTGTGGCTTTGTTATTTGAAGCCAACGTGCCTACTGCTGCCAAATGGTCAGTTTCGAAAGCATGCGCCATGCCAACAAAAAACCCGAGAAACAAAAAGCTAACCATTTAACACACCCACTCGAAAGACTATCAATCGTTAATAATATTGACTTAATTGCCTATATACTATTTTTTCTTTTCATCTGCCAGAATATAAAAATTATTCCATGGTTATTACGTCCCAAACTCTTAATTTGCCTCAGAACCTCGCATTTTTAATTTTTATAATGAATGATATTGTAAAATTCAACGGCCTTATTTGTGATGTTTCTGTAACCAT
>CAZHCZ010000025.1:0-21462 GCA_964531635.1 uncultured Hyphomicrobiales bacterium | reverse complement strand
GCTGGCGCTTATTCGGTATAATCTTTGCGGGGTAAAACGTCTTAGTATCCTCGGTAATACTACGGCTGAGGGGTTTTTTTGTTTAAAAAAATAATAAAAAATCAAAGAAGAGTGTTTAACGGCATTGTTAAAATATTTCCACCTTTATATTGAAAGGTTTTTATGATTATTGCTATTGATGGTCCTGAGGCTTCTGGTAAAGGAACTGTGGCTAAAAGACTGGCTGAAAAATATGGCTGCCGACATGTGGATTCGGGGTTGCTTTATCGGCTTGTTGGCGCGCAATTGTTTGAGCAAAATATTATTGATGAAACTAAAAATAATTTTCGGATTAGCGCGGTTAAAGCAGCACAGCAAATAACAACGGCTAATTATGACAACCCGCCTGACAATGTGCGGTCTATGGAGGTGGGGGTTAACGCCTCTAAAATTGCGGTTATTCCACAGGTGCGTAACATATTAACAACTATTGGGCAAAATATTGCCAATAGTGGCAATGGCGCGGTAATGGACGGACGCGATATTGGCACGGTGGTTTTTCCCAATGCTGACTTTAAGTTTTGGATTACAGCGAGCTTAAATTCACGTGCAGAGCGCAGATTGCTTGACTATCAGGCAAAGGGGCGCACTGATACGCTGGCTGATGTTAAAGCGGCAATCGAAGAGCGGGATTACCGCGATAGCAACAGACGCGCTTCACCGATGAAAAAAGCCCAAGATGCGCACTTGATTGATACGTCAAAAATGTCTATAGATGCCGTTGTTGAAGCCTTATCGGTTTATATTGATGCCAAGCTTGCCTAGTATATGGGCAAATGGCAGCATAGCCCGCTAAAATTTAACATTATTTTAAATACAGTGGTTTGCATGTGTAAGCCATTGAAGACCGATAGAGAAACTATTGGCCAACCTATATTTTGAAATTTGGAGACATTAATGTCAGAATCCTTAAACCCGAGCATGGACGACTTTGAAGCCCTGCTTAACGAATCCCTTGCAGATACAAGCCTTGATGAAGGCTCAGTGATAACCGGACGTGTTATCGCTATTGAAAACGACCTTGCCATCATTGATGTCGGTCTAAAAACTGAAGGTCGTGTGCCTTTAAAAGAATTCCAAGTCGCTGGTGAAGAAAACACAATTAAAGTCGGCGATACTGTAGAAGTTTATCTTGAACGCGTTGAGAATGCTATGGGCGAAGCTATGCTTAGCCGTGAAAAAGCACGCCGCGAAGAAAGCTGGATTAAACTCGAAAAAGCCTCTAAAAATGGCGAAAAAGTTAATGGTGTTATTTTTGGTCGTGTTAAAGGCGGCTTTACTGTTGATATTGATGGCGCAATTGCCTTCTTACCCGGTTCTCAAGTTGATATTCGCCCCATTCGCGATATTGCACCATTGATGAATATTTCTCAACCTTTCCAAGTGTTGAAAATGGACAAACGCCGTGGCAATATTGTTGTTTCACGCCGCTCTATTTTAGAAGAAGCCCGTGCCGAACAACGTGCTGACATTGTTGCAAACCTTGCCGAAAACCAAGAAATGGAAGGCATTGTTAAAAATATTACCGATTATGGCGCATTTGTTGACCTTGGCGGTATCGACGGTCTATTGCATGTTACTGACATTGCGTGGAAACGTATCAATCACCCTTCTGAAGTGTTAACTGTTGGTGAATCCATTCAGGTTCAAATTGTTAAAATCAACCCTGATACACAGCGCATTAGCCTAGGCATGAAACAATTGCAAGCCGACCCGTGGACAGAAGTAGACGAAAAATTCCCACTCAATGCTAAGTTTAAAGGCGTTGTAACAAATATTACCGATTATGGTGCATTTGTTGAACTGAATGACGGCATTGAAGGTCTTGTTCATGTTTCAGAAATGAGCTGGACAAAGAAAAATATCCACCCAGGTAAAATTGTTGCAACCAGCCAAGAAGTTGAAGTTATGGTTCTTGAGGTTGATCCTTCAAAACGCCGTATTTCGCTTGGTCTTAAACAGTGCCTAGACAACCCATGGTTAAAATTTGCCGAAACTTATAGTGCTGGTACTCAAATCGAAGGTGAAGTAAAAAACATTACCGAATTTGGTTTGTTTATTGGGCTAGATGGTGATGTTGACGGCATGGTGCATTTGTCTGACCTCGACTGGAACATATCGGGCGATGAAGCCATTAAACAGTTTAAAAAAGGTCAAGATGTTAAAGCTATTGTGCTTGAAGTCGATACCGACAAAGAACGCATTAGCCTAGGTATTAAACAATTAGGCAGCGACCCTATGGCTGGTGACAATAAAACTGGTCTTAAACGTGGTGCTATTGTTTCTTGTGAAGTTATTTCAACATCGGACGACGGAGTATTGGTTAAAATCGGTGATACCGAATTAACCACAACCATTCGCCGTAATGATTTATCTCGCGATAGAGAAAATCAACGCCCTGACAGCTTTAAAGAAGGTCAAACACTCGACGCGCGTATCACACAATTTGATGCCCGCTCACGTCGTGTATCGGTTTCCATTAAAGCCTTAGAGATTGCCGAAGAAAAAGAAGCAGTCGCTCAATATGGCTCTAGTGATTCTGGTGCATCATTGGGTGATATTCTTGGCGCTGCCTTGAACAAAAAATAAACATAATACTTAACTTGGGAGTTTTATTAAAGCTCCCAAGTTATAAAAATACAATTTTAAAGTGACAATATAAGAGTGACAATATTATGCCTTTAAACCCTCATGAAATTGCGCAACAGCGGCATTTAAAACGCCATTTAACATTTTGGCGCTTTATAGCAGTTGTTATATTAATTGTTGGGTTGGTGGCAATTAGTGCTGTAACCATTAGCAACCAAACATTAGGTTTTCAAAAACAACATATTGCATCGCTTGAAATTACTGGAATTATATACCGTGATGAGCGGTTGCTTAAACAAATTAAACTTATCGAAAATTCGAAAAAAGTATCAGGGCTTATTGTAATTATTAATAGCCCTGGCGGTACGGTAACAGGCAGTGAAGATATATATTTAGCATTGCGTAAGGTTGCTGAAAAAAAGCCTGTAACCGCTTTAATGCGTGGAGTCGCTGCATCGGGTGGTTATATTTCCGCCATTGCTGCTGACCAAATATATGCCAGCGGCAATACCATAACAGGGTCTATTGGCGTTGTTTATCAGTGGCCAGAATATGTCGAGTTGCTAAACAAAGTTGGTATTAAAATGCAAACTGTAAAAAGCGCACCGCTTAAAGCCGAACCTTCGGGCGCAATTCCACTCAGCGACGAAGTGCGCAAACAAACTGAAATTATGGTCAAAGACAGTTACGACTGGTTTGTTGATTTGGTTAAAACTCGCCGTAATTTTACTTTGTCAGAAGCATTAATATTGGCTGATGGTCGCGTATTTTCAGGCCGCCAAGCGGTCGACAACAAACTTATTGATGCCGTGGGCGATATTACAGATGCAAAAGGTTGGATAAAAACCCAATTAGAAGATGCCGATAAGCCTGCCGAAAATCTAGATATTATAGATTGGACACCAGAACCATTTGATGAAGACAGTTTGTTGCAATTATTAAAAGCCAATGCAAATCAACTTATTGGTGTTAATATATTCGCTATAAGGGCTAAAAACGTAACATCTAATGGCCTTATGGCAATTATGCTGAATTAGAATTTCGCGTATAAGTCGTATTTACTTTACAAATTAGTCAAACTTGCGTAAAAATTAAACTATAAATAAAATACTGATAGAATTTACAATTAATCATTGTTATATGAAATTTGCCTAGATTTTATAGCTCATTTCAAAGTCACCGTTGGATAGTGACTAATAATTAAGTATTAATTGAACAGTTAGAGGTTATTAAACACATGATAAAATCTGAACTTATCCAAAAAATTGCCGACGCCAATCCGCATTTATATCAACGAGACGTTGAAAATATTGTTAATAAAATTTTCGATGAAATCACTGGTGCATTAACACGCGGAGATAGAGTTGAATTGCGCGGCTTTGGTGCTTTTTCTGTGAAACATCGTAAAGCCCGTGTAGGTCGCAACCCACGCTCTGGCGAAACTGTACAAGTTGCCGAAAAATATGTGCCTTTTTTTAAGACGGGCAAAGAATTACGCGACAAATTAAACGGATAATTTGCAAACTTATTGCATAACAACCAAAATTTTATTATATTCAACATTAAGATTACAACCTATTAATGTTGAAATGAGAATTAGTATGAAACAAATATTACGCTGGTTAATTACCTTTCCTGTTTTGCTATTGTCAGGCTTTTTATTAATTGCCAACAGCCATACAGTGTTTATTTCTCTTGACCCTTTTAATTCTGTTGACCCTGCTTTAAGCCTAGAATTATCACTTTATATTGTTATCCTCGTTTCAATATCAATTGGTTTGCTTTTGGGCGGAATAATTGTATGGTTGGGGCAACATAAATATCGCAAAGCATCGCGCATACACAAAAAAGATGCCAATAAATGGCACAGCGAAGCCGATAAATTACGCGAAAATGCCGAAGAAAAAGCCTATAGAAGTGTTGAAGTAAAAAAAACTAGCAATTAAGTTATATAGTAATGACCAATAACACTCCGCAAAACCCCATTTTAGTAGCGCTAGATACGCCTAATTTTAGCCATGCCTTTGACCTTACTAAAAGTTTGGTCGGTAAAGTTGGCGGCATAAAACTAGGTCTTGAATTTTTTTATGCCCATGGTTTAACCGCAGTTAAAAAAATTAGCGCATTGGGTATACCTGTTTTTTTCGATTTAAAATTATCGGATATTCCCAACACGGTTAACGCTGCAATTTGTGCATTATTACCGCTTGAACCTTTTATGATAAATATCCATACCCTTGGCGGTAAGGCGATGATGTTAGCCGCTGTTAAGGCGGTTAATAGCGCCGAAAAAATGGGGTTTAAGCGCCCATTGCTTATTGGCGTGACCATTGTAACCTCAATGGATAATGCCGACATGGGCACGCTTGGAATAAAGTATGACACCAAAGCCCAAGTGGTTAATTTAGCAAAATTGGCACAAAATTGCGGGCTTGATGGTGTGGTTTGCTCACCGCATGAAATTAGCGCTATTAAAGCTGCATGTGGACATGAGTTTAAAACAATCGTTCCAGGTATTCGCCCTAAAGGTTCTGCTGCGCATGACCAAAAACGCATTATGACCCCGCAAGATGCCATAGCCGAAGGTGCCGACTATTTGGTAATTGGGCGGGCGATTACCCAAGCCAAAAACCCGCTTGTTATGGCTAATGAGATTTGGGACTCTATTAGGGTCAGTCGCTAATGGCCAATCTGGTTAAAATTTGTGGTATAAAATCTCTAGAATTTATAGACATTTGCGCTGCCGCAGGAGCGGATTTTATTGGCTTTGTTAATTTTGCAAAAAGCCCACGCCATGTCGATATTAGTGACTTAGAGAGGCTGATTAATCATACGCCAAAAACTATGAAATCTGTAATATTAACGGTAAATGCGCCAATGTCTGAAATAGAACAAATTGCAAAATTTAAACCCAGTTATATTCAGTTGCATGGCAATGAAACACCCGTTGATTGTCAAAAAATTAAAAACAAAACAGGTTTGGCTATTATTAAAGCTATTGCTATTGATAACACCGATGATGTAAAGAAAGCTTATCTTTATCAAAATGTTGTCGATATTTTATTATTTGATACCAAGCCCATTAAAGGCGCAATATTACCAGGTGGCAATGGGCAAGCATTTAATTGGGCATTGCTTGCGGGCGAAAAATTTAACTGTAAAACCATGGTGGCGGGTGGGTTGAACGTTAACAATATAGCACTAGCCATGCAACAGTCTAACATATATAATGTCGATGTTTCATCCGCCGTTGAGCAGGTGCGTGGTGTTAAAGATAAAAATTTAATTGAACAATTTATCAAAAAAGCAAAAGGGTTAAAATAATGACAAATGGTTTGCGTGAAGGCCCCGATGAAAATGGGTTTTTTGGTATTTTTGGCGGGCGGTTTGTTGCCGAAACTTTAATGCCCAATATTTTAGCTCTAGAAAAAGCCTATGCCACTGCCAAAAACGACCCCAGTTTTAACAAACAGTTGGCACATTTAGGCAAATATTATACAGGTCGCCCTAGCCCAATTTATTTGGCAGAACGGCTAACCGAACATTTTGGCGGTGCTAAAGTTTACTTTAAACGCGACGAGCTAAACCATACAGGCTCGCATAAAATTAACAATTGTTTGGGGCAAATTTTACTTGCAAAACGCATGGGTGCAAAACGCATTATTGCCGAAACTGGCGCTGGGCAGCACGGGGTTGCCGCCGCAACCGTTGCCGCACGGTTTGGTTTGCCCTGCACCGTTTATATGGGCGCAAAAGACATTGAACGGCAAAAACCCAATGTGTTTAGAATGCGTTTATTAGGCGCTGAAATTGTTGCCGTAACCAATGGTGCTGGTACGCTTAAAGATGCGATGAACGAAGCTTTGCGTGACTGGGTTGCCAATGTCGAAGATACATTTTATATTATTGGCACAGCCGCAGGCCCTCACCCCTACCCGATGATGGTGCGAGATTTTCAGAGCATTATTGGCATTGAAGCCAAACAACAAATTTTCGATGAAGAAGGTCGCTTGCCCGATGCTTTAGTCGCCTGTATTGGCGGCGGCTCAAACGCCATTGGCTTGTTTCACCCATTTTTAGACGATGAAAGCGTTAAAATTTATGGTGTTGAGGCGGGCGGAAAAGGCTTAGATACTGACCAACATTGTGCATCTTTAGCTGGTGGTGAAGCGGGCGTATTGCACGGCAATCGTACATATTTATTGCAAGATGATGACGGGCAAATTATTGAAGGTCATTCAATTTCAGCAGGGCTTGACTACCCAGGTATTGGGCCTGAACACAGTTGGCTTAAAGAAGTTGGGCGCATAGAATATGTAAACGCAACCGACAATGAAGCATTAGAAGCCTTTAAACTTTGCACAAAAATGGAGGGGATTATCCCTGCCCTAGAGCCGAGCCATGCGCTTGCTTTTGTTAGCAAACTCGCACCAAAAATGGACAAAGACCAAATTATAGTTATGAATTTATGTGGGCGTGGCGACAAAGATGTTTTTGCCGTCGCCGAATATTTAGGACATGATATATGACAAATTTCACCACCCGCCTCGATGCAAAGTTTGAACAATGCAAAGCTCAAAACCGTGCCGCCTTGGTGTGTTTTGTAACCGCAGGCGACCCCAATTATGCCGACAGTTTAAAAATAATAAAAAACCTAAGTAAAGATGGTGCCGATATTATTGAAATTGGCATGCCATTTACCGACCCTGCAGCCGAAGGTGTACCCATTCAACTTTCATATAGACGGGCATTAAACGCGGGGCAAACTTTACTAAAAACCCTTAAATTGGTACAAGAGTTTCGCAAAACTGATGCCGATACGCCAATTATTTTAATGGGTTACTATAATCCGATTTATCATATGGGCTGTGCTGAATTTCTATCTCAAGCCAAACAAGCAGGCGTTGATGGTTTAATTATTGTCGACTTACCACCCGAAGCTGATAATGAGCTTTGCCTGCCTGCAATTAAAGCAGGAATTAATTTTATTCGCCTTGCCACACCAACAACTGATGCCAAACGGCTACCAACAGTATTGCAAAATACTAGCGGGTTTTTATATTATGTGTCAATTAACGGCACTACTGGCTCAGCCACACCCGACTTTACAACCGTAGAAAAAGCATTACAGCCAATTCGCGCCGCCACAGACTTACCAATTGCAGTTGGCTTTGGTGTTAAAACCCCTGCCCAAGCCGCTTGTATTGCTAAATTTGCCGACGGCGTGGTGGTTGGCTCGGCATTGGTTTCTATTATTCCAAATACGGTAGACGCAAATAACAATGCAACCAATCAAACCTATCAACAATTGACAAACTTAACTCAAGCGTTAAAAAAAGCAATTGTTGAAGCACGATAAATAATCTGTTAAACTTAAGGTCAGTACCTAGTATTTTTAAGGAATATGATAAATGAATTGGATTAAAAACGTAGTAAGACCACGCATTCAAGGCATGCTTACTAAAAAAGAAACTCCCGATAATTTATGGATTACCTGCCCAAAGTCGGGCAAAATGGTGTTCCATCGCGATGTCGAAGCCAACCAGTTCGTTATTCCTGAGAGTGAACACCATATGCGCATTGGCGCTAAAAAAAGGTTTGAAATTTGGTTCGATGATGGGCAATATGAAAGCATAGATGTACCCGATGTGCCGCTCGACCCACTTAAATTCCGCGATGAAAAAAAATATACCGACCGCTTAAAAGCCGCCAAAGCCAAAACTGGCAATAAAGACAGTGTCGAATTGGGTATTGGTAAAGTAAAAGGTCTTGAACTGGTTACCGCAGTACAAGATTTTGGCTTTATGGGTGGCTCATTAGGCATGGCAGCAGGCGAGGCTATTATTGTCGGCATGCAAGCCGCCATTAAACATAAAACAGGCTTTGTATTGTTTGCCTCATCAGGCGGTGCAAGAATGCAAGAGGGTATTTTATCGCTCATGCAAATGCCGCGCACAACTGTTGCCGTGCAACAATTGCGCGAAGCAGGTTTACCTTATACTGTAGTGTTAACCGACCCAACAACAGGCGGTGTAACCGCATCTTACGCCATGTTGGGTGATATTCATATTGCCGAACCCGATGCTTTAATTTGCTTTGCAGGTCCAAGAGTTATTGAGCAAACCATTCGCGAAAAATTGCCTGAAGGGTTTCAAAAATCCGATTATTTATTTGAACATGGCATGGTCGACATGGTTGTGCATAGGCATGATTTACGCGATATTATTACGCGCCTTTGTTTGATGTTTTTAAACAAACCAGCCCATTCAGATGTTGAAGAAACACCCGTTGAAGAAGAAGAAGAAGTTGCTGCTGAAGATACACTTGAGGTTGTTGAAGAAGCATAGTGGCAAACAGTGATGAAATATTAGCCAAAGCGCATAAATTGCACCCCGTATCGATTGATTTATCGCTTGATAGGTTGATTAAATTGCTGGACAAGCTTGATAACCCGCATAAAAAATTACCGCCAATTGTTCATATTGCAGGCACCAATGGCAAAGGCTCAACGCTTAGCTTTATAAGGGCGATATTGCAAAGCCACGGCAAAAAAATTCATGCCTACACATCGCCACATTTGGTACGGTTTTCCGAGCGTATTTATTTAGCAGACCAAGATATTAGCGAACAAGCATTGGTTAAAATTCTAAACGAAGTGATGGACGCAAATGATGGCGATGCCATTACATTTTTTGAATTTACTACAGCAGTCGCTTTTTTAGCATTTTCACAAGTTAACGCCGATTATTTGCTATTAGAAGTGGGGCTAGGCGGGCGGTTTGATGCAACCAATGTTATCGAAAAACCAATTTTAAGCATCATTACCCCTGTAAGCATCGACCATACTGAATATTTGGGCAGCGATATTGAAAAAATTGCGTATGAAAAAGCAGGAATTATTAAGCAAAACACCCCCGTAATTGTTGGTGTTCAATGCGATGATGTGTTTAATGTTATTGAAAATATTGCTCAAAAAAATAATGCCAAAATGATAAGTTACGGCGTTGAGTTTCAAGCTTTTGAGCAATATGGGCGGCTGACCTTTCAAGACCAAATGGGACTAATGGATTTACCACTGCCCGCACTTTTGGGCGCGCATCAAATTCAAAATGCGTCCATTGCTATTGCCGCATGTGATTTTTTGCTAGAAAAATTCGATGAAACATTATTAGCCCAAGCTTTAATACAAGTAAAGTGGCCTGCGCGGTTCGAACGCATAAACTCAAAATCATTGGCTTCATTAAGCGTTAAAAACGCCCAAATATGGCTCGATGGTGGGCATAATGCTGCGGGTGGAATTGCCCTTGCTCAACAACTTCTAAAGCTTAGCCAAACCGACCCTCGCCCGCTTTATTTAATTGTCGCGATGTTAGACAGCAAGCAGGCACATGAGTTTTTAAAGCCATTTATTGCCCTTAATCCAAAATTATTTTGTTTAGAAATTAAAGGGCAAAATAATAGTTTTACAGCCGAAAAGCTATACCAAATCGCCAATAATGTTGGGCTCGAAGCCTCAATTGCTAACGACTTTACCGACGCATTAAAACAAATTAAACTCGATTGCAAAGCCCCACCACGCATTTTAATTTGTGGCTCACTTTATCAGGCGGGAAATATATTGCGATATATCGAAGATAATGGTTAGTTTATGTGTTCGCTTCAATCCATTCAGCAATTTTGCTTTTCGGCAATGCGCCAACTTTAGTCGCCGCAAGTTCGCCATTTTTAAAAATTAATAAGGTCGGAATTCCGCGCACGCCAAATTGTGCTGGAGTGTTGGGGTTTTCATCAATATTAACTTTAGCGATAGATATTTTGTCGCCCAATTCGACTGAAAGCTCTTCTAATGCGGGTCCAATTTGCTTACAAGGTCCACACCATTCTGCCCAAAAATCAACCAAAACGGGTTTATTTGATTCTAAAACATCGACCTTAAAACTATCGTCAGTCACTTTAATTGTAGCCATGGGCGTAATCCTTCTTTTAATTCCATAGAGAATGTAAATTTAGGGTTCTAAACACCATTCGTCAAGGGGCTAGCATAAAGTTTAAGGGGTTTGGTTAAAAATTTCTGTATAGGCTTCATCCAATTGTTGGCTGGATAAAGGCATTAATTGTGCCGTAAATGTCCATAATATAGCGGTTTTTATAGTGTGGTTGGGGTGAGTTTGTTGCAACAACGCACGGTATGCCGCCATTTGACCAAGATATTGTTTACTAACATCTTTAGAATTTGTCGGTGGCGGGCGGTTGGATTTATAGTCCAATATTAAAATTTGCTTGTCATCAACAATAAGCCTATCAATCTGCCCCGAAATAAGCTTCGTTTTGCCATTACAAACAATTTCGCCAACAATTGATATTTCAGACTGTGAATTTTGACTAAAAATTAATGCAAAACGGCTGTCTTTCATAATCACTTCTACTTCGGTGGCAATGTCTTTTAACATTTGCGCAGAAAAAACATCGGCATGTTTCTCTAAATATTTTTTGGTGGTTACAGAGTGTAAGTTAGCATTAATTTTAGGTAAATTTTCTAACAATTTGTGAATTAAATTACCGCGTAAAAACCTATTATCTGCTAGGTTTTCTAATGGTGAAAACCGTATCTCTAGGTTAGAAAAATCACTCTCATTACTGGCTAACAATGTCGATGGCGACAACGCCCGTAAATTGGGTTTAGAGCGTGAAGCATTACTTATTGCCCATTTTGGCAACGGTGTTTTTGCAAGCGTTCGGGGGGCAAAATCTTTTTCTTGCTCAACATCACCACTGGTTTCATAACGTAAAATATGCCCGTCATCAGTTTCTATTGGCTCTGCCCAACCCGTAAAAGCTTGCTCAACCAGTTGATGCCAGTTATAAAACTCCGCTTTTTCACTGGCCAATTTTTTACTATAGCCTGCAATATACAGCTCATCACCTGCCCTAGTCATTGCCACATAAAGCAGGCGGTGATATTCTTCTATTTCTTTAATATAATTATCGGACTTTATTTGCTTTACTAAGTTGGGTTCTGTGTCTTTATTGGGTCGCCAATAGGCAAAACTTTCATCGCCAAATTGAAATGCTAATTCTTCACCTCGGCCTTTTTGCGGCAAGCCATAGGTATCAGGCAGTATAACGATGTTGGATTCCAACCCCTTAGCACCATGCACGGTCATAATGCGCACTTCGTTTTTTTCACCGTCAATTTCGCGTTTTAACTCTGCTTTATCATTTTCTATCCAAATGAGCAATTGGCTTAGGTCGGGTGTGTGATTAAGTTCAAAATTTTCGACCAAGTTTAAAAACTCATCGAGCGGGTCATGTGCATCTGCACCCAGTCTGGAAATAAGTTTTTTGCGCCCACCATTTGCCGATAATACCTGCATATAAAAATCAAACGGACGCAATGTTTTTGACAATTTTAGCCAAGCATTTAACCTTTCATATATGCTTTGCCATTTTGGAGATTTAGCAGCTTTAAGTGCCTGCCAAAGGTTGGTTTTTCTGTCATAGGCCAGCTTAAATAAGTCATCGTCATCAATGCCAATTAATGGGCTTTTTAGTATTATGGATAGGGTGAACTCATCTTCGGGCAACAAACAAAATTTTCCCAATGCAAGCATATCTTCGACAATAAGTTCGGCATTTACACGCATACGGTCGATGCCCGCAACAGGAATATTGTGGCTTTTTAAGGCTCGAATAAGCGCATTAACAAAGTCGTTTCGGCGGCGAACCAATATTAAAATATCGCTCGGCTTTATTGGGCGGTTTTTAGATTTTAATAAGCGATTTTGCTTTAACCACAGCGCTATTTTATTGGCTATTTTATCGGCAAGCATACGGCTTGGGCTTACGGGGCTTGGTTCATCGACAGGCGCGCGCCATGCGTTTGGCACATCAACCTGAACGCCCTGTTCCACATCCCAAAGCTCAACAATTCCACCAACATTTCTGTGGGCAAAATGGCGAGTTTTTATTTGATTGTCTATAGTTTCATCATAAACGCCTTTTGCGGCTTGTTCAAAACTAAACACCCTATCGACCGCCTCTAATATGCAAGGGGCAGAGCGGAAGGATAGGTCAAGCCCAATGCGTTCCCATGGCAATTGTGCGGTTTTAAAACTCTGCTCAAATAGCTTTTCTTTATGCTTAAATTCGTCCCTATCTGCGCCCTGAAATTTGTAAATAGACTGCTTGTCATCACCCACCACAAATAGGCTGCGGCTAGTATCATTACTACCCGAATTTGCCGTAATCTCGTTAACCAATGGTTCAATAACTGACCATTGCTGCGGGCTTGTATCTTGCGCTTCATCTATTAAAATATGCTCTAGACCATTATCAAGTTTATACAGCACCCATGCAGTTTGTCCTTTGTGTTTATTGGTTTTTCCGTTTAACAGTTTGGCGGTTATGTTAATAAGGTCATCATAGTCGACCATGTTTTTATTTTGTTTTTCTTGAACAAATTTCCATAAAATAGCATTGCCAATTTCGAATAGAGCTATTGATGCTTGGTATAATTTTACTGCCGATAGCTTTTCATATTTCACTATTGCCTTAAGCTTTTCATCTTCAATTCGTTGGCAAATATTTGTAAAGTTTTTAACATCACCATAAAAAAGTTTAGCTTTTGGAGTGCGGGCTTTAGTAAAAAATATATCGAAATATTTTTCAATGTCTGTTGAATTTATTGCCGCATCAAATATTTCTGCTTGTTTTACGTTACTTTTGCCGCCAACTTCCTTTAATATTAAGGAAAACTCCTTAAAGTCAGCCATCGGCCATTGCGTTTTATCGGTCAATATAGCTTGATAAAGCTCATAAACATCAACACCTTTATTATCAGCTTCTAGTATGAGCTTATCTAAGTTCAAAACCTTACCCAATTTGCCAATTTTGCTCCCCATAGGTGCATCTTCAAAACCAGTATCGGCAAAATCATAACCAATGAGTTTAGAAATTTTTTGACGGTTTTTAATCAACCCATTTATTAAATTATCAAATTGTTCTTCATTAGAATATTGGCTAATAATTGACATTGAATTGCCAAATCTACCGTTAATATCCTGCGCTTGGTTTAAAATATTTCGTTTTATTATTAATAACATTTCGCTGGCGGAACGATCATCAATAACTTCGAATTGTGGCGATATTCCTGCCTCGATTGGGAAACTGTGTAAAATGCGCTCGCAAAAGGCATGAATGGTTTGAATTTTTAACCCGCCCGATGTTTCTAGCGCCTCGGCAAATAGTCTACGGGCATTGTTTAACGCCTCTGGTTTAAACACCCCATCATTAATATTGGAAATTTCGTTTATAAGTTTTTCATCATCCAACACCGCCCAGTTGGATAGGGTTTTAAACAAACGGTTTTGCATTTCGGCAGCAGCAGTTTTAGTAAAGGTTAGGCATAAAATTTTATGAGGTTGCGTGCCTGCTAATAAAATTCTAATAACCCTATTAATTAAAACATGGGTTTTTCCCGAGCCTGCATTGGCGCTCAACCATGCCGATAATTGCGGGTTTGCAGCAGTGTTTTGGCGTTTGGTGGTGGTTTCTAATTTTAGGCTCATATATCATCGCCCTTTTCAATTAATGACCATTCTTTTGTACGGGCGAGATGGTCATAATCTCTAAACCTTGCAGCAAACTCGGCAAGTTCGCGAGGTTTATAAGCTGTGTTTTGTTCGGCAAAGTCGGCAATGCGTTGCTCTAAGCCCTTATAAACATCTTCCATAATTTGGGCTTTGTCTGACTTTGCAAAATCGTATATTTTACCAACAGGGTTCGTGCCTTTTAGCTGCATATATGAAAAATCAATGGCTATACTATTGGCAATTTTACAACCGTCAAAACCATTATTTACCAATAGTAGCGCTTCGAGTGGCAATTGCGGAGAAAAACCCGCCTCTACTTGTTTTTTGCTCGGTGGTGTGCCTGTTTTATAATCTATAATTTCGGCTTTATCACTCCAAATATCTATACGGTCTGCCCGCGCAGTTAAGGTAAAAGCGGGTTCACCCATTTTATCAAAAATAAGAATTTTACCTTTTATTTCGCTATAAATTTTGGGGTTATTTGCCCGTCGTGCGGTTTCATTTTCTAAAAACCAATCGGTTATGTTTATAAATTTTACCCACCAAAAAGCGTATAATTGCGGGTATGATATTTTAATATCACTAAATTTTTTCACCCCAATTTCAATCAACACCTGCTTTGCATCTGGTTTAATTATGCCTTCATAATTTTGGCTAAATGTGTGCAATATATCATGCAGGAGTGAGCCTTTTTCGGCAGCGCCTATTTCTAATTCAAGGCTGTCTAATGGCGCAATTTTTAGTATTTTTTTGGCATAAATCGCATAGGGGTCGCGTATCCAAGTTTCGATATCACTTACGCTCATTTGCTTAGGGCGGGCATAAATAGGTGGGCGCGGTTCGGGCTTTGGGTTGGGTTTTATTTGGCTCGGTTGGTCAATATCTTGCGCCCATTTTAGCCATGGTTGCGTGGGTTCTAGGGCATATTCCATATCCAACGCATTTAGCACGGCTTTAAGGCGCAACAACCAGCGCGAGGCAACACTTGGCGCACCGCCTTGTTTTTGCGCACGGGTTAAAATTATTTTTTTAACCCCAAATGCGGCAATAAAATCATGCGCCGACAAACCAACACGTCGTTCAGGTGCGGGCAAACCAATTTTCGCCATCATTGCGCGGCTAACCCACGCATCTGTTTGCGGAACTTGCGGCCATACACCCTCGTTCAAGCCACCAATTATTGCCATATCCAAATCTGCCAACCGCGCTTCTAATGCCCCAAAAATTGCCAAACCTTCGTAAGAATTGTCTTTTGAGCGCACTGTAATGGGCGACATTAAGTTTTTAAGCATCGCTTCGTATTCACCTAAAGTCACATGTTCGAAATTATCGGCACTTTGTAGAATTTCGGTGCTTAATTGCGCCAAACTGTCACCCTCGTGGCTTTGCCAAAGTAAAGAATTATTGGCGCTGTCGATAAGGCATAATTTTTCGGCAACTTTTAAATGGGTAGTAAAAATATTAGCAAAGTTATTAGCCGTTTTAATGTTTAACGGAGTAAAAACTTGCTGTAATTCTTCGAGCAGGGTTTTTGCTAAATTCCAACTGTTTTCATCGAGCTTTTTTAGCAGCGCATGTTGGTATTCATATGTTTTGTTATTGAGCTTTAATTCCAAAGCCGCCAATAGCCCGTCAATGCCTTCTTTTGGGCGCACACCGCGCAATATTATAAGCTCTATAGCATAAATAGCCTGTTGCATATTAGCGGCACTCATGCCCGTTAAAAATTCTGTTTTAAAATAAGGGTGCTTTAGCAACCCTAATAGTGATGATGGACTAAATTGCTGCAACTGCACTGCAATTACATGTTGTAAAAACACGCTGGGTGCAGTGTCGCTTAACGGCACGCCACTTGAATCATCGACATGAATATTCCACCGTTTTAGTTCATTTTGCACGCGCCGAGCGAGCTGCCTATTCGGGGTAATTAATGCACATTTTTGCTTATCTTCTACCGCTTTGCGCATCATAAGCGCTATTGCCACCGCTTCAATCTGCACGGTTGGTGCTTCTAGCAACTCAACCTGTTCAAGCGCTTTTGTGAGCTTAATTTTATTAAAATTATCGGGCAGTTTATGCCACATATGCGAGGTGGCGCTTGGGCGCACCATCTCACTGGCAAGTTGGCGTTTGAGCGATAAACCAACATCGGCTTGGCGGCTAATATTGGGTAAAATTGCAACATTCTCTCGTTCTATTTCTATATACTCGAGCAAATTTTTTAAATTATTTTGCGGGTGAGCGAGTGAAACTGCAGCCCAACTTAAATTGTCCATAAAAACATCTAGCCCTGGTAGAATAACCGTGCCGTTAGCAAGACCAATTATGCCTTTTAGGAATTTTTTTGTTGCCATTACCGAACCTGTCGACCCTGCGACAATAATAGGACGAGCTTGGTTCTTTGCTTCTTGCTGAACGAAATACTCTAATTCTAGCGCCATTAGTTTTTGCCGCCTAACAATTTCATCACTCTTGCCATAGGCATTTAAAACATCGGGCCAGGTTTTAAAAACAATATCTAAAAACTTACTTATTAACTGCCAGTTTTCGGCAAATTCGGCATCAACAAGTTCGGAAAATTTGCTAGCGTCGGCTTCTTCTATCAGCACACTGTCGAATAATTTGCATAGGTCTTTCGCCATATGCAGTGCCATTGCGGGGTTTTTAAGGTTTAAACGCTTATCAACACCCGATAGTTTTGCAATATATTTTGCCAATATTAGCTGCCTATCAAGCGGCGATATTGCTTGTTTTATCGAAAATATTTCAGGCGTTTGGCTTTGCTCATCGCCAACGCTTACCCAATCATCTTCTAATGCACCAAAGGCTCTAATCTCGGGCATTATCAGTGGTTTTTTGCCATTTTCATCATATAGTATTTTGCGAAAATCACGGCAAGCGCGCTGGGTCGGCAGCAGTATAAGCACATCGCTTAAACCGTTTGGCTTTACCTGTTGTAAGTTTGGCAGGCTTTGGGTTAAAACCGCGCGGGCAAGAGAGCGTAAAAAACTATAACCCGATGGAATGTTGAATATTTTTTGCATTAACAACGACTACTCCTAGAATAAATAATTTAACCGCTTTTGCCATTTTTTATTGAGTATAAACTCTAAATTTCGGCTATTTTCTCCATCATGTTTAAACAATATTGGCAGAGCATCTTTTGGCAAATCATTTTCTAAGCGTGCTGGCCATTCTATTAAACAAATTGCAGTTTTAATCGCATCATCTAAACCCAATTCATAGGCTTCATCGGCGGTCGATAGACGGTAAAGGTCAAAATGCCAAACCGGGGGCGATAAATGGTCGTATATTTGCACCAAAGTAAAAGTCGGGCTTGGCACTTGAATTGGTTTATCACTTTGTTTTTGGTTTAAATATTTTATAAATTGGCGCGAAAAAAAACTTTTGCCTACGCCCAATTCACCATCTAATAAAAATACATCACCCATTTTTGCTGTTTTTGCTATGGCTTCTGCTAGGCTTTGCATTTCTGCTTCAGAAGCAATGAAAAGTGATTTTATTTCCTCGCTCATTCTTCTTTATCTTTATTTTTACTGCGCTCATAAAGTGCTGCTAAACGAGCATTGCCAAAAATACTTTTACCGTCATTATCATCTTTTACCTGCTCGTTATCGTTATCTTGCTCGTTATCTTTTCCCTGCTCGGTATCTTCTATTGGCTTAGGTGTTTCTGCTTCGGTGGTATTCTCTTTATTACGCAATAATGCCAATTGCTCTCGAGCTGTTGGTTTTTTATCTTCTACAACTTCATTAACCTCTTGTAGCACATCAACCTCTTGCAGCACATCGGCGGCAGGTGTTTTCTGTTGTTCAAGCGGGAAATAGCAACTTACAATTGTACCCTTACCCAATTCCGATGATATTTTAACTTCGCCACCATGAAACTCAACCAACCTTTTGACCAAAGACAAACCAAGCCCTGCACCACCAGGTTTGTTCGATTTAAATTTTTCAAAAACTGTTGACAATTCTTCGGGTTTAATACCAATGCCAGCATCGCGTACCCATAATTTTATATAGTCATTTTCTTTCTCCGCCCCTATCGAAACTATTGAATTGGGCTCGCTAAAGTGAATAGCATTCGACAGTAGATTATACAAAACCTGCCCAACCCGCTCGGCATCACCAGCAAAACTACCAATTGATGGCATAATAATTCTGTTTAGAACTATGTTTTTCTTATTCGTCGGCATTTTAACCATATTGGTTGCATTTTTGACCAAATCCACAATTTTAATTTGTTCATAACGCAGTTCCATACGGTCGGCATCGAGCGAAGCTAAGTCTAGCACATCGTTAATTAATGCGCGTAGCCCTTCGCTCGTTAAACGAATTATATCAATATACTCCATTTGTTTTGGGTTTAATGAACCGAATGTTTGGTTTTCTAGAATTTCGGAAAAGCCTAAAATGCTGGTGAGTGGCACGCGGAATTGATAGGATACATGCGATACAAAATCTGATTTTAATTTATCGGTCGCGAGCAACGCTTCATTATGTTGTTTTAGTAGATTAGATGCATCTGCCGCCATTGTAACATCGGTGAAGGTCATTAATGTTGAGCTGTTGGGTAGGGGGATAGACGCATAGTCAACAATAGTAGCGTTTTTACAATTAATTTGCCCGTTATAACTTTGGCGTATATCGTCAATTGTGGTCACGCTGGTTTTTAATTTGTCCCAAATCTCTGTAGTGTTAGATTTTTCTGCACACTTATCCAACACACCGTTAACATGCGGTTTGTTTGCCAGTGCTTCGGTTTCAAGTTGCCAAATTTTGGCAAAGGCGGGGTTGGAAATTTGTAGATAGCCATCGGAGTTAAACACCGCAACGCCGTCGGTTAAGTTGTCTAGCGTTTCGGCTTGGACTTTATCAAGGTTATTGAACTTTCTTTCAAGCTCCATCTGCTCGGTTACATCATCATATAAAAATGTAACGCCGCCAAACGGATGCGGGTCGGCAATAATGTGTAAAACTGTGCCACCTGGTATGTGCCACCATTTTTCACTCGCAGTCACTTGCCTAAACGTTTCCAATTGAGTTTCACGCCACTGTTTAAAATTAACCTGTTGTGGCATTTTTTTTAATTTGCGAATTTCGTCTAGAACCAAAGACATGGTGGGTTTGCTGTCTAAAAACTCGAAATCCATACCAAATAATTTTTGATAAGCAGAATTGTAAAAATCTAACTTTTGGTCAGGCCCAAATTGCACAATAGCGGTTTTTAATTTATCTAAAGTTTGTTTATGGGCTTGGTTATAACGCACCAATTCATCGCTAATATAATCATATTTGGTCATATCATATGCAGTGGCAACAATACCGTTTTCTATTTTTTTGTAAGTAATTTTTAAATGGCAACGTTCACCTTTAATAACCGCAAAAGCCCGTTGTTCTACACCGCCACTTTCAAGATAATCAACCGTTTCATCATCACCTTCATCGGCAGTTATATTGTCTTCGAAATATTGCCTGATTTTATAAACATCGGCGGGTAAAATAAGCTCTATATTGTCTTGAATAACATTATTTGCATCTTCGCCCTCAACCGCTTCTATATAGGCTTGGTTAACCCAGATTAATTTGCCTACATTGCTTCTTAACCACATTGGCAACGGGCAATTGTTTAAAAGTATTTGATATTGTTTGCTATTATTTTCTAACGCACTCCACTTATCATTACTTCGGGCGAGCGATAGCCTGTCATCTTTAAGGTCGCGGATGCGGAAAATAATTTCCTGTCCAACCACATTTCCCACCATTTCAACCCGCTCTATGGCTTTGGTTTTTACAAAAAAATCGAACGCTTTGCCTGTTTTAACCAATTCTAACAAAGCGGCTTGAATTTTTTCAGCCCCTGTTTTTTCTAGCCAATTATTAAAGTCTAAAATGCCTTTCGCGGCTTTTGGCAGGCCGATAACATTAGGTAAATTGCCAAATATTTGTAAGTTTTTAGCGTTAATAGCATTATTGTCTAACATGCTATTTTGGTCTGCCCATATAAGAGTTAACTGGTTGTCATTGGCAACAACAGCTTGCGATTGCGCCAGTTTATTGCTTATATATTTATTTTCTGTTTTGAATTTTTTACGCTCGATATGGCGTTTGCGTTCTGATGACAATAGAAAAATTATTAATAAAATAAGAGTGAGCGTTAAACTCGCAATCAATATTATTAAAATGACATTTTCATTGCTATCAAAAAGACTTAAAATATAATCTAAATTTAAAAATTCCGCCATTTTAACATCTCAATTCGAATTAACCCAATAGTGAAACCAGTTTACCATGAAAACAAAAAAGAGCTAGAAAATTAATTCCCTAGCTCTTTAAATTTATATGTTTTTAGCAAGCTGCGCATAGCACCCGCCCTTAGGTTCGCTCGTGTAGGCTTTCGCGAAGGCGAAAAATAGCCGCGAACGAAACAAACACCCTAATAACGATAATGGTCGGCCTTAAATGGGCCATCTACTGGTAGTGATAAATAATCGGCTTGGTCTTGAGTAAGTTTAGTAAGCTTTACACCCAATTTATCGAGATGCAATGCGGCTACTTTTTCGTCAAGGTTTTTAGGCAAAACATAAACTTTATTTTCATAATTTTTATAATTTTCCCAAATTTCTATTTGTGCTAAAACTTGGTTGGTAAAGCTTGCAGACATCACAAAACTTGGGTGACCAGTAGCGCAACCTAAGTTAACCAAACGCCCTTCAGCCAATATGATAATACGCTTGCCGTCAGCAAACTCTACTTCATCAACTTGTGGTTTTACATTGTGCCATTTTAAATTACGCAATGCAGCAATTTGAATTTCACTGTCAAAATGACCGATATTACAAACAATAGCACGGTCTTTCATTTCACGCATATGGTCGATAGTAATCACATCTTTATTACCCGTTGTGGTTACAAAAATATCGCCCTTTTTTGCGGCATCGTCCATAGTTACAACTTCATAACCTTCCATTGCGGCTTGTAAAGCACAAATCGGGTCAATTTCTGTAACCATAACGCGCGCACCTTGGCTGCGGAGGCTTTCGGCTGAGCCTTTGCCCACATCGCCATAACCCGCAACAACGCAAATTTTACCAGCAATCATTACGTCAGTGGCACGTTTAATACCATCGACTAGGCTTTCGCGGCAACCATATAAATTGTCGAATTTAGATTTTGTAACGCTGACATTAACATTAATAGCAGGCACTTTAAGTGTGCCAGCT
>CAZHCZ010000024.1:0-21735 GCA_964531635.1 uncultured Hyphomicrobiales bacterium | reverse complement strand
TACGCTTCGCGGTCGGGCGCTTGCCCTCCTTCGTAAAAAAATGTATTTTTTACTCTCCCTTTTTACTCTCGAAAGGTTGTAAGGTTTGCCCTCACAAACGTTGGTTTTTTAGCTAAACTAAACCTATTCCGCAACCTTAGCTAGTCAGGTGCTGTCCTGAAATTTACTTGCGTTTTGCGTTATAATCAAGCGTGAGGGGGTAGATCGGCGTTTTAGAGGTGGGCGGACACGCGCTAGCAAGACCACAGAGTGGTCGCCCGCAGGTCAAAAAAGAGAGAGCCAAAGCCGAACGAAAAAACAACAACCTTAACCCATGATACCGTTATCAGGACAGCACTGGCAGCTATAAAATTACCATAGTTTCTAATATTGCACGTGTTTCTGGGTTTATGCGGCTGGGTTTGCCTGTTTTGTTTACTAGGGCGCAGGTTATTGTGGATTGGAATAGTAGGGTTTCTTGGTTGTAGACTGTTTGGTTTAGGATAAAGCTTGCGGCTTTTAGTTTGGTTAGGGTGGTTTTTACTTCGATTATATCGTCGATTTTTGCGGGGGCTAGGAAGTTTATATCCATGTGGCGGACTATAAAAAACTGCGGGGTTTCTTGGTTTTCTAGGTCGCTATGGTGAATGTTTAAACAACGTAAAAAATCGGTACGTCCGCGTTCGCAATAACGTAGGTAGTTGGCGTGGTACACTCGACCTGAAAAATCGGTGTCTTCATAATATATTCTTATGGGTAGTGTGTGTTGTTGTTTTATAATTTTACCGCTTAAATCATGGGTCATTCGAATAGGCTTCCTTGAATAATCGCGGGGTTTTTGGGGACTGGTAGCCCTAAATGGGCAAAGGCTTGGGGGGTTAGGGTTCTGCCGCGTGGGGTGCGGGCAACGAAGCCCAGTTGGATAAGATAAGGTTCGATAACCTCTTCTATACTGTCGCGCCCTTCGCTCATTGCAGCGGCGATTGTATCGGCACCGACGGGCCCACCATGATAATTTTTGGCGATAATGTTTAGGTATTTATGATCCATTTTATCGAGCCCGATATGGTCGACTTCGAGCCTAGTTAGGGAGCTGTCGGCAATCTCTTTATCGACTATATCTTGCTTGGCGACGATGCTAAAGTCGCGCACGCGACGGAGCAAACGACCTGCAACACGCGGTGTGCCTCGGGCGCGTTTGGCGACTTCCATTGCTGCGTCTTGGGTCATATTAATGCCTAAAACACGCGCGCCACGTCTGACGATTTTGCACAATTCATCATGGTTGTAATATTCTAGGCGAATTGGAATGCCGAATCGGTCACGTAAAGGGGTGGTTAGTAAGCCTGTGCGGGTGGTGGCGGCGACCAATGTGAAGGGTGCGAGTTCGATGCGGACACTACGGGCGGCTGGCCCTTCACCGATTATCAAATCGAGCTGAAAATCTTCCATCGCGGGGTAGAGAATTTCTTCTACTGCGGGGCTTAGGCGGTGTATTTCGTCTATAAACAGCACATCGCCTTCGTCTAGGTTGGTTAGCAATGCGGCTAGGTCGCCTGATTTTGCGATTACAGGCCCTGATGTGGCTTTGAAGTTTACGCCAAGCTCGCGGGCTACAATTTGGGCGAGGGTGGTTTTGCCTAGCCCCGGAGGCCCTGCGAATAGAACATGGTCGAGCACGTCTTTACGGGCTTTTGCGGCTTCTATAAATATGGTTAGGTTTTCACATGCAGTCTTTTGACCTGTAAAGTCGGACAATTCTAGCGGGCGGAAGCTTGCTTCGCTTTCGTCTTGGGCATCTTCGCCTTTTTTATTGCCATCTATCATTCGGTCGGTATTGTCTAACATTTTGAGCCTAACTTGCTAATTCTTTTAACGATAAGCGGATAATTTTTTCGAGTTTTGTGTCTGCGCCTGCATCGGCAATAACCCGCGCTACAGCACCTGCGGCTTGTGCGCTGTTATAACCTAAATTGCTTAATGCCGAAACGGCATCTGCTGCTATGCTGGTGGTCGGTGCGCTTTCTGTGCCGCTTAGGACGTTGGCGATTGAGCCAATTTCGCCACTAAATGCGGGGATTTTATCTTTAAGTTCGGTAACAATGCGCTGGGCGACTTTTGGACCGACACCCGGTGTGCGAGCGACCATGGCTTTATCGCCCAAGCTAATGGCGCTGACCAATTCGTTGGCGGACAATGTCGAAAGAATTGCCAAGGCGACTTTTGCACCAACGCCTTGCACGCTTTGCACTAAGGTAAACCATTGTTTTTCGGCCTGAGTGGCAAAGCCAAAGAGGCGCAATTGGTCTTCACGTACAAAAGTTTCGATAAGCAAACTAATGGTTTGACCGCGTGCTGGCAATGCTGCCAATGTGCGCGTAGAGGCGCTGATAAGATAACCGACACCATTTACGTCTAATATTAGGCTTTGTGCATCGCTATCATCGACAATTCCTGTTAGCTTTCCTATCATATTTTAACCTACGATTTTGAGTTGTTTTGCGCCTCTATATTGCGCGTGGGTTATGGCGATTGCCAGTGCGTCGGCGGCATCGGCATTTTTTGGGTTGGCATTGGGCAGCAATATTTTTAACATGTGTAGAATTTGGGTCTTATCGGCATGACCTGCGCCCACTACGGTTTTTTTAACTTTATTTGGGGCATATTCGGCAACATCTAAAGCAAAACGTGCAGGCACTAAAAGTGCAATGCCGCGGGCTTGACCGAGTTTTAATGCGCCTGCAGGGTCTTTATTAACAAATGTGTTTTCTACAGCCGCTTCATTGGGGGTGAACTCTTCGATAACTTTGCTTAAGCCATCGTGCAATTGGCACAACCGTTGCGCTAATGACAGTTTGCCGTTTGATTGTATAACGCCATTGGCGACATGTTTTAGTGATGAACCGCGACTGTCGATAATGCCCCAACCCATATTGCGCAACCCAGGGTCGATGCCTATTATGCGTATTGATTGTTGCGCTTGGTTCATTATTTGCTTTATCCTTTATCCTTTACCTTTTTTATCCTTCGGCGATGGCTTCCATTAGGCTGTCGGTAAGTTCTAGGTTGGAATAAACTTCCTGCACGTCGTCATCATCTTCTAGGCTTGAGATTAGGTTATAAACTTTGACACCTGTTTCATCATCGAGCGCAATCATGATTTGGGCTTTCCAAATCATGGTGGCGGACTTTGGTTCACCAAACTTAGCTTCTAACGCCTTGGCGACTGTGTGTAAATCGGTAGTTTCGCAATAAATATCGTGTCCATCTTCTGATGTTATGCAATCATCGGCACCCACGTCCATCACCGCTTCCATCATTGTATCTTCATCGGCGACATCGGCCGCGTAGGAAATTGCGCCGACTTTATCGAACCCAAACGAAACACTGCCATCAGCGCCCATTGCACAACCCGCTTTGGTAAAAATTGAACGCACAGATGATGCGGTGCGGTTGCGGTTATCGGTTAGCGCTTCGACAATAATGCCAACCCCGCCTGCGCCAAAACCTTCGTAGCGCATTTCGTCATAATTTGCTATGTCGGTATCGGATTTTTTAATCGCGCGGGTAATAACATCTTTGGGCAGTGAATTCTGCTTGGCGGTATTAACAGCAAGACGTAAGCGCGGGTTCATATCGACATCGGGGCTGCCCATTTTGGCGGCAACCGTAATTTCTTTTGCTAGTTTTGAAAATAACTTTGAGCGTTTTTTATCTTGCGCGCCTTTGCGATGCTGGATATTTGCCCATTTTGAGTGACCTGCCATATTTTTGCCTTTAGTAAATTTAGCTATTTATATCTTATAAAGTTATAAATTTCAATAGCTATGTTCTCTTTTTATTCCACCCAAAAATTGGGAATTGTGTCTTGCAGCATGCCGCCTATGCGCAGGGGTGCGCAGTGGGTTGCTAAGCCTGTCTTATCGTCGGTATCGACCGCGAAGCCGCACAATGTTGCACTGCCTAAGGCGGGTTTAAAGCCGCCCATGCGCCGCCCGTATAAAAAGCGGTTAAGTGGTTCGTCGGCATTTGAGCCGATAACGCTGTCATAATCGCCGCACATGCCAGCATCGGTCATATAGGCTGTGCCGTTTTTCATAATATGCGCATCGCCAGTGGGGACATGGGTGTGGCTGCCGACAACGGCACTAACGCGCCCGTCTAAAAACTGCCCCATTGCCATTTTTTCAGATGTTGCCTCGGCATGAAAATCTATAAATATTGCATCGGCGACTTGCCCTAATGGGCATTGCTCGACTTGTTGTTCTACGGCTAAAAACGGGCAATCTCGTGGGGGCATGAATACGCGACCTAGCGCGTGAACAACCAAAACCATAGCGTCGTTTTTAGTTTTATATAAGCCATAACCGCGCCCTGGTGTGTTGGCTACAAAATTAAGTGGGCGGATAAGATAATCGTATTTTTCGATAAAAATTAGGGCTTCTTTTTTATCCCAACAATGGTCGCCCATTGTAATAACATCGGCACCTGCATCGTATAAATCTAATGCGATTTCTTCGGTTATACCGAAGCCTGATGCGGCGTTTTCGCCATTAACGATCACAAAGTCGAGTTTGAATTTTTCGCGTAATTTTGGCAGTTCTTTATAGACAAGTTCGCGCCCTGCGCGCCCCATGACATCACCTAGAAATAATACGCGCAAAATAACTGTCCTTAATAATTATAAATTTTCATCAATTGCTTTTCGGTTAAAATATAGTCAACGGGCTTATCATGCAAGCCCATTGGTGTTTTTTGCATTTTTTGCTCTGCATAACCAACACCTATGCTTATAATATTGGGGTTTAAAGCCGCCAATGTTCGGTCATAAAACCCCCCGCCATAGCCTAGACGCCCGCCTTTATCATCGAAACCCAACAAGGGCAGTAGGATAATATCGGGGGTAAGGGTTGGGTGTTTTTGGGTTGGGGACAAAATACCTGCCAAGTCTTTTGTCATTATGGTGTTGGGTTGATATTCTCGAAATATAAGCGGGGAGGCAGGTTTTATAACAACGGGCAGGGCGGTTTGGCAGTTGAGTTTTAACAATTCATCATGCAAATAACGCAAGTTTAGCTCGCTACCGATGGCGTTATATAGGGCTATGGTTGGTGATTTTTGGGCTGACAGTTGGATGATGTTGGTGGCGAAACGGGCGATTTTTTTGGCGGCATTGGGATGTTGTTTTGCCAGCTGTTTACGTTGGTTGCGTTGTTCAATACGGAGAGAGTTTTTTATTTCGTCTATCAAAATAGTGTACCGCGCAAGCCGTGGGTGGATCAAGATCTCGGTATACCTAAGGTATAGGTGGGCGCCAAATAAACTAGACCACGGTCTAATCAGGGTCAGCTCCCTCGAGAAAGTTAAGGCTCCGGAGAAATATCCCCTCACGCACTGCGCAGCACATTCATTATATAATGGGTTTTTTGTGAAGGTGCAAATTTTTTGTTTAAGAAACTTCAGAGTATATGAGGGTAAACAAATGCTACGGGTTCTTAACATTTATACAGTCGCTTGTGTTCTAGCTTCTGCGCGCGTTCATTGAAATGTTGGTGTTTTTTGGGAAATGTTGGTGTTTTTTGGCGGCAAACGAAACGTGTATAGATTTTATATGTTTTTTTCAATTGCGTTAGTGATTGCTTCTACCCTAGCGGTTACTTTATTGAGCAGGTTAACAACCTGTATTTCTGACTGTTGTTTTTCTGTGTTGTTAATATCGTAGAAGCTTTTTAGGCTTTTTACTTCTTTTTCTAGGTTTTCTAGGCGGCCTACGGCTTCGAATAGCTCGTCTGCTGCGGTTAAGCCTGCTAGGAGGAACAGTTTGGAATCGCCATGGACTGTGCCTGTGCTTCTGAATTGTTGGACGCGGATATTTAGATATTCGGCGAGTTCGGTGATGTGGTTTTCTTCGCCCTGATTGCATGAAATGGGGAAAGCCCGACCGTTTACGTTGACAATAACCTCTGCCATTATGCACCTGCCTGTGGATTATCGAACATTGTTGCATTGCTTAGCAATTGGGCAATTTCGCCCATTACTGAATCTATACGATGTTCGACCTCGGTATTAATATTTTCGAGTGTGGTTATTTTTGCCACCGCATTATCCAACTCGGCGGCTAATTTGCTACGGTCTTCGCTTAGTAAATTTAGCTCATCGGTCAAACCTGTTTGCACGATTGTGCCATTGGCTTGTTTTAACAAGGCATTGTCTAACGCATCGAGCGATTTTTCTAAGTTTAATAAACTTTGTTTAATATTTATATCCAATTCCATGTTTGCGAATATATCCAATCAGATTAATTATGCAAACTTAAACTATCTTTTTATATGGTTATGGCAGAAAAATGACAGTTTTAATTGACTCTAACTGCTAAATGCTATTTTTATAACCCAAATTTTAGAGTCCTTTATATATATCATTAGGAATTGACTATGACTGTGTCTGAAACAGAAAAACTTCAATCTATGGCGAATGCCATTCGTGCTTTATCAATGGATGCGGTGCAAGCCGCTAAAAGCGGACACCCCGGATTGCCAATGGGTGCTGCCGATATTGCCACCGTGTTGTTTAGCAAATTTTTAAATGTTAACACTAAAGACCCCGCATGGGCTGATAGAGACCGCTTTATATTGTCTGCTGGGCATGGCTCGATGTTGCAATATGCTGTGCATCATTTGTTGGGTTATGAAGATATGACCATTGAGCAGATTAAAAACTTTAGGCAAATGGGCGCTATTACAGCCGGTCACCCCGAACATGGGCATGTGCAAGGCGTTGAAGCCACAACAGGTCCGTTAGGGCAGGGTGTCGCTATGGGCGTGGGCATGGCGCTGGGTGAGCGGATGATGAATGCGCGTTTTGGTGATGATTTGGTTAATCATTACACTTATATTTTAGCGGGTGACGGTTGCCTTATGGAAGGCATTTCCCAGGAAGCCATTTCGCTGGCTGGGCATTTAAAGCTAAACCGTATGATTGTTTTATGGGATGATAATAATATTACCATTGATGGCACGGTAGACCTTGCCGACAGCACCGACCAAAAAATGCGGTTTGAAGCTTGTGGTTGGAATGTACTGCGTTGTGATGGGCATAATTTTGCAGATATTGAAGCGGCTATAAATGCTGCCAAGCAAAGCGACAAACCAACATTAATTGCTTGTAAAACTATTATTGGTTTTGGCTCGCCTAATAAGGCTGGTACTTCGGGTGTTCATGGTGCGCCATTGGGTGATGATGAAATTGCCGCCACACGCAAAGCGTTAAATTGGGAACATAAGCCGTTCGAAATTCCGTGTGATGTGCGTGATGCTTGGCGTTTGGCGGGCTTAAAATCGTGCAAAGCGTACAAGCAATGGAAAGCCCGTTATGAGGCGCTTGATGCCGAAACTAAAGGTGAATTTGACCGTTTAATGCGTGGCGATTTGCCGAGTGGCATAGACCAAGCGTTTGCCAAGTATAAACAAAAACTTGCGGAAGATCAGCCTAAGGTGGCAACACGTAAGGCATCGCAAATGGCACTTGAAGTTATTAATGCCATTGTGCCTGAAACTATTGGTGGTTCGGCCGACCTTACTGGCTCTAACCTTACCAACACCAAAGAAACTACACATATAACGTCTAGTGATTATTCTGGGCGTTTTGTTAATTATGGCATTCGTGAACATGTTATGGGCGCGATTATGAACGGCTTAACTTTGCATGGTGGGTTTATTCCTTATTCGGGTACATTCTTTGTATTTACCGATTATTTACGCCCTGCTTTACGCCTTGGCGCGTTGATGGGACTGCATAATATTTATGTAATGACCCATGACAGTATTGGTGTGGGTGAAGATGGACCTACGCATCAACCTGTCGAGCATTTGGCTTCCCTTCGTTGCATGCCCAACTTAAATGTTTTTCGCCCTGCTGACGCGACTGAAACTGCCGAATGTTGGCAGCTGGCATTAGAAGATAAAGACCGCCCATCGGTTATTTGTTTAACGCGACAAGGTGTGGCTTCGGTTCGACCTGAATATGTCGAGAAAAACCTATGTTCTTATGGTGCTTATGAAGTGGCGACACATGATGGTGCTGATGTTTCTATTTTTGCATCGGGCAGTGAAGTTGGTATTGCGGTTGAAGCTAAAGAAATGCTAACCCGCGACGGTATTAGCTCGCGTATTGTATCGGTACCAAGTTTTGAAGCGTTTGCCCGCCAAGATGATGAATATAAAGCCGAAATTTTAGGCGATGCTAAAGTTAATGTTGCCGTTGAAGCCGCTGTGCGCATGGGCTGGGACACGTTTATTGGCAGAGATGGTGTGTTTATTGGTATGGATAGCTTTGGCGCATCGGCACCGATTAATGAACTTTATAAGCATTTTGGCATTACGGCTGAAGAGCTTGTTAAAAAGGTTAAACAAAAATTATAGGCTTGTATCAAATATATTTATCGGTTGGGCTGCATTAAACGCGACAAAAGGCTAATATATTGTTATAAACTTTAAAGACAATAAACTTTTATAAAAGGAAAAAACTATGACAATTCGTGTTGCTATTAATGGCTTTGGTCGTATTGGACGTAACATTTTACGCGCTATTGCTGAGCAAGGCCGTACTGACGTGCAAGTGGTTGCTATTAACGACCTTGGTAAAAATGAAACCAATGCGTTATTGTTTAAACGCGACAGTGTTCATGGTGCTTTTAAAGGTGATGTTAAGCTTAATGGCGATGTTATGAATGTTGGCTTTGGTGATATTCAAATGTCTGCCATTCGCAACCCTGAAGACTTGCCTTGGGCTGAGCTTAAGGTTGATATTGTTATGGAATGTACGGGCTTTTTTACCAAAAGAGAAGGTGCTGAACTGCATTTAAAAGCTGGTGCTAAACGTGTTCTTATTTCTGCTCCTGGCACAAATTCTGACGCGACTATTGTTTATGGTGTTAACTCCGATGAGCTTAGCGCGGACGATATTATTGTTTCTAATGCTTCTTGCACGACCAATTGCCTTGCGCCTGTGGCCTCTGTTTTACAAGAGGTTTGTGGTATTGAAGCGGCGTTTATGACGACTATTCATGCTTATACGGGTGACCAACCTGTTTTAGATACTGACCATAGTGACCCACGCCGCGCGCGGGCTGCTGGTCTTTCGATGATACCAACATCGACAGGGGCGGCGAAGGCTCTTGGCTTGGTTATTCCTAGCCTTAATGGTAAATTTGAAGGCACGTCTATTCGTGTTCCGACACCCAATGTTTCTTGTGTGGATTTGGTGATTACGACTTCTAAGGAAGTTTCGGCTGAAGAGGTTAACGCCGCGATGACTAAGGCTGCCAATGGCAGGTTAAAAGGTGTGTTGGGCGTTAATAATGAAGCGCTTGTGTCTATCGACTTTAACCACAACCCAATGAGCTCAACATTTGACCTTACCCAAACCCAAATGGTTGGTAAAAACATGCTTAGAATTTTAAGCTGGTACGACAATGAATGGGGTTTCTCCTGCCGTATGAGCGATACAGCGGTTGCTATGGGCAAGTTTATTTAAGGTTGCTCTCAAGGATATCGCGGGTCAAAGGTTTCAGTTGGGCATTATGGCGTAAAGTTTACCGCATAATGCCCCGAATTCGCATTTGTGAGTGAGTTGCCAACTGAGTCCGTCCGTTAGGACGAAGCAAGCGAACGAATGTTCGCGCCCGCAGGGGCTAACCAAAAAAGAAAAGCATATGCCAAACTTCAGAACCTTAGACGATTATGACTTCAACAATAAACGCATACTCCTACGTGTAGATTTAAACGTTCCATTCCTCGATGGAAAGATTAGCGATACGACGCGTATTGACCGTGTTGCTGCAACCATTCGTGAATTGTCTGACAAAGGTGGCGTTGTTTTATTATTGGCGCATTTTGGACGACCTGAAGGCAAAGTGGTTTCCGATATGAGCCTTGCGCCTGTTGCACCCGTTGTTGCCAATATTATTGGTAAAACGGTACAGTTTGTAGCTACGGATTGGGCAGACGATAATGTTTTAAGCGCGACAAAAAATGCCAAAGCGGGTGATGTTTATTTGCTTGAAAATATTCGTTTTCATGCGGGGGAAACTCAAAACAGCCCAGAATTGGCTAAAAAAATTGCAACTTTGGGTGATGTTTATATTAATGACGCGTTTAGTGCGGCACATCGGGCGCATGTGAGCACTGTTGGGTTGGCTGGGTTATTACCATCTGCCGCGGGGCGGGCTATGGAGTTAGAGCTTAATGCTTTAAACGCTGCCCTTGCTAAGCCGCAACACCCTGTTATTGCAGTTGTTGGTGGGGCTAAGGTATCGTCTAAACTCGAACTTATTGGCAATTTACTTAAAAAAGTTGACAGTTTGGTTATTGGTGGCGGTATGGCGAATACGTTTTTAGCTGCCCTTAACCAACCCGTTGGCAAAAGCCTGTGTGAGCATAATTTAACCTCGGTTGCGTTGGACATTATGGGCAGAGCGAATGATGAGAATTGTAAAATTTTATTGCCGATGGATGTTGTTGTTGCAAAGCAATTTAAACAACATGCTGATAGTGCCAATTTGCCTGTTGGCGATGTTGATGATGACGACATGATTTTAGACATTGGCTCACGCGCTGTTGCCGCACTTAAGCTCGAGTTTAATAATGCCAAAACTGTGGTTTGGAATGGCCCTATGGGGGCGTTTGAAATTGAACCTTTTGATGTTGGTACGAATGAACTGGCATTGCATGTTGCCAAATTGACCAAACAGGGTAAGCTTGTTTCGGTTGCTGGCGGTGGTGATACGGTTGCGGCACTCAATAAATCGGGTGCGGCTAAGGATTTTTCTTATATTTCGACAGCTGGTGGGGCATTTTTAGAATGGCTTGAGGGCAAAGATTTACCGGGTGTATTGGCACTTGCTAAAAATTAACAAAATATTTGTTTATTATGGTTTAAACTCAAAAAAACAACCTGATTCGGAGTAAGTGAATGAGCAGAAATAAGAGTGATATTATTATTAAAAATGATGATATGGGTGAAGTTGTTGGTAAAAACCTGCATAAATCGCGCACCATTATGATTGTTGGTGGTGTTAATGATGTTATGGCGCAAAATGTTTGTGCTAAGCTTTTGTCGATGTCTGCCGAAAGTGATGAACAGATTACTATATTTGTTAATTCTCCCGGTGGGCACGTCGAATCGGGTGATATGATACATGATATGATTAGATTTATATCGCCTGTCGTGCGCATTATCGGCTCGGGTTATGTTGCCAGTGCGGGTGCGCTTATTTATGTTTCTGTGCCTTTAGAACGCCGTTATGCTTTGCCCAATACACGCTTTTTGCTGCATCAGCCAAGTGGTGGTATTGGTGGTATGGCATCGGATATTAGTATTCAGCGCGATGAAATTGTAAAAATGCGTACGCGACTTAACCAGATTTTTGTAAAAGCCACAGGGCAGAGCATTAATACTATTGAAAAAGACACAGAGCGTGATTTTTGGCTCGATGTTAACGAAGCTAAAGATTATGGTCTTGTTGGAAGCATTATTAACAATGTAAGCGATTTATAATAAGGCAACAGTATGTTGATGAGCCGATTTTATTTTACCAGCCCTGCTAAAAAGTTAAACGCGCAGGATATTGAAAAACTGGTTAAAATAATATCGACAGTCGACACCGCGGCTTTTTTAATTGACCATAATTGCATTCAAAAAAACGATCCTGATATATTAAAAAACCTTGTGCAGGCTGTGCAGGATAAAAATATTGCGACCCTTATTGCTGATGATGTTGTTACGATGAGCATCTTACAGGCAGATGGGGTTCAAATCGGTGCGGATGTTGAGGGTTTTAAATCTTGCCGTAAAGCTTTGGGTGATGACTTTATTATTGGTGCTTACGCGGGCTCATCTAAACATGATGCAATGTTATTTGGCGAATTGGATGCCGATTATGTGGCGTTTGGAGCCGACAGCTCTGAGTATAAAAACCAAGATATTATTAATTTGACGCTTTGGTGGCAAGATGTATTTAAACCGCCTGCTATTGCTTATTTGAATGCGACTGAAAATGTTGATGATATTGTGCTTTCTGATAAATATCCTGACTTTGTCGCATTATTGCCTAATTTTTGGGAGATAGATAAACCTGAAAAGTGGTTACAACAATTAAGCGAAAAATTATCTTGTGATTAAACATCTTATTTTAGTTATTTTATTATTATCTGCAAATATAAGCATAAGCTTTGCTGGGCAAGACAATGCTCATGCGGCTTTTAATAAGGGGTGGTATGCTACCGCTATAAAACTTGGAACTAAAGAAGCTAAAGATGGAAGTAAAGACGCAGCTTATTTATTGGGTGAAATTTATCGTAAAGGTTTTGGGGTTAAGCCTGACATTAAACAAGCGCTGAAATGGTATAGAAAAGCCTCGCAACTCGAACATGTTGAAGGCTCATTTGTTTATGGCTATGCGCTGGCTAATGGCAGTGGTATTGAACAAGATATTAATAAAGCCAAAGGCTATTTTTTAAAAGCAGCTAAGGCAGGTCACGCAGTGGCGCAATATAATTTAGCGGTGATATATACAGGGATTGCAGGGCAGAATGCCGATTATAGAAAGGCTTATAATTGGTTTAAAAAATCTGCCGATAAAGGCTATGCGCAAAGCCAAATTGATGTGGCGACTTTATATGAATTTGGCAAAGGAGTTGAGCAAAACCCAACCCTTGCGGCTGATTATATGTTAAAAGCAGCACAAAGCGGTGATAGAGATGCAATGACACGCTATGCTATTATGGTGAGCCGCAACCAAGGGGTGGATGTTGATATAAAAGCCGCAGTGTTTTGGCTTAAACGCGCATCGAACCTAGGCGCACCCGTTGCCCAAACACGGCTTGCGCGGCTTTATTATAAAGGTGTTGGCGTTGAGCAAAACTCCGAAATTGCGGTTATGCTTTATCGCTTAGCCCAAAAACAAGGCGCTGAAGACAGTTGGTTAGATTTGGAATTAAAAACATTTACTCAAGCAACTCTAGAAAATGGACAAAAACTAGCCAATAAATGGACAAAAACCACAGCCGAACAGTTCATAAAGCCATAAATTCAGCATAACCCAAAATTTTTAGTGCAATAGACACCAACTGCTGTTATTGACTGATGATGAAATTATAGACTGCAAAATAACCGTATAGCTCCCACGAACCAACTTGTTGATGAGCTTGCCGACTGAGGTCGCCCGTTAGGGCAAAGCAAGCTTGCGAAGGCAATCACCCGCAGGGGCTATCAGAGGGCAAAGCGGCCGTAAAGAAAGAAAAATTATGAAAATTAATGGCAATGAAATTAGACCCGGTAATATTATTGAATATAAAAACGACCTTTATTTTGCGGTTAAAATTCAGGCGGTAAAACCCGGTAAGGGTGGAGCATTTGCACAGGTCGAGCTTAAAAGCATTACCACTGGTACGAAGTTGAATGAGCGCTTTAGAGCCAATGAAACGGTTGAGCGGGTGCGGTTAGAGCAACGCGACCATACGTTTTTATATGCCGAAGGTGACATGTTAATTTTTATGAATGTCGAAAATTACGAGCAAATTGAGTTGCAAACAGAATTTGTTGGTGATGGTGCTAAATTTTTACAAGATGGCATGTTGGTCGTGGTCGATTTTTATGAAGAACGTGCTATTGGCATTAAACTGCCAGAGCAAGTAACACTAAGAATTGCCGATACTGAGCCTGTGGTAAAAGGGCAGACTGCTGCCAATAGCTATAAACCTGCAACACTTGAAAATGGCGTACGGGTTACTGTTCCGCCATTTATTAAAATTGATGAAATGATTGTTGTTGATACCACTGCGCTTACTTATTTACGCCGCGCTGACAAATAAAATATTGAAATTTAAGGAATAATTATGGCTCGTACTGCCCTATTGAATATAATGGTCAACACTGTGCGTAAAGTTGCACGCTCTTTGGTGCGTGACTTTGGCGAAGTGGAAAATTTGCAAATATCGCGCAAAGGCCCGCAAGATTTTGTTACCAGTTCGGATTTGCGCATTGAAAGCAGGCTGATAGAAGAGCTTAATGAATTGCGCCCTGGCTACGGAATTTTAAGTGAAGAAATAGGGGAAATTATTGGTACAGATAAAACCCACAGGTGGATTATTGACCCGATTGACGGCACAACTAACTTTATGCATGCCAACCCTAACTTTTGTATTTCGTTGGCACTTGAGCGCGAGGGAAAAATTCATGCTGGAGTTATTTACAACCCTATTCGCGATGAATTGTTTGAAGCTGAAATTAACCGTGGGGCGTTTTTAAACGACTATCGTCTTAAAATATCGCGTCGGGGGCATATTGCCGACACGCTTATTACAACGGGGCAAGCAGAGCTACACATTGATGCCGCGACTTATTATAGAAGGCTTTCTAGGGCGCATAACCGCACTCAAGGCTTGCGTATTTCAGGCTCGGCAGCTCTGGATTTGGCTTATTTAGCGGCTGGACGGAGTGATTGTTTTTGGGATAATGGCATAAAAGTTTGGGATATGGCGGCAGGTATATTAATGGTAGAAGAAGCTGGTGGTATTCTGCGTGATTTAGATGGTGGAGAATTTGATATAAATTCTGGACGTATTGCCGCTTGTAATAAAGACTTAATGCCAGCATTTATTGATTTGCTTAAGATATAGTGGTTGACCATCTTTTTAGCTTGTGGCAACCTATAGGTATATAAGTATTAAAGGATAGACCATGCAATATGAAGCAAGACAAATTTCGAAGCCTCGGATTTTTTTATTGCGCATGTTTATTTTTATGGCATTGGTAATCATTGCTGTCACTATATTGTATAAAGATTTAATTGGGGCTTTTTTAGCCAACCCGTTTTTAAATGGGCTGATTTTATTTGTGATTTTATTTGGGGTTATTTTTACCTGCCGCCAAATTTTACGCCTTTCGCCCGAGATAACTTGGCTTAACAATTTACGTGTTGCCGACCCGACCATTCAAAGTGGTCGCCAGCCTAAATTATTGGCACCAATGGCGACTATGCTTGGCAACCAAACAGGCGAAGTGACGTTAAGCACCAACTCTATGCGCACCTTGTTAGACAGTGTGGGCTCAAGGCTTGATGAGGCGCATGAAATATCGCGCTATATTACAGGGCTTTTGGTGTTTTTAGGATTGTTAGGAACATTTTGGGGCTTATTGGATACATTGAACAGCATTGCCAGCACAATTGGCGGGTTGGACGCGGGTGCGGGTGAAGCATCGGCAGTATTTGAAGAATTAAAGGCTGGGTTACAAGCACCGTTGGAAGGCATGGCGACTGCGTTTAGTTCGTCTTTATTTGGGCTAGCGGGCTCGTTGGTTATTGGCTTTATGGATATTCAGGCGAACCAAGCGCAAAACCGCTTTTATTTAGAATTAGAAGATTGGCTATCGACTGTTACAGATATTACCGATGGCTCTCGTGCTGACCAGCCCACTGGCGGACAGCCTACACCACAGCTTAACTTTGCTATTCAAGACATGCAAAAATCTATCGCTCGAATGGACAGTAAAATTGATGAGCATTTGTTTAACAGCGAGACCAGCCAAGATGCACTTAGCACCATTGCTGTTGGCGTTCAACATATTGCCGACCAAGTGCGTGAAGAAGGCGAATATGTGCGCGATTTGGTGGTTTCGCAGAATAAGCAATCGGACGAAATGAGTAGCCTTTTACAGCGTTTACAAGATCAGAACCCTGAGAATCAGAATAATGACGATGATGATAACCCACCTCCAACGCCTAGAAGGAGATAAGGGCTATGGCTTTTTCTCGCCGTTCTTCTCGCCGCGAAAGTGCTAATTTTTGGCCGGGGTTTATTGACGCTTTATCGACCATATTGTTAGTGTTTATTTTTCTACTTACGGTTTTTATGTTTGCCCAATTTTTCTTGAATCAAGAATTATCGGGGCGGGACAGTGTGCTTGACCGTTTAAATGGGCAAATATCGGAACTGAGCCAATTGTTGGCGTTAGAAAAAGGCAATTCGTCTTCGTTAAATGAAACTATAGCTTCGCTAAGCCTAAGCCTTGCCGATGCCGAAAGTGAAAAAAGCAAATTATCGGGTTTGTTAGCGGCTTATGATGCCGAAAAAAACCAAACAGGCAGCGCTATTAATGTGTTGAATGATAAGTTGGCGGCGCAAACACGTATAAAATCTGAAGCATTGGCACAAGTTGAGTTGCTGAATTTGCAAATTGCGGCATTAAGGCGGCAGATTGCATCGGTAAGCAGTGTATTGGATGCGGCGGAACAACGCGACAAACAAAACCAAGTTAAAATTGCCAACCTTGGGCGGCGGCTTAATGTGGCATTGGCGCAAAAAGTGCAGCAATTGTCGAAATATCGTTCGAACTTTTTTGGTCGATTGCGCGAGATTTTAGCCGAACGTTCGGATGTGAAAATTGTTGGTGATAGATTTGTATTTCAGAGTGAGGTTTTATTCTCTAAGGGCAAGGTTGTAATTAACCCGCAAGGTATTGTTGAATTGCAAAAAATTGCTGAAGCTATTTTAGAAATTTCGGTCGATATACCCAAAGATATTGACTGGGTGTTGCGGGTCGATGGGCATACTGACACTACGCCGATAAAATCTGCTGCTTACGCTTCGAATTGGGAGCTATCGACCGCGCGGGCCATATCGGTTGTGCATGAGCTTAATAAGTTTGGAGTGCCACCAAATAGGTTGATGGCGGCTGGTTTTGGCGAATATCAACCGCTTGCCGATGGCGATAGTGATGAAGCCAAATCTATCAACCGACGCATTGAGTTAAAACTTACCGAAAAGTAATAAAAAAAGGTCACTGGTTAAAGTGACCTCATTAAACTTTTGAGCAATAAGCTTGGGTGCTAGAACTTAATATTGGCGACCCTTGCCCATAATCATACCTTCACGTTGCGCTTTTTTACGAGCAAGTTTACGTGTGCGGCGAATGGCTTCGGCTTTTTCGCGGGCTTTTTTCTCTGATGGCTTTTCAAAGTGACCACGGAGTTTCATTTCACGGAAGATACCTTCACGTTGCATTTTCTTTTTTAAAGCGCGTAGAGCTTGGTCTACATTATTATCACGAACGAGTACTTGCACTATTGTTTTCCTAATTTTTATATTGCTTAACTGGGTGTTCAAGCTGAATTTCTATTCTGTAAAATTAATGACAGAAATTATTGTCTCGATTTATCAAATAATTCATCACTTGTCCAGCGTTTCGATTGAAAAAAGTTAAATATCAAATGGTTTTTAACCTTTTAGGGTGCCAAGTGGGTATAATTGATTAATATGCCCCATTTTTCGCCCTTGTTTAATATCGGTTTTACCATAGAGGTGAATTTTGGTATTTTTTTCTGAGGCATGCTTTTTTGCCAATTTTACATCGTCGCCAATGAGATTTTTCATTATTACATCGCTATGGCGGTGGGTGCTGGCTAGGGGTAGGTTGGTTATTGCCCGAATATGCTGCTCAAACTGTGAAACTAAGCAGGCATCTTGCGTCCAATGACCGCTATTATGTACGCGGGGGGCAATTTCATTTACAATAAGCGGGGCATTTTTATCGCTTGGGATAAACAATTCGACGCCTAGGACACCGACATAGTCTAGACCTTTGATAATATCTTCTGCCAACTGTTGAGCGCGGGCTTTAAGGCTTTGGCTAATATTGGCGGGGACAGTTGAAATGTTTAGAATGTGGTTTTTATGGTCGTTTTCTGATGGTTCGAACGCGGCTATGTTATTTTTAGAATCACGCGCGATGATAACCGAAATTTCGATATCAAAATTAATGAAACCTTCTAAAATACAATCGCCATGGGGGTTGTTGGCAATAAGTGTGTGTGCGGCTTCTATATCGTCTGTGGTTTTTATGGCAATTTGCCCCTTGCCATCATAGCCCATAGTACGGGTTTTTAAAATAGCGGGCAGACCGAGTTTATTGATGGCATTGTCTAAATCGGCTTTATTGGTTATGTTGGCATAGGGGGCGGTTTGCGCACCGACTTTGTTTAGATAATTTTTTTCGACCAGCCTGTCTTGTGATGTTTGCAGGGACTTTAAATTGGGGCTAACGGTGGTTAACTGGCTTAAAAATTCAATTGTTTTGGCGGGAATATTTTCAAATTCATAGGTTATAACATCGGTTTGAGCAGCGAAGTTTCTTAAAGCCTGTTTATCGTCATAAGCACCGACAATGTTGGAATAACAAACATCGAGTGCTGGGCCGTTATCTTCGGGGCAATAAATGCAGGTTTTATAACCAAGTGGCGCAGCCGCTAGGCTTAACATGCGTGCCAATTGCCCGCCGCCTAAAATGCCGATAACACTGTTAGGCGCGAGAGAAGTGTCATGGGTCATAAATTTGCGCCTTGTTTAATCGGTCGGGGTTTTGGCAATGCTGTCGGTTATGGATTGGCGATAGGCGCTTAAGCGTGTTGCTATATTATTATCGTGCAGGGCTAAAATTGCAGCGGCTAGTAATGCAGCGTTAATTGCACCTGCTTTGCCAATTGCCAATGTGCCAACAGGTATGCCACCTGGCATTTGCACGATGGATAACAGGCTGTCTTGCCCGCCTAAGGCTTTGGTTTCTATTGGAACGCCAAAAACTGGGAGCGGGGTTAGTGATGCTGTCATGCCTGGTAAATGAGCAGCACCGCCAGCACCAGCAATTATAACCTGTAATCCGTTTTGTTTGGCGCCTTTGGCATAAGCATACATGCGGTCGGGTGTGCGGTGAGCAGAAACTATTTGAGCGTCATATTCGATATTGAGTTCATCTAAAATATGAGCGGCATGTTGCATTATAGGCCAGTCGGACTGGCTGCCCATAATGATTCCAATTTTTGCTAACTTTTTTGTCATGCCTGCTATTCCCAAAAACTATGTCCACAAGAAACGCGCATTATAGAAGAATTTAAATGAGATGCAATTGCTAAAATAACTTTATGCGATAATGTCGGGGGTTAGTTTTTCGTTCAATTTGGTAATAACGGTTTTAATTTGATTGCGACGATTGACTAGTTTTTGAATTTGCACATCTTGCTGTTGGTCGGTTTGGAGCATTGATTTAATTGTCATTTTTAAATCTCTATGCTCTTGTGAAAGCCTAGAAATTATTTTTACTAAATGATTTTTTTCGATTTCATTCATTGAGTTTTCTCGTGTTATGACAGGCTTAAATATCATTCTATCTATACTTGCCTAAAAACTAATGAAAAAACAAGTGTAGATTCGTTTGATTTATTTATTTTTATATGTAACATTTTTAGTGTTAACTTTAAAGGAGATATAAAAATGGCTCTTGAAGCACGTTTAAATGAATTAAAATTAAAACATAAAGACATGGCAAATAAGGTAGAGAAAGAAATAAAATTTGCCTCGGGCGACCAATTTAAAATTAATGATTTAAAACGAGAGAAAATGAAGCTTAAAGACCAAATATCTCAAATAGAAATGCAAATGGCGGGCTGAGCGTTTACCCTACCAGTCACCTATTGTGGCTTGAACCAGAGTTAGAGCCGAAATGGCTGCGGTATCTGCACGCATAATTCGTGAACCTAGAGATATTGGAATTGTGTTTTTTGCACTGTATAGCTGTTCGCGTTCTGATGGGCTAAAGCCGCCTTCTGGACCTATTAACACACAAATCTTATTGCCTTTAAGGGTTGATATTATATTTATTGGGCTGGAACTTGCTTGTTTTTCGTCACAAAATATAATTTTATGAGTTTGACTAAAACTGTCGATAAAGTCGGTAAACTTTATTATTGGGTTTATGGTTGGAATGTTGAGCATTGTGCATTGCTCGGCGGCTTCGATAGCGTTGGCGATAAGTTTTTGCGGTTTTATTTTATGATTTACTGTGTAGTCGGTTATTATCGGCTGTAATATACCTGTGCCAAGTTCGGTGGCTTTTTGCACCATATAATCTATTCGACCTTTTTTTAATGGGGCAAAGGCATAGACCAATTGAGGCTTTGGCGGTTGGGGCTTGGTTTGTTTTATTGGGCTTATTAACAGGCGTTTTTTAGTTTCAAAAATTAAGCAACCAAACCATTCGCCATCATGCCCATTAAATATCATTATATTATCGCCATCATTTAAACGCATGACATTGCGCAAATAATGCCACTGCTCGGTATTAAGAGGCAATGGCACATTGGCGCTAATGGCAGCATCTATATAAAGACGCGGGTATTTATGGTAATCTTTGCTCACGTTAATTTATGCGGCTTCAACTTCGGCAGCTGTTGTGCCGCATTCATCGGCTATTGCATTGGCGCTTGTGCTGACATTGCCAATACTGTGTGTAATGTTAGACAATGCAGATGCCATATTGTTGATGCTGTCTTGCACGCTATCGATAACATTGCCGATTGTATCGGTGCTTTCTTGTACGTTTTGGGCGGTTTTAATGGTCGATGCGCCGTGAGTAATAAGTGTTTTTGTTTGGTCTGATAAATTTGTTAGGGTTTTTTCAATTTCGGCTGTGGCTGATGATGTTTGGTTGGCTAAGGCTTTAACCTCGCCTGCTACAACAGCAAAACCTTTGCCTGCTTCGCCAGCACGGGCGGCTTCGATGGTTGCGTTTAACGCCAAAAGATTAGTTTGCTTGGCAATATCGTCGATTGTTGAGGCAACTTTACCGACATTATTAAGGCTGACTTGTAGCCCTGAAAGCTGTTCTTGGATTTGAGTAACGGCATCGACAAGATTTGTAATTTCACCAACGGCACGCATTAAACCATCGCGTGAATTATTGGTGTCACTTAGAGCGTTTTCGCCAATTTCTTGTACTTCTTTGGCGGATACTGAAATTTCTGCCGCAGCATTTATTACATCGTCTGTGTGGGTTTTAATTGAATCGAAATTGCTCATTAATTTGTCTTTCATGTTGAAAATATGCCGTTAAATGCTATGATTGGCTGTATGGTTATTAAATTGCAGGATTATGGTTACCATATGGTTAATGCGTTGCAGATATTGTTGTTATTGTGAGGGTTTTTTATTGCCGAACCGCCTAATGTTTATAACTTTGGTCTTAAAGCGATAATACGGGTAAAATAATATGGATACACATAAAGTTAGCGACTCTCATAACCAAAATTGGAGTGATAAATGGTTGCCGCAAAAGTTTAAACCATATTTTCAACTTATGCGGCTTGATAGACCTGTGGGGATTTGGCTGTTATTATGGCCGTGTTTTTGGGGGATTATTATTGCTCTTACACAAATGTCTGCTAGTGTTTCGGCACTTTTAATTGGCTATTATGTTGTTTTATTTTCTGTCGGTGCGGTGATTATGCGTGGGGCGGGCTGTGTTTATAATGATTTGGTCGATTATAAGTTAGATGCCCAAGTAGAACGCACTAAAAACCGCCCTTTGCCATCGGGGCGGGTTTCGCCAAGGCAGGCTAAATATTTTTTGTTTATTTTATTGGTTTTTGGGTTTTTAATTTTAATTCAGTTTAACTGGTTTAGTTTTTTTGTTGGCGCGGCATCGTTAATACTTATTGCCACTTACCCGTGGATGAAACGGTTTACTTATTGGCCACAATTGTTTTTAGGGCTGACATTTAACTGGGGGGCATTATTGGGGGTAACTGCAATTACCGGTGGTTTAAGCCTAAGCGCTGTATTTTTATATTTTGGCGGGGTGTTTTGGACAATCGGCTATGATACGATTTATGCCCATCAAGATAAAGATGATGACATGCTAATTGGG
>CAZHCZ010000023.1:0-22036 GCA_964531635.1 uncultured Hyphomicrobiales bacterium | reverse complement strand
CCTGTGCCGCCTATATTAAAAACTTTTTGACGCAAAAACAAAAGCTATGGCTGCTGAACGTCTTGAAATTAATGGGCTAATATTATTAATGTTCGTCACGCTTTTGGTCTTCTTATTGCCTTAGGTATGTTCCTCAATTGGGGTGGCATTGTTTAATTACATCAACAATAGCCTGACATAATGCACCCAATTGCTGCTCACTAATAATGTAAGGCGGCATAATATAAATTAAATGTCCAAATGGGCGTACCCAAACTCCCTTTGCAATACACGCGGCTTGAATGCGCGCCACATTAACAGGTTCACGCATCTCAATAACCCCAATTGCCCCTAAAGTACGAACATTTTTAACCGCATGATGACCCGCAATTTGGTTTAGTTTTTGTAATCCAATTTCAATATTTTTGACATTATGCTGCCAGCCTTTAGGGTAAAGTGCGCCTTCACCTTGTGCCATTAATAAATCGATACTTGCAGATGCGACAGCACAGGCGAGGGGGTTTGCCATAAAAGTTGGACCATGCATAAGCACAGGCACATCACCATCCGATACGGTCATTGCAACATTCGATGTGGTTAGCACTGCTGCCAAGCTCATCATACCGCCTGTTAGTGCTTTGCCAATACAGACAATATCGGGCGTAACATTGCTATGCTGCATGGCGAATAATTCACCTGTACGCCCAAAGCCTGTGGCTATTTCGTCAAAAATCAGTAGGACATTATGTTGGTCGCATAACTTGCGCAATTGGCGTAAATATTCGGGGTGGTAAAACCGCATTCCGCCAGCACCTTGCACAATGGGTTCAACAATAACGGCCGCTATTTCATTATTGTTTTGTTCAATTTGTTGCTTAAATATTACTATATCTTGCTTGTCCCACGGCTCATCAAAACAAATTTGCGGCTGTGGGGCAAACATATGTTTGGCAATGGCGCTTGGAAATAAGTGATGTTGAGCATTTTTAGGGTCGCTGACCGACATGCAGCTAAACGGGTCGCCATGATAACCACCACTAATGGTTAGAAACTTATTTTTAGATTTTTGCCCTAAAGATTGCCAATATTGCAACGCCATTTTAAGAGCAACTTCAACCGATATTGACCCCGAATCGGCTAAAAAAACATGCTGAAAAACATTGGGCATAATTTTTAACAATCGTGCGCCCAGTTCGGACGCAGGCTGATGGGCAATGCCACCAAACATAACATGTGACATTTTTTGTGATTGCTCAACAAGCGCGGCGTTTAAAACTGGGTTATTATACCCATGCACCGCACTCCACCATGACGACATACCATCAATAAGTTCAGCACCATCGGCAAGTTTTAAATGAACATCTTTTGCACTCTTTACAGGGTAACAAGCCAACGGCTCACGCATCGAAGTATAAGGGTGCCACAAATGGTTTTTATCAAACTCCAACCAGTCGGCTGTATTGTTAAACATATCACTCATTATTATGCCTCTTTAATCCATATTATCTTTAGCATGTTTTGCTGTTAATAAAAAACAACAGCTTCACCCCCAACGTTACCGCTATCAGGATAACTCACTTATTATATCCTAAAAATTAAAGTTGGTGTAAACCGCAAGCTCTTAGTGAAAGAAAGTTAGTGCTCCTGTAAAGGTTGCGGTTTTTGGTGGCAGATGAAAACTCAGAGTTTATCTAAATCAAATTGTTTCTTGTTAACATCGTAGGTTAAAATGTTATTATGATAATGACAGTTTGTTTGCCCGAGCTTTACAAATGCGCTGACGACATCTTTGGGCTTGGTCATATGTTCTTTATCTACTCCGGGGAATGCTTTTGCCATTAGCCCTGTATCGACCATTGTTGGGTCGACCATATTTACGTTAACGCTCATATTTTCCATTTCGGCGGCATATGTTTTTATGAGTGTATGCAACCCAGCTTTACCTGTTGCATAACTGCCCCAATATGGCTTTTCGCCGTTGCGTGCGGCTGTCGTTGCGACTATTACGCGCCCCGCTTCACTTTGGCGTAATAATGCGTCCACCGAGCGTAATATTCTATAATTGGCGATAATATTAGTTGTGACACTATTTTCAAAGTCTTTTACTGGAATATGCGAAACAGGAGCATTCGCGCCCATAAATGCCGCCATAGAAACCAATATATCTAGTTTTTTATAGCGTTCAAAAATAACTCCACCAAGCCTATCGATGGCTTCATAGTCGGTTATATCTACAGGCACGCATGTTACGCTTCCGTTAAATTTATCAATTGCATCATTCAAATCTTCTAGCCCGCCGACAGTGCGTGCCACAGCAATAACATGCGCGCCTTGGCGGGCATATTCTAACGCAACTTCATAGCCAATACCGCGTGATGCACCAATAATAAGCGCAATTCGCCCGTCTAAACTTTTATTATTGTTCATTTTATTGCTCATCAGATGTATCAGTTTCTAAAAACGACAATTGTTTGTCGCCTATTTTGCTTTGTAAATCTTTTAACGGGGTTGGGTAATCACCTGTAAAATAATGGTCAGTATAACGCGGGTTGGCATCATCGCGTCCATTTTTATGCCCTAAAGCACGGTAAAGCCCATCAATAGACATAAACCCAAGGCTTGTCGCCCCAATAAATTCGCGCATTTGTTCAAGGTCATGCGTTGCGGCTAATAACGCCTTTTGTTTAGGCATATCAATACCATAATAATCTGGATATTTAATAGGCGGACATGCCACGCGCATATGCACTTGTTTTGCCCCTGCTTCAAACATCATTTTTACAATTTTAACACTGGTTGTTCCGCGCACAATGCTGTCATCAATTAACATAACTTTTTTGCCCTTAACCAAGCTTCTAATTGGGTTAAGTTTAAGCTTTACGCCAAGTTCACGAATGGCTTGGGTGGGTTGAATAAAAGTTCGACCAACATAATGGTTGCGTATAATAGCCAATTCAAACGGTATGCCACTTTGCTGGGCGTAGCCAATAGCTGCAGGCACGCCACTGTCAGGCACAGGCACAACCATATCAATATCAGCTGGGCATTCGCGCGCCAATTCGCGCCCAAATTCCTTACGCACTTCATAAACGGTCTTACCATCAAAAACACTATCAGGACGGGCAAAATATACATATTCAAAAATACACGGGCGTGGGGCAATTTTACCAAATGGAAAATAAGATTCAATACCATCTTCTGTAATTACAACCACCTCGCCATTTTCAATTTCGCGAATAAATTTTGCACCAATAATATCCAATGCGCAGGTTTCTGAGCAAAGAATATAAGAGCCATCGAGCGCACCCAAAATTAAAGGTCTAATGCCGTAACGGTCGCGCGCACCTATTAACTTATGTTTAGACATAGCCAGCAACGCAAACCCGCCCTCGACAGCTTGCACAGCCTCAATAAATCTATTGGTCAATTTGGGGTGTTTGCTGCGCGCAATTAAATGCAATAACACTTCACTATCGCTGTTAGATTGGTAAATAGCACCAGTTTCGACCAATTCTTTGCGAATGCTTATACCATTGGTAAAATTTCCATTATGGCAACAAGCAAACCCACCGGAATTTAGGTCGGCATAGAGCGGTTGAATGTTACGCATTGCCCCATCGCCAGTTGTCGAATATCGGGCATGACCAATAGCACTATGGCCTTTAAGTTTTTCTAATACTTTTTGCTTGGTAAAATAATCGCCAACCAAACCATTGCGCTTTTGGCTTTTAAAAACTTTGCCATTAAACGAAACAATACCAGCCGCTTCTTGCCCTCTATGTTGCAAGGCGTGCAAGCCAAGGGCGGTAAGGGCAGGGGCATCATCATGCCTAAATACACCAAAAACACCACATTCCTCATGCAAGTGGTCATCGTCAAGATTAACTTCGATGCCGCCATCATTAGTCAATATATCCGTCATACTGATATTCCTTACAAAGAAACAACTGTTATAGTATTTTTATTTTTGAATTTTATTGCTTGGGCGTAATTTCTTCAATTTTTTCATTCAGTTGATTAGCGTTATTTTCAAGGCTTGCACCACTATCGGGAGCAGATGACTGGCTGTTTTCTTCACGTGCATCTTTAATTTTTATCAAAAAGTCGGAAATAAAGTTACCGGGTCTGTCGGGCAGTGCATCAAGCAACATATCACTAGAATCTTTTATTACACCAATAGAGCGAGAGTTCGAGATTTCAGCATAATGTTTTTTTTCATCAGGTTCAAATAATAGCAATAATAAATAAGCGGCAATGACTAATAAAAAGCCCCTAACGCCACCAAATATAAAGCCTAATGTTCTGTCTAACGCCCCAATTCTACTGTTGAGAATTTTATCAGTAATTACATAACTAATAATCGAGACAACAATAAGCGCCCCTAAAAATAATGTAGCCGCAAGTGCAATTTGTGCTACCAAATCATTGGTAATTAATTTTTTAGCATGAGGTTCGAGCGGGAAGTAAAATATAAGAACAGCCGCCGCTGCCGCAACCCAAGCAACAATGCTTAAAACTTCTCTTAAAAACCCTCGTGTCATCGCCAGCAAGCCAGATATAATGACAATAAAGAATAGAGTGACATCTAATATAGTAAATGGTGCGTCCATACTTCCCTCATAATAAGATATATTTATTTATCCTATAGATAATGCAAAACAAAAACTATTTCTATAAAATATTTGAAATTATCCGACATTATCAACTTTTAGGGTGTATTAACCGCTAGTTTAGCCATTAAATCCATAAGGTGGTTAACTTCTTCGACTTTAAATTTTGTTTTTGTCGCAACTTGTTTTTTGTTTTTTTGGTTTTGATTGGCAATAATTGCCTGAGTAAACCCAAGTTTTTCCGATTCTTTTAACCTTGCCGCACTCTGGTTAGGGCTTCTTGTTGCCCCTGAAAGTGCAATTTCGCCAAAAATAACCGTTCCTTTTGGCAATGGTTTTTGTGTAATAGACGATATTAAAGCCGCCGCCACAGCCATATCTGCACCTGGTTCTTGAATTTTTAACCCGCCTGCAACATTTAAATAAACATCATGCTTAGAAAGCTTTAACCCGCAATGTGCGTCTAAAACAGCCAAAATCATCGCAAGGCGTGACGAATCCCAGCCAATAACCGCTCTGCGCGGGGTTGCTAACGATGTTTCTGCAACCAATGCCTGAATTTCGACCAATAATGGTCGTGTGCCTTCCATTCCAGCAAATACCGCCGCTCCTGCAGTTTGCCCATCTCTATCGCCTAAAAATAATTCCGATGGGTTGGCAACTTCACTTAGTCCCAAACCCGTCATTTCAAACACGCCAATTTCATCTGTCGCGCCAAAACGATTTTTAACACCGCGTAAAATTCGGTATTGATGCCCGCGCTCGCCTTCAAAATAAAGCACAGCATCGACCATATGTTCAACCACTCGCGGGCCTGCAATTTGCCCATCTTTGGTTACATGCCCGACTAAAATAACCGCCACATTATGCGCCTTGGCATAACGAATTAACGTCTGACAGCTTGTTCGTACTTGTGATACAGTACCGGGTGCGCTATCCAAATTATCTGACCACATGGTTTGAATAGAATCAATAACCACCAAGTCGGGCTTGGGTTTAGATGTATCGTCTAAAGTTGCAATAATATTAGAAAGGTTGGTTTCCGCGCCCAATTCGACATTGCTTGACGAAACTTTTAACCGCTCCGCCCTTAAGCGAACCTGTGCGATGGCTTCCTCGCCTGAAATATAAACCACGCGCCGCCCTAAGTTCGATAATTTAGCAGCAACTTGCAATAATAAAGTCGATTTACCAATACCAGGGTCACCCCCGACCAAAATTGCTGACCCTGGAACAATTCCGCCCCCAGCAACACGGTCAAACTCATTAATTCCTGTTTTATAACGCGCTTCTTCTACAATATCGCCCTTTAACGGCACCAGTTCAATTTGCCGCCCTCTGCTTGCTGCTTTAACGGGTGTGCCGCCAATGCCACTGCCTTCAGTTTGCTCATTAAGTGTGTTCCATTCGCCACAATTATCGCATCGCCCCGCCCATTTGCCATAAGTTGTGTGGCAAGATGTGCACATATATGTTGTTTTAACTTTAGCCATATTAAATGTATTTCTTTAAAAATCGTGCGCCGATATTGGTCAAAATTTCATAATTAATGGTTTGTGACCATTCCGCCAACATTTCAAGTGAAATATTATCGCCGATAATTTCTACAAAATTGCCTTCTTGCAACATAGTGTCAGGCAATTCGCTTATATCGACCACAGTCACGTCCATAGAAATTTTACCTAAGATAGGCAATTTATAAGTTTTATAATGAAAATACCCAGTGGCCTGCTCATTAGAAGCACTCAAACGTCTAAATATCCCATCAGCATAACCGACTGCAATTACCGCAACCTGCATTTTTTTATCACAGATATAAATATGATTATAACCAATTTTATCACCAATATCCAAGTTTAATATTTGCAGAACCCGCCCAGATAGACTAATCACAGGTTCTAAGTCCACGCAATTAGAAGTGCCGTTAAGCCCAATACCAGGGCGAATAATATCTTTATCTATCTTAAACTCAATTGCCGCACTGTTAGAAAAACTGCGTTTATAATTAGGAAAATGCGTTGTAATATGTTTAAATTCTTTGATTTGCACTGCATTTTGTTCATCATCTGCTACATCTGCACTGGCAAAGTGGCTTAAAATATGGTCAATATTTAGGGTGGGGGATATTTTAATATAATCGTCAAAACTAACGCCTAAACGATTAATTCCAGTATTAAAATGCACAACACACGGCAATTTCTTGTTGTTTTTTTGCCAAAAAATAATTTGCTCAATACTCGCCAAACACGGTATTAAGTTATATCGCCGATAAATATCTTCTGCTTCATTAAACAACCCGTCTAAAATATAAATAAAAATATCATCATGTTTTACGCGCAATTCAATACCTTCTTGCGGCGTTGCAACATAAAATAACCGACAGCCAACATCGTACAAAGCTTGGCTAACTTCAAGCATTCCTAAGCCATAAGCATCGGCTTTTACTACGCCTGCAACGGTCGAGTTGTCATCGCAAAAGTTACAAATTTTTAGGTAATTTTTTTGTAAAGCGGCAAGGTTAATGGTTAAAACACCAGTGGCATAACGTATATCATTGCGCATAATTCATAAGCCTATTCAAACCGTTGTGGTACATAATCATCTTTAGACAAATCGCTAAAGCGTGTATACTGCCCTTCAAATTGCAAGGTAACATTGCCGACAGGACCATGACGTTGCTTGGCAATAATAATTTCGGCTTTACCATGCACATCATCCATTTTAATTTGCCATTCGTCATGTTCAGGCGTGCCGGGTTTTGGTTGGGCGCGTTCTGTATAATATTCTTCTCTAAATACAAATGTCACCACGTCTGCATCTTGCTCAATAGAACCTGATTCACGCAAATCTGAAAGCATAGGGCGTTTGTCTTCGCGTGATTCGATGCTTCTATTAAGCTGGGAAAGTGCAATAATCGGCACTTCTAATTCTTTAGCCAAAGCCTTAAGTCCCATAGTAATCTCGGTAATTTCTTGCACTCGATTGGCGTTGGATTTACCACTGCCTGCCAACAATTGAATATAGTCTAACACAATTAAATCGAGCCCATGCTGGCGCTTTAAACGCCGCGCGCGTGCAGAAACTTGTCCAATAGTCAAACCACCTGTGTCATCAATATATAAGGGCTTTTCTTCTAAAATTTTTGTGGTTTCCACCAGCCTATCAAACTGTTCGGCATTAATATCGCCGCGTCTGATATTAGACGATGAAATTTGCGCTTGTTCGGCAATAATCCGGGTTGCCAATTGCTCGGCCGACATTTCCAAACTAAAAAACGCCACAACTCCGCCGTTAGCCGCCTTTTGACTGCCATCGGCTGCTACATCTTGCTGATAAGCCTTAGCAATATTAAATGCAATATTGGTTGCAAGCGCGGTTTTCCCCATAGAGGGTCGACCCGCCAAAATAATCAAATCAGATTTTTGCAATCCGCCCATCATCTTGTCTAAATCTAACAACCCAGTAGATATACCCGAAAGTTTGCCATCGCGTTTATAAGCCGATTCAGCCATCTTAACCATATCGGTTAATGCGGACGCAAAATTTTGAAACCCACCACCATAACGCCCAGTTTCGGCTAATTTATATAATTCTTGCTCGGCAAGCTCTATTTGCTGTTGCGGTTGGCTGTTTACATCGGCTTCATAAGCATTGTTAACAATTTCCTCGCCGACATTAATTAAGCCACGACGTATTGCCAAATCATAAATAGTTTGTCCATAATCTTTGGCATTAATAATGCTTGTGGCATCGGCTGCTAGGCGGGCTAAATATTTAGTGCCGCCAATTTCTTGAATAACGGGGTCATTTTCGAAATGCGCCTTTAACGTAATTGGCGACGCGGTTTTACCACTGCTTATAAATTGCGATACAGCATCGTATATTCTGCCATGTAAAGCTTCAAAAAAATGTTCTTCTTTTAAGAAGGTCGAAACTCGGTCATAAGCATCATTATTAATTAGAATTGCGCCCAATAAGCCTTGTTCCGCCTCAATATTATTCGGCGCGCTTCTAAACTCTAGTTCATTATTTTGAGCAATCTGCTCACTGACTAAAGAATTAAGGGGTATAGGGTTATTAAAATTTGTGTCAGACATAGGAACTACTTTAACGGCATTTTTAACAAGTGGGGAATTTTTTTTTATAATTATTTTTATAATAAAAAAGTATGATTGTATATTCAAGGATAACTAAAAAATATTATAGTTAACAATATGTTACTTTAATATCCTGTGGGCATAAAAAAAGAGAGCCAAAAGCTCTCTTTAAATTCATACAATTTTAAGCTTAATCATCAGACTTTTCATCTTCAGAATCAGTGGTTTCAACAATATCACCTAAAACATCATCGGCATCTTCATCAAATGCTTCAAACTCATATTCATCTTCAAATGTTTCAACGGTTATATCTTCACCAGCGGCTTGGCGTTCGGCTTCATCGGTACTACGCGCTACATTTACGTTCACTTCAATTTGCACTTCAGGGTGCAAAGTAACAAGTGCAACAGAAATACCAACTGTTTTAATTGGCGCTGTTAAAGACACTTGCGTGCGCTTAACATCAACACCAGCTTCGACAATAAGTGCAGCAATATCGCGGGTAGAAACCGAACCATAAAGCTGACCAGATTCTGATGCAGCACGAATAGCTGTGACTGAAAAACTTTTCATATTTCCAGCAATTTCTTCAGCGCCAGTTTTAAGTTCAGCATTTAATGATAAGAGTTGTGACTTCTCGGCTTCAAATTTTTCCATATTGGCTTCATTTGCGCGTAATGCTTTGGCTTGCGGCAATAAAAAATTGCGCGCAAAACCAGGTTTAACATTAACGATTTCACCCATTTTACCAAGTTTAGCAATTCTTTCGAGTAGAATAACTTTCATTTTTTTGCTCCTTGCATGAATCCATGCTTTATATTGAGCGGATAGGGGGGCAAAGCCCCAGCTGTCCCGCATTATTGCGGTTAGAGATAAAAATCCCAACCTTGTTAAATTATTTAATAACGTAAGGCAATAAGCCTAAGAAACGCGCACGTTTAATAGCTTTTGCAAGTTCACGTTGCTTTTTAGCCGATACAGCAGTAATGCGGCTTGGTACAATTTTACCACGTTCTGACATAAAGCGTTGTAACAACTTTACATCTTTATAATCAATTTTCGGGGCATTATCACCCGAAAATGGGCAAGATTTTTTACGACGAAAGAAAGGACGACGCGATGCACTTTGACTAGACATATAAATATTCCTTAATAATAAAGTGTCGGTTTAACGACGTGTTCTTTTTTCATTTTTGTTTACGAGAATGGCACTTTGACCTTCTTCAAAACTATCAACTTTAATAGTCATGTTCCGTAAAATATCTTCATTGATAGACTGTATGCGTTCAAGCTCAGCCATTGCCGCAGGTGGGCATTCAATATTCATCAATGTATAATGTGCTTTACGGTTTTTCTTAATCCGATAAGCAATGTTGCGTAAGCCCCAGCTTTCAACTTTTTCAACTTTACCGTGATTATCTTCGATAACTTTGGTAAAATCTTCAATTAATGTTTCGACCTGAGAAGCCGATATATCTTGGCGAGCAAGAGTAATATGTTCGTATTTTGGCATGTTTAGCCTTTCCTAAAAAATATATCTCTAGCGCATAGCCCCTTTTGAGTCGATTCAGTAGGAAAGACTCAAGAGGAAATCAAAAGAGCGAGGACACTGGCGGTTAAACATGAATCAATTCATAGTCTTTAACCAATGCTTTAATCAATAGATTCAAGCAAAGAACCGCCGTTCAGCCCTCAACTAGAGCTTCATAACATCCGCTTTATAGCCAATTCCACACATATTGCAAGCCAAAAAACAATAAATTCAGCTTTAATAAAACGCAGTATTGTCAATGGCATTAAAATATGTGATTTATAGTAAAACAAACACAATAATTATAGTGAGTAAATAATGACAATTGCATTTACATTTCCAGGGCAAGGCAGTCAAAAAGTTGGCATGGGGCAGGAATTGTCTAACGACTTTGCTATAGCCCGCGAAACTTTTGAAGAAGTTAATGACGCTTTGGGGCAAAACCTATCGGACATAATGTTTAATGGTCCTGAAGATATGCTCACCCTAACCGAAAATGCCCAGCCCGCTTTAATGGCGGTCAGCATAGCGGTTATGCGTATATTAGAATCAAACGGTGTAAAGCTTGCCGAACATGCAAAGTTTGTAGCGGGTCATTCGTTAGGCGAATATTCGGCTTTAACCGCTGCGGGTGTATTTGGCTTAAAGGACACGGCAAAACTACTTAAAATTAGAGGGCAAGCCATGCAAAAAGCCTGTCCTGTTGGTCAAGGCGCAATGGCTGCTTTAATTGGGTTAGACTTTGAAACAGCAACCCAAGTGGCAGCTGAAGCGGCACAAGGCGAGGTTTGCCAAGCCGCCAATGACAATGCGACAGGGCAAGTTGTTATTTCGGGTCATAAAACCGCTATAGAACGGGCGTTAGAAATAGCTAAGCAAAAAGGTGCAAAACGCGCTATTATATTGCCTGTTAGCGCTCCATTCCATTGTTCGTTAATGCAAGATGCTGCCGATGCGATGCAAGATGCGTTAGCCGACGTTACCATGTCAGCCCCTGCAATGCCTTTAATTGCCAATGTAACCGCCACGCCGACATCTGATGTTGAAACCATACGCAAGCAATTGGTTGAGCAAGTTACAGGAACAGTAAAATGGCGCGAATCGGTGCTTTATATGGGGCAAAATGGCATTAAACACTTAATAGAAGTGGGCTCGGGTAAAGTTTTAACTGGTATGGTGCGCCGTATCGACCGCAACTTAAGTGCCGCAGCCTGTGGCACAGCCGAAGAGATAGATAAAATTGTCGAAAGTTTAAGCCGCTAATATTTTTTTAGAACCGAATCTTTTTAGAACCGAATCATTGTAACTAAAAATAATTGGCTTATATTTATTAATAGTAAAATTACAAAAGGCAGAAATATGTTCGATTTAACGGGTAAGACAGCACTGATAACAGGCGCAACAGGTGGTATTGGCAAAGCGATAGCTCAAGCCTTTCACGCTCAAGGCGCGACCATTGCCATTTCAGGCACACGTGAAAATGTCTTACAAGACTTAGCAAACGCGTTAGGCGATAATGTGCATGTTATTTCTGCCAATTTATCCGATAAAGACAGTGTCGAAGCGCTTGTTCCAGAAGCCATTAAAGCTATGGGCAAAATAGATATTCTAATAAACAATGCAGGCATTACCCGCGATGGTTTATTTATGCGGATGAAAGATGAGGACTGGGACGCGGTTATTAATGTCAACCTAACCGCCGCTATGCGCCTTTCTCGTGCTGTTATGCGCGGCATGATGAAAGCGCGGCATGGACGGATTATTAACATTTCGTCAGTTGTTGGTGTAGCGGGCAACCCGGGGCAGGCAAATTATGTGGCTTCAAAAGCGGCGATTATTGGCATGGGAAAATCGCTCGCGCAAGAGGTTGGTAACCGAGGCATTACAGTAAACGCCATTGCACCAGGGTTTATAGCCACCCCAATGACCGAAGAATTAAACGAAAAACAAACCGATGCAATTTTAGCCAATATCCCGAGTAAAAGGTTAGGCACAGCAGCCGAAATAGCCTCGGCAGCGGTTTATTTGGCTTCAGACGAAGCGGCATATGTAACAGGTCAGACTTTACATGTTAACGGTGGCATGCTGATGATATAAAGTTTATGTTTAACCATGCCCTGTTGAAAATAGAGCAATTTTATGCAAATAATCTAAATTTTTAGGGTTTTTTGCTAACAATTAAAATCTTAACTTGATTTTTGTTGAAAATAAGGGCAACCATGCGCAAACATTAAAGCAAAGTGTTTGGGCTTTATAAATTTATGATATTTGTGTTTATTAAAGAACGCAGTAAAACGAAGGAAAAATAATGAGTGATATAGCAGAAGGCGTTAAAAAAATTGTTGTTGAACATTTAGGTGTGGACGCTGATAAAGTTCAAGAATCATCAAGTTTTATAGATGATTTGGGCGCAGATAGCTTAGACACAGTTGAACTTGTTATGGCTTTTGAAGATGAATTTTCGGTGGAAATTCCCGATGATGCTGCTGAGCATATCTCAACTGTTGGCGATGCCATTAAGTTTATTACCGAAAATAAATAATCAATATTCTGGTAATTTATTAAAAACAGCCCACTTAAGGTTTAGGTGGGCTTTTTTTTGTTCAAATTTACGATTTCATTTGCTATATATAAGAATTTGAGAAATAATTATACAGCAATAAAATAAAGGTGGTTTTATGTTAAGACGTGTCGTTATCACGGGTTTAGGTATGGTTACTCCATTGGCAGATGGGGTCGAGCAAACATGGAAAAAGTTACTCGATGGTCAATCGGGTATTTCTAAAATTACAGAGTTTGATACATCTGACTTGGCGACAAAAATTGCAGGAACAATTCCGCGCGGTGATGGCAGCAATGGAACATTTAACCCCGATGCTTATCTTGCGCCAAAAGAACAACGAAAAGTCGATGATTTTATTATCTACGGCATTGCTGCTGCCACACAAGCTGTAACCGATTCAGGTTGGAAGCCACAAAATTATGAAGATGAATGTCGCACAGGTGTGCTTATAGGGTCTGGCATTGGTGGTTTAAAAGGCATTGCCGAAGCGGCTATAGATATGGAAAAACGCGGACCAAGGCGGGTAAGCCCATTTTTTATACCGGGTCGGCTTATCAATTTAATTTCGGGACATGTTTCAATAAGATATAAATTCAGAGGTCCTAACCATAGCGTTGTTACCGCATGTTCAACAGGCGCACACGCCATTGGCGATGCGGCGCGGCTAATTTCTTTTGGTGATGCCGATGTAATGATTGCAGGCGGTGCGGAAAGCCCAATTTGCCGCATAGGTATAGCGGGTTTTGTTGCTTGTAAAGCTTTATCGACAGGCTTTAACGACCGACCGACAGAAGCATCACGCCCTTATGACAAAGACCGCGATGGCTTTGTAATGGGTGAGGGCGCTGGCATAGTTGTGTTAGAAGAATTAGAACACGCCCTTAAACGTGGCGCAAAAATTTATGGTGAAGTTTGCGGCTACGGCTTGTCTGGTGATGCGTATCATATAACCGCCCCCGCTGCTGATGGTGATGGTGGTTATCGTGCTATGAAAGCCTGTATAGAACGGGCTGAGGTTAACGCGAGTGACATTGATTATGTAAACGCACACGGCACCTCAACCCCTATGGGCGATGAAATAGAATTGCGTGCGGTGGAGCGCTTATTTGGCAATGAAGGCGCGGGGCTAACCATGAGCTCGACAAAATCTGCCACAGGTCATTTGCTTGGTGGAGCAGGGGCAATCGAAGCTATATTTGCCACCCTTGCTATTCGTGATAATGTTGTTCCGCCCACACTTAACCTTGAAAACCCGTCGATGAAAACTAAAATAGACTTAGTGCCAATGGTGAAAAAACATAAAAAAGTCAATATTGTATTGTCTAATAGTTTTGGCTTTGGCGGCACGAACGCTTCGTTGTTAATTAAAGGGTTCAAAACATAATATGGATACTCGCCCAAGCTATTTTGCTCGCCGTAAAATGCAGAAACAATTAAAGCTTAAACCCACAAAAGTAAAACTGAAAAAGTCGATAAAGATGACTAAAAAAAATAAATCGAAACCTTCATTATTAGGTGCTATTAGCGGTCTTTTTACTGTTTTTTTAGTTTTAATATTAATTGTAGCAGGCGTGTGGCTCGGTGTTAGCCAAATATTTGAAACCAAAAATAGCATAACAACTGAAACTATATTTAAAGTTCATTCAGGTGATAATTTAAGCAAAATTTCTGAAAGGCTTGAGCAAGAAAAGTTAATCTCGAACCAAGATATTTATAAGCTTTTAGTATCGTGGCAAGATAATGACACACGCCTAAAGGCGGGTGAATATAAAATTCCGCCAAATGCGAGTATGAGCGAAATTATGAATATTTTTGTCGATGGGCAAAGCATACAGCGTAAAATTACCTTTGCTGAGGGGCTAACAACGTTGCAAATTATCACTAAACTTAATGCTGCGGCTTTAATGACAAGTTCGGTTAATGAAAAAATTGCCGAAGGCAGCTTAATGCCCGAAACTTATTTGTTTGAAACCGATGTCGATAGAAATAAAATAATAAAGCAAATGCAAACCGCTCAACAAAAATTTTTAGAAAATTTATGGGAAAGTCGCGCTCCAGATTTACCGCTTAAATCTATCGAAGAGGCGGTAATATTAGCCTCAATAGTCGAAAAAGAAACAGGGCTCGCTGCTGAAAGACCAGAGGTTGCGGCAGTGTTTATTAACCGTTTGAACCAAAAAATGCGCTTACAGTCTGACCCAACAATTATTTACGGCATTACCAAAGGCGCATATAAACTTGACCGACCTTTACGCAAAAGTGAAATTAGAGCCAAAACTGAATATAATACATATGTAATTTATGGCTTGCCACCCACGCCAATTGCCAACCCCGGTAAAGCCTCAATTCTGGCGGTTTTAAACCCCGCTAAAGTTGATTATTTGTTTTTTGTAGCCGACGGCACAGGCGGTCATGCCTTTGCTAAAACCTATAAAGAACATCAAAAAAATGTTAAAAAGTGGCGGGCAATCGAAAAACAAATAAAAAACAATTGATTCAGAACAATTAAAGGCGGTTGTTATGCAAAATAAAAACGCGGGCAATAAAGGCGTTATGTTTGTTCTATCCTCCCCTTCAGGGGCAGGAAAATCTACACTTTCAAAACTACTTTTACATGCCGATAAAAATATAGAATTATCAATTTCTGCCACCACCCGAAAACCGCGTAAAGGTGAGGTCGATGGGCAGGATTATTATTTTCTAAACAAACAAGATTTCAAAGCAAAAATTGCTAACAATGAAATGTTAGAATGGGCAGAAGTTTTCGGAAACCTTTACGGCACACCCAAAGCCCCAATTTACGATGCGCTGAATGCTGGTAAAGATGTATTGTTTGATATAGACTGGCAAGGCACGCAGCAATTGCGGGCGGCAGCGGATAGCGAACTGGTAAGCATATTTATTTTACCCCCAACGGCAAATGCGCTAGAACAACGCTTACACAGCCGTGCTCAAGACAGTATACAAATTATCAACGCCCGCATGAAGGGCGCATCTCGCGAGCTAGAACATTGGGCAGAATATGACTATATAATAACCAATGACGATTTAAAAGTTTCGGAGGACAAGTTAAAAGCTATTCTCTATGCTGAAAAACAAAAACGCATTCGCCAAACAGGTTTGGTCGAATTTGTTCGAGATATGCAAAATGAACTGCGTGCAAAATTTAAGGAATAATAATTATGTTTTGGAAAAAAAGCCCTATAGACAAAAGTAAAAAAAACTATAAATTCATTACAGGGACAGATGACGAAGTTTTTTGCCAAAAAATAAGCGATGCCCTAGAAGAAGGTTATCAATTATACGGAGAACCCAAACTCAGCCACGATGGTACAAAAACCATCTGCGGACAAGCAGTCGTTGTTCCCAACAAATCTAACAGCATTTGGTAGTTGTCTTGTAAATATTAAGTGAAAAATTTTGCTATGTTGGATAATAAAAAACACTATGGATAATAGCAATATTTGGCGAATTATTTAGTACCGCTCCCGCTTTTGCTCACTGTTTTGATGCCGCCCGCCGAATAAACACAGCAGTATGCCAACAAACAACAACCAGCAATATGAATGCGCTGAACAATAGCTTTAAGGAAACGGCTAGCGGGTTTAACTGGTAATTCTAATCACAAACCACTTATCGGAGTTAATACTATTTTTTATATTGATATTTCAGAATTTTTAGCAGTGGCGAGCTTGCACTTTATTTCGGTTATTATGCCGGGGCCAGATTTTTCGATAGTTACGCGCAATTCTGTGGTGTTTGGGCGGAGGACTGGGGTGTTTATGGCACTTGGTATTGGCATAGGAATTTCTTTCCATATTGCTTATACTATTGCGGGCTTTGGAGCTATCGCTCTTGCGCAGCCACTTATTTTGTTAGGCCTGCAAATTTTAGGCGCAGGCTATTTATTATACTTAGCCTATGATATTATAACTGCCGATAATGACAGTGATTTGCTTAATAAAACCTCTGACGATGCGCCGCATGTTACGGCACAATTATCGGATTTTTCTGCCTTTAAACGCGGGTTTCTTACCAATGTGTTAAACCCAAAAGTCACAATGTTTTTTCTGGCAATTTTCACAACTATAGTCAGCACTGAAACAAGTTTAATCACCCAAGTTTTTTACGGTGTTTGGATAATTATAGTCACTGCAGGTTGGTTTATATTTGTTGCAACATTTTTTTCCAACACCATTATCCGCGATAAATTCCTAAAGAACAAAAGACCGTTCGAACTCACAATGGCAATAATATTAATTATTTTTGCACTAAGCGTAATTGTATCAATTCTGTAACCCTCAAGCCTTTTTCTGCCATTTACCCATTTCATCTTGTTGCCAATAGGTTATTGATGACAGGTCTTTAATGGCATTAAACGCCTTCCACTGTTTGCGGGCTTGGGTTACGTTGTCTTCGTTTAGTCCATCGAACATAATAATAATGCGTTTGTAATTTGGTAATTCTTCGACCGCTATATCGCAGCCTTCTAGTAGGAAGCGTATTGAAGAATTGTTGGGGTTGTTGGGTTTGGTGCCTATTAATATGGGTTGTAGCGCGGCGAATTCTTCGGCTTCGAAGTTTTTTCGCATGGCTTTGGGGGCATCATCTAAACCGTGGGGTAAAAAACTATCGACTTTATAGCTCCATAGGTTTTTATCTATATTTTGTGCTAAAGCTTTATTTTTACATTGGACATAAACCCGCCAATTGCGCTCATAACATTTTTCGAGCAATTCTGGCAGGACAATTTCCAGTGGTTTATGTTCCAAATGATAAAATAAAACTTCAGTCATATATTATTTTTCATACTCGCTAATAAACCGCTCAAACAACCGCACCCCATAGCCCGATGACCAGCCTTGGTTGGTTGGTGTTTTGCCCGAACCAAAAATAGTGCCCGCCAAGTCGACATGCACCCAAGGTGTATCATTAACAAAGCGCTGTAAGAAAGCCGCAGCATAAATAGCCCCGCCCCAACGGTCTGCCATATTTTTAACATCGGCATTTGGTGTATCAATTTTTTTATCGTAAAATTTGTGCAAAGGCATCTGCCAAATGGGTTCACCAACTTGGTCGCCTGCTGTTTTCATTGGTGCAACAAGTGCGTCATCATTGGTAAAAAACCCGCCATAATGTGTGCCTAACGCCACTACAATTGCGCCTGTTAATGTTGCGGCATCTAACATAACCTTTGGCTTAAACCTATCTTGCGCATACCATAAAATATCGGCTAAAACCAACCGTCCCTCGGCATCGGTATTTAAATTTTCGATAGTCTGACCCGATAAAGATGTAACAATATCCCCCGGTTTAATAGCCGTATGGCTTGGCATATTCTCGACCAACCCGACCACACAAACCACATTAACCTTAGCCTTACGCGCTGCCAATGCGTGAATAGCACCAACCACAGCTGCACTGCCGCCCATATCTCCGCGCATAGCGTCCATATCGGCAGATGGTTTTATGGAAATTCCACCACTGTCAAACGTAACCCCTTTACCAATTAACGCAATTGGAGCATCATTTTTAGCACCGCCATTATATTGCATTACGACAACATGGCTTTCATACGCACTGCCTTGCCCAACACTTAGTAATGAGCCAAAACCCTTTTGCTCAAGAATTTCTTCGCCAAAAACCTCAACTTCAATTCCAAGTTTGTCAAAGGCTTTTAACCGCTCGGCATAAGTTTCGGGGTTTAGCATATTAGAGGGTTCGTTAATTAAATCTCGCGCATATAATACACCATTGGCAACATGCAATTTGTTGTTAATCCAAGCATTTTCATCGGCTGCATTGTTGGCAGAATAAACTGCAATTTCTTTGCCGCGTCCTGTATGGGTTTTCTTAACACTCTGGTATTTATCCCATTTATAATCGCGTAGAACAGCGCCCAGTAGAATGCTTTCAGCGGCAATTTTTTCATGCCCAATAACAAAGCTAATGGTGCTAGACAGTGTAACAGCAGCGCCAAAGCCGTTTGCTCCAATATCCATCAACCCTTCTTCATTCAATTCGGCTAATTTTCCTAAGCCAACAATAACCACCGCGTCAAGTTCACTGTTATTAGGGGCAATAATTTTAAGAGTATCGGCTTGTTTGGCTTTAAACTGAGCAATATTTATCGCGCGTTCCATCTGCCCGTCAAAAATTTTATTGACCTTTTTTGCTTGCGTGTCCAACACTGCATTTCCATCATTATCCTGATATGCAAAATAGACTGCAACACCATTATTGGGTGTTTCTGATAGGGTGTTAAATAGATAATTCAAAGCTCTCTCCATAATTTGCTAGATTAAGAGAATGACGGCTAAATTGCCTAAATTCAAGTTATATATGTTAAAAATCGGCTCAATATATGAATAAATAGGTTGTAAATGGATAATATGTACAATTAGATTCGACTTTTTCACAATCCCGCCTTATTGATAGTATAATAAAACTCAGATTTGTTTAGCAGTAGGGTGAAAAATAATGCAATTTATTAAAAAATTATATGTAATATTAATAACCAGCATGTTGCTTGTCGCGCCAACATTTGCCAAAGGCGATGTTAGAGTGCTTGTCGGTAACGGTAATATTACGAGCAATGATATTAAGATGCGCTCAAGTTACAACCTGCTCATACAAGGCAAAACTTCAACTGCAAACAGTCGAGCAGCAATACGCAATAAAACCAGAAGTGAGCTGATTACCGAAAAAATAAAATTGCAAGCCGCCGCTAAGCTGGGCATTGCGCCTGTATCTGGCGAAGTGGATAGAAGAATAAGAGATTTTGCCAAACAAAATAATATGAGTACCGCCCAATTGGCAAATGTTTTTAAAGACCAAAATAGCAACATCAGTACGTTGAAATCTTTAATAACCGCTAATATTGTTTGGTCTGCCGTTGTGCGCCAAAAATTTGGCGCTACTGCCAGTGTTAGTGAAAAGCAGATAGATGAAGCTGCCCGTAAATCAAACCGCAAACAAACAGTTTATGATTTGCATTATATAATTTTAAAAATGCCTTCAAATGCGAATAGAACCAAACGCAATAAACGCCTTGCTGATGCAAAAATGATACGCGAAAATTTTACAAAATGTAGCCGCGTTAGAACTCTAACAGCGGGTTTAGGGCGTGTTGAAGTTAAAGCCCAACCCAATACCAGCTTAAGTACATTAAGCTCGGCACAACGCCAATTGGTTCGAAGTGCTAAAATAGGCAGTATAACCCGCGCCCGTACAGTTAGGGGTGGTGTCGAAATGTTTGCAGTTTGTAAAAAGTCAACAGCCATTAGCGCCAAAACTCGTGCCTCTATTCAAAATAAGTTGACCCAAAGTAAATTTAGCAAATTGGCAAAAGAATATTTAAAAGAATTGCGCCAACAAGCCAATGTAAAATATAAATAAATGCACAAGCAAAGCCTCTTGCCACTCGCCTTAACCTGCGGTGATCCCGCATCAATTAGTGGCGAGCTAACGCTTAAAGTCTGGCAACAAAAGCTGCATAAAGGCATAGCGCCATTTGTGTATATTGGCGATGCCAACCATTTGCAAAATATAGCCGATAAATTACAGTTAAACAGTAAAATTCAAATTGTTAAATCTGCCCAACAAGCACCTGAAGTATTTGATAGTTTTTTGCCTGTAATACATCAGCCTTTAAGTGAAGCTGTTGTTTTAGGGCAGCCCAGTTCGGTACATGCGGCACGCATAATAAGTTCAATTGAAACTGCAGTAAAACTTACAAAATCAGGTCAATGCCGTGCCTTGGTTACGAACCCTATCGCCAAAAACATTCTCTATGAAGCAGGGTTTAAATATCCTGGGCATACCGAATTTTTAGAGCATCTTGCCAATAAAGACTCATCAGGGCAAAATTACAAATCGGTAATGATGCTTGCCTGTAGCCAGCTTAAGGTTGTGCCTATTACAATTCATATTCCACTGATGCAAGTGAGCAAAGCTCTTACCTCTGACCTTATATATAACACTGTAAAAATAGTTGCTAATGACCTTAAAAAATACTTCAATATCCAAAACCCTAGACTGGCCTTAACGGGGTTAAACCCCCACGCGGGTGAGGGCGGTGCAATGGGTAATGAGGATATAAATATAATAAAGCCCGCAATAAATAAGTTAAAAGCCGACGGCTATAATGTAACAGGCCCAACGCCTGCTGATACCATGTTTCATTCTGCTGCCCGTGCGCAATATGACGTAGCATTTGGCATGTATCACGACCAAGCTTTAATTCCCATTAAAACGCTAGATTTTGATAAAGGCGTAAATGTTACTCTAGGCTTGCCATTTATTCGCACTTCGCCCGACCATGGCACGGCATTTGATATTGCAGGTAAAAATTTAAGCCGTCCTCATAGTCTAATAGCCGCTTTAAAACTCGCCCATAAAATGGCGAATAACCTAATGGTAACAAATGGAAAATAAACTGGCAATAGATGGTCTACCGCCCTTACGTGATGTTATTAAAACTCACGATTTGGCAGCAAAAAAATCGTTAGGGCAAAATTTCTTATGCGATTTAAACCTAACCGCAAAAATCGCCCGTGTTGCAGGCAGTTTGGACGGTGTAACAGTGGTCGAAATAGGCCCCGGCCCTGGTGGCTTAACCCGTGCATTGCTATCAGAGGGCGCAAAAAAAGTTATAGCCATAGAAATGGATAGCCGCACACTGCCCGCTCTAAATGAAATAGCCGAACACCATAATAATAAATTACAGGTAATTCTAGGCGATGCTTTAAAAATAAACATAGAACCTCACATAACAGGTCGAACAAAAATTATTGCCAATTTACCTTATAATGTCGCTACAAAACTCTTAACAAATTGGCTAGAGCATGACCCGTGGACAAGCTGGTTCGAAAGCCTAACTTTAATGTTTCAAAAAGAAGTAGCACAACGCATTACCGCCCAACCAAACTCTAAAGCTTACGGTCGATTAAGCGTAATAAGCCAATGGCGGTGTGATTGCCAAATAGCATTTAATGTCGATAAAGCCAATTTTACCCCCCCACCAAAAGTTACCAGCGCTATAGTGCATTTAATTCCCAAGCCCCTAGAAGCCAATGCCCCAAGCCTAAAAGCCCTAAGCACCATAACCTTAGCCGCCTTTAACCAACGCCGAAAGATGCTACGTGCTTCTTTAAAACCCATAATAAAAAACCCAACAGATTTCCTAACCAAACTGAACATAGACCCAACCCTAAGAGCCGACGCGTTGCCAGTAGATGATTATTTAAAACTCGC
>CAZHCZ010000022.1:11113-22223 GCA_964531635.1 uncultured Hyphomicrobiales bacterium | reverse complement strand
TTTGGTGTTTTAAATATTAGCCTTATTACTGGCGATGTTCATATAAATGGTGGTTTTGAAGATAAATTAATATCCATTGAAAATGTCGATGGCGGGCTAAATGCTACTAATATTATTTATGGCAATGCGCTTGATAATATATTATCGGGCGGCAATTTAAATGACTTTTTATCGGGCTCTAGTGGCAATGATATTTTAGAAGGCAATAATGGCGATGACAGGCTAATTGGTGGCGATGGTAACGATGAATTAATTGGTGGCGCAGGTGAAGATGTTTTAGAAGGCGGGCGCGGAAGCGACAAATTAACGGGTGGTGCAGGGGTTGATATCTTTAAGTTTTCCACTGCAGATATTAGCGGCGCACTTAGCAATGACATAATTACTGATTTTAACTTAGTCGATGATTTTATAGATTTCTCAGATTTAGATTTTATAAATAGTTTTACCGATGTTAGCAACAATATGGTGCAAGATGGTAATGATGTTGTGATATTTATGCACGGGTTGTTGGATTATACCGTAACTATTGAGAATATGACCACGGCACAATTAGCACCACATGATTTTTTGTTTGTATAAAAGGGAGAGCCCCACACCCTGTCGCGGGAAAAAGGGTGAGTAAAAATACATTTTTTACGAAGGAGGGCAAGCGCCCGACCGCGAAGTGTAGAACGTGGTCGCCTGCAGGGGCTAACAGAGAGGCGAAGCCGAACGAAAAAAAATCACGAAGCATTTTATACTTTATATAAACAAAAACCCGCTACCGATAACCACCAATCCTGCGCCTATCCATGCGCCTAGTGCTGGGACTTCTTTGGTCTTTATCCATAACATTGGCAATAATATAACGGGTGATGTGGCGACAATGGTGGAAACAATGCCCGCTTCGCCGCCTATTAAAGCAAATAAGAGCAGTGTCATGCCTATGCCCATTCCGTTGACACCCGCTAAAACCGTTAAACCTAATAATTTAGGGGTTAATGGGTTTTTCCGTTTTACTACTTTAAGTGGTAACAATACAAGCATGCTCAAAAAGATTGCGGCAACACCCACACGCACTGCTGATGCCGCAACAGGGTCGACCCCTGCCGCCATAACGGGTCTGGCTATAATCACCCCGATAGATTGCATAAGTGCCGCAGTAACACCAAAGCCAATACCTATCCATATAGGGCCTTTAATGGCTTCCCATTGATGTTGCTGGTCTTTACGTTTGCCAAAAATTACCGCCAAAACAACCCCAGCCACAATGATAGATACGCCTAATATTTGTAACCCTGTTAACACTTCACCTAAAAACACCCAACCTAACAAAACTGAGATAGGAGCCGCCAATGAGTATAAAACAACTGTCCGCCTTGGACCCATACGGTTAAGGGTCGAAAAAAACAGGACATCGCCTAAGAATATGCCAATAAAACCCGATAAGATAAGCGGCTGTAAATACGCGGCTTGTACGCTAGTCCAAGTGCCCGCAATCAACACATACAGTGCCAACATAACGCCAACAATAACCATACGGAGTTGCACGTAGGCAATAGCCCCCAACTCGCGTGAAGGGGTAGCTGATAGCATGCCGCCAAATGCCCATAATGTTGCCGCACCTAATGCCGCTAGTTCGTAAATTGTCATAGTTCACCTATTAATTATAAGTGAACTATATTAAAGGCTAACCAATTAACAAGCAAATTTATTTGATGGATTAATGTTCAATTTTTTAATGCCATTATCTGTTACGAGGATACTATATATGATTATATTGTTATCATTGAAAATATGAATATGGCGCAATTATAGAATTTGGACTTTTCGTTTAAACAAACAAAAGCCCGCTCCCAACCGTCACTAAACCTGCGCCTATCCACGCGCCAAAAGCAGGCACTTCTTTGGTCTTTATCCATAATATTGGCAGCATTATTGCGGGTGATGTCGCCGCAAGGGTTGAAATAACCCCAACTTCTCCGCCCTCTAAGGCAAATAGAAACAAAGTCATTCCAATACCCATGCCAATAATTCCCGATAATATTGTAAGCGCCAGTAATTTAGGAGTAATAGGGTTTACGCGTTTAACCGCCTTAAATGGTAGCAATATTAATATGCTTAACGCCATAGCAGCTATGCCCACTCGCACAACTGAGGCAGCAACAGGGTCAGCCCCACTTTCCATAACTGGGCGCATCAAAATAATGCTAATAGCCTGAGCAACTGCGGCAAAAACACCAAATGTAATGCCAACCCACATTGGGCCTTTAACATTTTCCCATTGATGGCGTTGGTCTTTACGTTTGCCAAATATTACCGCCAAAACTACACCGACCATAATTACACAAATACCCAATACCTTTATAAAGGATAGGTTTTCATCTAAAAAAATCCAACTCAATAAAGCGGCTATCGGTGCCGATAATGCAAACATAATAGCCGTACGCCTTGGCCCCATACGGTTTAGAGTTAAAAACAATGCGGTATCGCCTAAAAAAATACCAATAAAGCCCGATAATATAAGCGGTTCTAAATGTGCGACTTGTATGCTTTCCCAAGTGCCTAAAATATACGCATAAAATGCCAACATGGCAGTAACAAAAACCATGCGAATTTGTACAAAAGAAATAGCTCCTAATTCGCGCGATGGCTTAGAGGCAATCATTCCACCAAACGCCCACAATGTTGCCGCACTTAATGCCGCTAGTTCGTAAATTGTCATAGTTCACCTATTAATTAATAAGTGCACTATATTAAAAGCAAGCCAATTAACAAATGAATTTATTTGATGGTTTAAAGTACTATTTTTTTAATGCCATTATTGCTCGCGAGGATTGCAACGTTAGACAAGCCTATAAATAAACCATGTTCAACCACCCCTGGTATAATGTTTAGGCTTTCTGCCAATTGTTTGGGGTTGGTGATTTTGGCTAGAGCGCAATCGTAAATATAATGCCCGCCATCGGTAATAAAAACTGTGCCATCTGCGTTGTTGCGCAAACGGATTTCGCCTGATGTACCGCTTGAGTTTATTGCGTTTTTCATCAGTTGAACCGTTGCGCCTGCACCAAAGGGGACAACTTCGACAGGCAGCGGAAACGCGCCTAGGTTATCGACCAATTTGCTGTCATCGGCTATAATTATCATTTGCTTTGAAGCTGCGGCGACAATTTTTTCGCGTAATAATGCACCACCGCCACCTTTTATTAAGTTCAGTTCAGCATCAAGTTCATCGGCGCCATCGACAACCAAATCTAACTCTGGAGTTTCATCTAATGTGGTTAGCGGAATGTTTAAGCTTTTAGCCAAATCTTGCGAGGCTATAGAGGTTGGAACGCAGATAACATCTAAGCCATTAGCGACTTTTTTGCCCAAAGCCTTGATGAAAAAGTTAGCGGTACTGCCTGTGCCTAAGCCCAATTTCATGCCCGGTTTTACATAATCTAAGGCGGCCTCAGCCGCTTGTTGTTTTAAGTTTTGTGCGCTCATCTTAAAAATCCTCCCGAGAGAATATATAATCTAATGTTAGCCCCTCAGCGGCTAGTTTTTCTATACCTGCTTTATCGCGTAACAATACGCAAACTACATGTTCGACTATCGCCCCTGCTTCGCGCAACATTTTTGTGCTTTCGATAATTTGCCCGCCTGTGGTCACAACATCTTCGATTATAATAAGTTTTTTACCTTTAAAATCTAACCCCTCGGCAAATTGGCAAGTGCCGTATTTTTTGGCTTGTTTGCGCACAAAAAGGCTAGGCATACCGTTTTGAATACCAATTGCAGTGGCGAGTGGAACACCGCCTAATTCTAAACCCGCTAGGGCGAAAAAATTTTCATTTTTATTGGCTATTTTTACGGCCATTAAACTGGCGATTGGCACAAGCAGATGTGGCAAAGCCTCAAAACGGTACTTGTCGAAATAATCACTCGATGTTTGACCAGAGCGCAGTTTAAATTCACCCGTTATCCAACAGGTTTCGCCTATTTCTTTTGCCAGTTTCTTCTTATCTATTTCAGACATTTATATTCCTTATTTTATGCGCCAATATAATGGAGTTTGTGGGTCAAAAACTGTTAGGTCTTTATGAGGCGTTGTTACAATTTGAGGCTCATCGGTTTTATAGAGCGTAATTTCTGACGTGTTGACAGCCAGTCCGTAATAGTTTGCTCCATTTATAGAAAGAAAACCTTCTAATTTATTCAATGCGTCTTCTTCATCAAACACGGCGGCAACGCAAATTATGGCGTTTGGAGCGTTAAATACGCCTGCACAGCCGCAAGCTGAAAGCTTGGCATTGTCTAAATGAGGGGCTGAATCTGTGCCTAAAAAAAATCGCTTATCGCCACTTGTTGCGGCTTTGCGTAAGGCTTGCCTGTGGGTTTCGCGTTTTAAAATTGGCAAGCAATAATAGTGCGGCTTTATGCCACCGACCAACATTGCATTGCGGTTTACCATTAAATGGTGAGTGGTAATGGTGGCAGCTAGGTTTTTTGGTTTAGAGAGAACAAAATCAACCGCATCTTTGGTGGTAATATGTTCCATTACTATTTTTAATGTCGGGAATTTTGCAATTATTGGCTCTAATATTTTATCTATAAACACGGCCTCTCGGTCGAAAATATCAATATCATCATCGACAACCTCGCCATGAACTAAAAGCGGCATACCTATTTGCGCCATGCGTTCAAACACATTATAAACCTTGGTAAAATCTTTAACGCCTTTATCGCTATTGGTAGTTGCACCCGCAGGGTAGAGTTTTACGGCTTGAATAATACCCGCTTTATAGCCCTGTTCTAAATCATCGGCATTGGTGGTTTCGGTTAAATATACCGTCATTAATGGGGTGAAATTATCGGCTTTTGGAGTGGCGTTTACAATACGGTTTTTATAATTTTCAGCATCTTTTGTGGTGCAAACTGGAGGAACAAGGTTGGGCATAATAATCGCCCGTGCAAAATCTTTTGAGGTATAGGGCAGTACACGTTTTAACATATCGCCATCGCGCAAATGCACGTGCCAATCATCGGGTTTTTTTATGGTGATAGATGTGATTGAGGACATTTATTAACCTGACATCAAAGTTTGCGTTAAAATTGGTACACTAACGGCTTTATGCCATCAAACACAATTTTTAACAAGGATGATTTTTGTTTCAAGTTTTTCAATATACACCTTATTATTTTTCTGCCCATATATCTAAATAAGCAAAGACGTGTGCTTAAATTTATGCCAAAATAAGATAAATATAATAGGAGGAAAATTTATGTCGGCAATTAAACATGAAATTGATGGGGTTTGGGTTATTAGTCACCCACTTATTCAACACAAACTTACAATTATGCGTAAAAAAGATACGCCTTCGGTGGTGTTTCGGGCGTTAATACGCGAAATTAGCTTGTTGTTGGGTTACGAAGTCACTCGGCATTTGCCAATTGAGTTTATTGATATTGAAACCCCTGTTGCAAAGACCAAAGCGCCACAGCTGGCGGGTCGGAAATTGTGCATATTTTCTATATTGCGTGCAGGCGAAGGTTTGGCACAAGGGTTACATGATTTAATTCCATCGGCACGCGTTGGGCATGTGGGGCTTTACCGTGACCATAATAGCCTCGAAGCTGTGGAGTATTATTTCAAAGCCCCAAGCCACCTTGATGAGCGGTTTTGTTTGGTAGTCGACCCTATGTTGGCAACGGGCAATTCGGCTATTTCGGCTTTGCAGCAAATTAAAAAACATGGCGCAAAAGATATTGTATTTTTATGTTTATTGGCCGCACCTGAAGGGCTTATTGCGTTAAGAGAAGCCCACCCCGATGTTAAAATATTTACAGCATCTGTCGATGAACGGCTTAATGAGAAAAGCTATATTATTCCCGGATTGGGCGATGCGGGCGATAGGATATTTGGCACAAAGTAACCCATCAAATTTTTTAATGGGTTTGTTTTTTGTATTTACATTCTTGAAACAATGTATAATCTCCAAAATAATTAGGAGACAATATGAACAATAATAAAGACTATAGACTTGGGTTAATTTACGCTATTTCTGCTTTCTTTTTATGGGGGCTGGCGGTGTTGTTTTTTAAACAACTTGACGGTGTTCCACCATTTGAAATGATTGCCCATCGTAGCCTATGGTCTTTGGTTTTATTGGCTATTATTATTACATTCACGCGAAAATGGAGAGTAATATTTAATGCGTTTAAAAGCCGCAAAATTATGATTGCACTCACATTTTCATCTATTTTAATATTGGGAAATTGGTCTTTATTTATTTGGGCTATTTTAAATGGCTATATTATAGAAAGCGCACTTGGGTATTTTATCAACCCATTATTGATAGTTTTACTTGGGGTTCTAATATTAAATGAACGGCTAACCAAAGCCCAAATTATTGCCATATCCTTGGCAGCAATTGCTATTTTAATTCGGCTGATACTCGCAGGCAGCTTTCCGTGGATTGCGCTTTCACTAGCGTTTAGTTTTGCTATGTATGCCTATATTCGCAAAACTGTAAATATTGGTGCTGCCGAAGGTTTGTTTATTGAATTGTTTATAATGCTATTGCCTGTTCTTGGGTTTTTATATTATTGGCATATTCAATATGGTTTAAGCTTTGGAACAATAAGTTTAAACGTTGATTTATTGCTTATTGCCGCTGGAGCTGTAACCGCTATTCCTTTATTGCTATTTTCGGCAGGGGCGCGAAGAATTAAGCTGTCGACTGTTGGCTTGCTACAATATATAGCCCCTACTATGCAATTTGTAATTGGGCTTTATTATGGCGAAGAGTTTACCCAAATTGATGCCATTGTATTTGGGCTAATTTGGACAGGGCTAATAATTTATAGCTGGAGCAGCATTAAGCAAGATAAAGCTGCGGTGCTAAGCTAAATTAGAGGGTTATTATAGACAAATAGTTTTACTTTGACAGAATCACACCAATAATGGTAATTAGAGGTAATAACCTATGATTATATTTGAAGAAAATTGGGCAAATAATGAAAAAGACTATTCTGGCAGTTGCTACTGCTACCATTGCTATTGTTGTTGTTGCAGTAAAATCTGACTTAGCGTGTCAATATTCTCCTGTCGATATTTCTTGGGTAAATAATTGTGAAACAGTTCTTGTCGATGATACAGTATCGGAAAATAACACTGTTGAGAATGTTACGGTTAACAATGAAACAGCTGTAGAAACAACTCCTGCCGAAGCTGAAATTCCAGTGGTGGCTGTTGACCCGAATGTAGAGTTTATTCCTACATTTGATATTGCTCGCGTTGAGCCAGATGGCTCGACATTGGTTGCGGGGCGAGGCGCGCCAAAGTCTAAAATTATTTTGCTTAACGATGGTGAAAATATTGGCGAAACTGTTTCTAATGGAAATGGCGAATGGGTCATTATTGTTGATAAACCCATAACAGCAGCTACGGCAAGCTTATCATTGGTTGGTTTTTTACCTAATGGCACCCCTATTGAATCTAAAGCCAGCCTAACCATTGCGCTACGCAATGATGAGCCTGCAAAAACCGATAATGCTGATGTTAAAGACAGTGTTGCTAATGCCGCAAATGTTACTACAGGAGTTGACAGTGTAATTAAAGTTATTGTCGATAAAACAACTGATACAGCAAATACAGTGGCGGATAACGCTAAAGAAGTTGCAAATGAAACGACCGAAGTTGCCGTTACAATGGCTGATAAAACAACCGATGCTGTAGCGGCGACCGTAGCCGATGCTATTGAAACTGTGGTTGATGTTATTGAAACCACAGAAGATAAAACAACCGATATTGTCACTGCTGCAACAGAAACAGCAAGTGATGCAATAAAAGCCAAAACAGATGAAATAGCCAATACTCAAGAAAATATTACCGATACTAAGCCTGTCACAAATTTAGACGCGCCTCTGGTTGTCTTAACTGAAAAGGGTAAGCCATCGAAAATATTGCAGGGCGCAGGTGTTGGGGCAAAAAATAATGAAATGACTTTTAACAGCCTTGATTATAACGACAAAGGCGAAATTATATTTTCGGGCGATGCTAAACCCAATGAAATAGTCCGTGTTTATGTTAATGATGAATTTGTTGGAGAAGCAAAATCTAACGCCGATGGGCGCTGGGCGCTAAATGATGGTTACATTATGCAACCTGGAGCAAATGAAATGCGCTTTGACCAAGTGGATGATGATGGCAAAGTTATTGCGCGCAGAGTGACCAACATTACCATGCCTAAACTAAGCCAACCTGTGCTCGAAACTGCATCATTAACAAAAGAGCCGTCCGATGCGGGAGATACAAACACTCCAGCCGAAGATGCCACACCTAATGCTGGCGATGATAATAATACTGTACAAAAACCCAAAACTGGTCGTGCGGTAATTGTTTGGGGCGATAGTTTATGGAATATATCACAAAAAATATATGGTAAGGGTGAGCTATATACCACTATATTTAAGGCCAATCAAAGCCAAATTCTCAACCCCGATTTAATCTATCCCGGTCAAGTTTTCATATTGCCTGATGATATTAAAGTTGAATAAATCGCATTACACTTATAAAAAGCTTTAAATTATCGTCTAACTTACTATATAACAAACTTATGAACCAACACTCTTAAGGAGATTGTCTTGATCGACTCTATAAAATCAGTTTTAGTGCCTATACACCGTGAAGGGCATAAATTTATTGCAATTTTTGCAGTGATTGCACTTATATTGTTTATTATTTGGGAACCACTTGGCTGGATTGGGGTTATTTTAACCCTTTGGTGTGCCTATTTTTTCCGTGACCCTGAACGGGTTGTACCAACAGGTGATAATTTAGTAGTTAGCCCTGCCGATGGTGTTGTGAATTTAATTACAACTGTTATCCCTCCAAAAGAACTTGACCTTGGTGATGAAGAAATGTTGCGCGTAACCGTGTTTATGAATGTGTTTAATGTACATGTAAACCGTATGCCAATTGCTGGACAAGTCATGCACACGACATATGTTCCAGGTAAATTTTTAAATGCCGATTTGGATAAAGCCAGTGAAGAAAATGAACGCCAAGCCATTAAGCTCGAAAGCAAAGATGGTCTGCAAATTGGTGTTGTACAAATCGCAGGGCTTGTTGCTCGCCGTATTTTATGTGAAGCACGAGTGGGTGATGTTTATGAAAAAGGTCATCGGTTTGGGCTTATTCGGTTTGGTAGCAGGCTCGATGTTTATGTGCCAACAAAATATAAAGCCAAGGTTGCACTTGGGCAAACAGCCATTGCTGGTGAAACTGTTTTGTTTGACCTTGAAGGTGAACAAACAGATTTAGACAGCCAACTTATTTAAACATTGGTAAAAAATGCAAGATGATAAAAAAGATACACCTGAGAAAAGGGTAATATTTAAAAAATTTAAAACGATATCAATTCGCCAATTGATACCGAATTTAATTACCATTGCATCTATTTGCGCAGGCTTAACAGGCCTGCGTTATGCGTTTGAAGGCCGGTTTGAAATGGCGGTTTTTATGGTGCTTTTAGCCGCTATTTTAGATGGTTTGGATGGAAGAATTGCCCGTTTAATAAAAGGCACATCACAATTTGGTGCCGAATTGGATAGTTTTGCCGATGCGGGTAATTTTGGTATTGTGCCTGCTTTAATGCTCTATTTTTATGCGCTTAAAGACCTAGGTACAATTGGTTGGGTTATTGTTTTAACATTTGTTATTGCTATGACCTTGCGCCTTGTGCGGTTTAATATTGAACTCGATAATACAGACGAGCCAAAATGGACAAAAAATTACTTCTACGGTGTAAACGCACCATTTGGAGCTTTATTGGTTATGTTACCAATATATATGGGTAATATTGGTATTAGCTTATTTTCGGACTTGCCTGCACTTTTATGGCTTTATATGTTGGTTATTGCTTTACTGCTCGTAAGCCGCATTCCAACATTTTCTGGCAAGGCCGCTAAAATTCGAATTCCGCGTATGTTTATATTGCCATTGCTTATTTTGCTTTTTGCAATAGGCGCGCTTATGATTAATTATATTTGGCACGCGCTTATATTGTCATCAATTGTTTATTTGTTATTCATTCCTGTCAGCTCATATTTTTATTACCAAAAGATGAAGCAAAACAACCTGTCCATTATCGACGATGACGACATAATCACCATAGATACCGACGATGAATTATGATTGTTGACGCCTTAAGCGGTCTATCATTGCCGACTTTATCCAACTCTGTGCATACCAGTTTTTGTAAACGGTTGGCATTGCCAATAAAGTTGGTGTTAAAATTAATGTGAGAATGGTCGAAAATGCCAAACCAAATATAATTGCAGTTGACAATTGCACCCACCAAACCGAAGTTATGCCACCAAAATTAATTTGTCGTTCAGCAAAGTTGATGTTAATTTGCAACGCCATTGGCAATAAGCCCGCTATAGTCGTGCTGGTGGTTAATAATACTGGGCGCAAACGTTGAGCCGCTGCACGCAAGGCCGCATCAATTTTATCGCCGCCTGCTAATAGCATATGGTTATAGGTGTCTATAAGCACAATAGAGTTATTAACCACAATACCCGCCAAAGCAATAACCCCTGTGCCAGTCATAATAATTGAGAATGTCTGCCCCGTTAGCCATATGCCCAATAGCACCCCAAAAACGCTCATAACCACGGTCGAAAGAGTAATTATAGTTTGATAAAAACTGTTAAATTGGGTGAGCAGAATAATAAACATTATAAATAGTGAGGCAAGCATAGCACCGCTTAAAAATGCCTGTGCATCAGCTTGTTCTTCATCAGCACCACCAAACCGAAGGGTTACGCCCTCTTCCCAACTTTGCTCATCTATCCATTGGCTAATTTCCTGCACTTTTCCATCTGCCGAAACACCATCTAAAACTTGCGATTGTAGTTTCATTATAATTTGACCATCTTTACGGTTAATTGCAGAAACAACGGGTTTTGGAATGCGAGTTAAAAAATTGCGGACAGGCACAGTGCCATTTGGCGTTTGAACTTGTAATAAATCTAGGCGGTCTAAACTGCGCTCATTTTCAGGGAAACGTAATATAATGTCGAGTTCCTCATCGGCATCACTGGGGCGATAAGTGCCAATTGTAACGCCATTGGTAAC
>CAZHCZ010000022.1:0-11099 GCA_964531635.1 uncultured Hyphomicrobiales bacterium | reverse complement strand
CACCATGTTGCCAACTGCCAAAACATCAGTACCAAAGCGGCTGGCTTTTACTCTATCGACATCAAGCACCCACTCAATGCCGGGCAGAGGACGAGTGTCCTCAATGTCTTTTAAACCTGAAACTGTGTTTGCATATTCGCGTAAAATTTTTGTGGCATTTCTAACGGCTTCATAATCATCACCCAAAATCTCTATTGCAACGGCTTTGCCTGTTGGCGGTCCTTGTTCGGCTGCCCGCACTTCTATTAAAATACCTGGGAAGTTTTTTGTTTTGTCTACAATTTCTTGTAATATTATTTTACCTTTTCGGCGTTTGCTAAACTCAAGCAACTCAACTGTAATGTTTGCAATTTCGTCGGCAGGTCCTGGAGTTTGTGCCGCGGTAGACTGCAAACCACCACCGTTTACACTCATAAATGTCGATTTAATGCCTTTAATACCTATTGTAATATTTTCAACTCTTTTAGCAATTTCTAATTTCTCTAATGGGCTTAAATTGCCACGTGCGCTGATATAAATTGTTGCCATATTGGGCTCAGTTTCGACAAAAAACTCAACTCCTGAATTGTTATATGTAAAACCAAGGACAATAACCCACATAACCAAAATAGCCGTCATAACAACTTTAGCCGGATGACGAATTATACCATTTAAAAACCGCAAATATAGCCCAGGCAAACCTTTTATTTTGCTATATTCAACGGTGCTGCCACTAGAAAGCATTTTGGCTTGTTCTGGGTCGTCATCGGACGATGGTTTGCCAAATATTGTACCCATTGATGGCATAAATATCATAGCCGTAACAAGTGCCACGCTTAGTACAATAATAACTGTAATCGGCAGAAAGCTCATAAACTTACCAACAACACCGGGCCATAAAAGCATTGGTAAAAATGCTGCCAATGTTGTGGCGGTCGATGAAAAAATTGGCCAAAACATACGTTGCGCAGAAAGAATATAGGCCTCTTTCTTTTTCAGGCCTTCGGTCATTTTTCTATCGGCAAATTCGACAATTACAATTGCCCCATCAACCAAAATACCAACCGTTAGCACCAAGCCAAACATAACCATCATATTAAGGGTCATATCCAATAAAGTAATGACCACAAACCCCATTAAAAATGATGCAGGGATTGAAATACCAACTAAAATAGATGAGCGGATAGACATAACCGCCATAACCACAATCATCACCAATATAATAGCCGTAATAATTGCACTTTCTAGTGAATTCATAACCTCATAAATAAACACGCTGCTGTCTAAAACATAGCCAACTTCAATGTCTTTCGGCCAGTCTTTAGTAAGTTCGGTAACCACTTCACGCACCTTGTCATTGGTTGCAATTAAGTTCGTGCCTAACCTTTTTACCACTGAAATTGAAGCGGCGGGTTTGCCATTAACCCGTGCATAGCCTGTGGCATCTTTAAATGTACGTTTAACCGATGCAACGTCTTTTAATGTCACCACCACATCACCATCGGACTTAATCGGTAGGTTTAAAACATCTTCTCGGTTTTTAAATAGGCCGGGTAATTTAATTGAGAAGTTTCCAGAATCTGCCTGTAATGCGCCTGCTGAAACCAACTTATTATTACGTTGCATCGCACCAATTAATTGGTCGGTCGTAATTTGAAAGCTCTCTAAACGCAATGTGTCTATCGTAACTTCGAGCACTTCTTCGCGTATGCCTTGTGTATTGGCTTCTAGCACTGTGTCTATAGTTTCTAGTTTATTTTGTAATAAATCGACATATTTTTTTAAAGTGCGTTCTGGCACTTTGCCTGAAATGGTAACATTTATAACGGGTGTTAGTGCGGTATTAAATTCCGAAACAATAGGCTCATTTGCACCATCGGGAAGCTTTGTTTTAGCGTTATCAACGCCTTCTCTTACTTTAATGCTGGCTTTTTCTTTATTGAAATTAACATCAAACTCTAAAACAATCGACGCAAAGCCCTGCAAAGCCGTCGAGCTTATGGTTTTCAGCCCCTCGATAGAACGCAATTCATTTTCCATGGGCTTAATCAAAAGCTTATCGGCATCTTCTGGCGAAATGCCTTGAAACGGCAATGAGACAAGAAAAATTGGAATAGGAATATCGGGGTCGCCTTCTTTAGGCAAAGCCATATAAGAAAAATAACCCGCAAAAACCAAAACCACCATCATAGTTAAAATTGTGCGTGGGCGATTTAATATAAGTTGCAAAATATTATTCATTATTTTGCTCCACTTAAACTGGCACTGATAACAACTTTTTCTCCGTCAGTTACATATTCATGCCCAATTGAAATAATATTTATTTCATCATCTAAACCATAAACCCAAACACCATTTTTTTTGTCGGATAAAATTTCAACCTTGTAAAATCTCACAATATCGTTGTCATCGACCACCCGCACGCCAATAATGCCATCATCATTAAGCGTTAAAAGCGATTTTTTAATAAATTGCGCATTCATTTTTTCTAGCTCGATGCTAATCTGGCTTGTCATGCCATCGCGAATTATAAAATCTGAATTTTCCACCGTTACATCCACTCTGAACGTTCTGGTTTGTGAGTTTGCCGTGGCGGCTATATAGCTAATTTCACCTGTAAATATATCGCCCGTAATCATCACTATTTTTGCATTTAAACCTAGGCTAATACGGTTTATATCGCGTTCCGAAATATTACCAACTATTAACATTGTTCGAGCATCTGAAATTGTCGCGCATTCTGTTCCGGGGGTTAACAAACTACCAACTTTTGCAGGTATATTTTCAATAACACCATCAAACGGAGCTTTTATTTCCACCCGTTCTATGTCTTTTTCGGCACGTTTAACAGCAGCTATAGCACCGTCGAGTGCCGCCTTGCGTAATGTTTCCGAAGTTTTTGCAGCAAAGCCTAAACCGACCAATTTAACTGCCGCTTTATAATCTATTTCCGCTTGAACTAAATTTGCTTGTGCTTGAGCCAATTCCGATTGCCTTGTTCCCATTTCTATGCGGCATAATAAATCGCCTTTTTTTACAAGCTGTCCTTTTGATGCCGCCTTTTCCAACACAATACCACCTGTTTCAGCGGCCAACCTTACGCGGTTTTGAGTTTCAGATTGAGCGGGAATGCTAATGGTCGCAATATGTTGTTTGGATATAAGCTTCGTGACTTCGACCGTACTTAATATAGGAACAGCATTTTTTATCGCCAAATCTCTCTTAACTTTTTGCGCAGCATCCGCTTCTTTTTGTTCGTCGGCTAAATAACCTGAACCAATAAAAGCTGCAATTAAGCCCGTGAATAAAAATGCACCAATAAGCGATGACCTGATTTTCATATATATCTCCGTAACAGTAACGTTGCGTTAAAGCGAATAATTATGGTTTTGTAAAATTTTGTTTTTCAATAATATGTCTATGGCTGCGTAGATAATCCAAGCTGGCTTTTTTCATATGCAAACCATAATTAACAACAAACTCTTCAGCTTGGCTGGGGTTTTTAAAAAAACTGTCATGCATTATTTCAACTTCTGCTTCTAACACACCAATCTTTTTATCAATTAGCTTTGTTACATATTTTGCATCAAGAGTATTAGAACATAACATCATCAACAAAAATTCAGATTTAAACTTATCGGCTTTGGGCTCATCATATAATGATTTAATAAATTCAGAACGCCCCAACGGCGTAATTGAATATACTTTACGGCTTGGTTTGCCATCTTGCTCTTCACTGCGCCACGTTACCAAACCTTCGTTTGACATACGCGTTAGTGCAGGATAAATCGCGCCAAAACTGGCTTCGATAAAATAGCTAAACTTGCCGTCTTCGGCAAGTTTTTTTATTTCATAGCCTGTCACTTCATTAAAGTGTAAAATAGCCAAGCATAATGTGCGTACGTTCATTTTATTGCCAGTTACTGATAATTATATGTTTATCTAACAAATTTAACATAGACCTTACAATATCATATTTATTTTTTCCTATAAAATTATATTTACAGTCTATATATATCAAATAAACATATGATTACAAGATATATATAATTTTTTTATAATATCCTAAAATGTTCTCTATAGTTTTTTCTTGTTTTTATTTTTGCGGTATCCGCACTTTTACCAATCAATAAGTAGCCCATTGATAACAAATTTGTGTCGACGCCTAAATGTTTTTTAATGCCTTCGTCTCTATGCTTAGAAATACTGTTCCACTTTGCGGCAAAACCGTAAGCATAAAATAGGTTCAACATATTTTGTACCGAGGCCGCGACCGACCATTCTTGTTCATCAGCCTCAATTTTGCCTTCGGTAATTTTTGCATAAATAACAATAAACATGCCTACACCTGCAAAGTTTTTAGTAAATTCGGTGAGTGACATAGGAAAGTTTTTGTTATTTGCTATTTTTTCGGCATACAGATACTTAATATAATCTTCTAATTTATCGCCCGTTACAACCACAAACCGCGCAGGGTGAATTTGCCCATGGTCGGGCACAGCCAAAGCCGATTGAAAAATTTGTTCAAGCTCAGAATCGCTTGGCACACATTTACCAACCATTTTAGTTTGTAAAACCGAAACACGTGCATTGGTCATTTGTGCCATAGCATCCGCCTGCTCAACTCGGTATGGGTATTTTACTGTCATATTTTTTCTTTCAATAGTTTATATTTTATAGAATCGAGCAATGCAATGAATGACGCATCAATAATATTTTCCGAAACGCCGATAGTAAACCACCGCTCACCTGTATTGTCGCGACTTTCTATTAATACTCGCGTTGTCGCTTCAGTACCACCGTTTAGAATGCGCACTTTATAATCGACCAATTCTAAATCTTTGATATGTTTTGAATATACACCTAAGTCTTTACGCAAAGCATGGTCTAGGGCATTAACAGGGCCGTTACCTTCGCCGACCGACATATAACGTGTGCCATCAACAATGGTTTTTACCGTGGCTTCGCTTTGGGTAACAATTTCTCCCTTCGCATTAAACCGACGTTCGACAATAACCCTAAAACTCTCGACGTTAAAATATTCAGGCAATTCGCCCAGTATTTGTTTTGCCAAAATATAAAATGATGCGTTAGCCGACTCGTATGAATAGCCTTTGGATTCGCGCAGTTTAAGCTCCTCGATTAACATATTTAATTTAGGGTGGTTGGCATCAATGTCTAAATTCATCCGTTTGAATTCGGCTAAAAAGTTAGATTTCCCAGCTTGGTCAGAAACTAATAATTTGCGTTGATTGCCAACAAGTGACGGCTCAACATGTTCGTAAGTCGATGGGTTTTTAACAATTGCCGAAGCATGGATACCAGCCTTTGTAGCAAACGCATTTTCGCCAACATAAGGCGCATGTTTGTCGGACGGTATGTTGAGCATATCATCCAACTGCCGCGATGTTGTTAGTAAAAGTGGCAGTTTATCGGCAGTGATAGACAATTCATATTTATCGCTATATTGGCTTTTTAGGAGCAATGTTGGTATAAGGCTGGTTAAGTTGGCATTGCCACACCGCTCGCCCAAGCCGTTTAATGTGCCTTGAACTTGGCGCACACCCGCATCAATAGCCGCAAGTGAATTGGCTATAGCATTTTCTGTGTCATTATGCGTATGTATGCCAATTTTATCGCCACCAAATTGTTGTGTGACTTTGCTTGTAATTTTAAATATTTCATTGGGCAAAGTGCCGCCATTGGTATCGCATAAAACCACCCATCTTGCACCTGCATCAAGTGCGGTTTTTATGCAGGATATTGCAAATTTAGGGTTGGCTTTATAACCATCGAAAAAATGTTCGCAATCTATCATTGCCTCATTACCTGCGGCAATCGAGGCTTTAACCGAGGCTTCAATATTCTCTAAATTTTCATCGAGAGTAATGTTTAAGGCAATGTCGACATGAAAATCCCACGCTTTGGCAACCATGCAGGTAACCTTGGCGTTAGATTGAATGACCGCTTGTAAAGTTGGGTCGTTACTGGCACTGCGCCCTGCCCGCTTGGTCATACCAAAGGCAACCAGTTTGCTGTTTTTTAACGGCAAATCTTTGCTAAAAAACTCTGTATCCGTTGGGTTTGCTCCGGGAAAACCGCCTTCTATATAATCTACGCCTAATTTATCGAGATAAAAAGCAATGGCGCGTTTTTCTTCATAGCCAAAGTCCACCCCAGCGGTCTGCGCACCGTCGCGCAATGTGGTGTCAAATATATATAATTTTTGTTTTTTATCGGTCATAAATATTATTTTCTATATTGCCAGTCAGTGCCATTAGCATGGTCTTTTATAATTATAGATTTATCGAGCAAATTGTCACGAATTTTATCGGCCAAAGCCCAATTTTTATTGGCTTTTGCAACGGTTCGGTCAGCAATTAATTGTTCAATTTCAGCCTCACCTATTTGTGTGCTTTCTGGTTTAAATTGGTTAAAACTTATCTGCGTTTCGTTAAGCAACCCGATAAATTGAGCAGAGGCTTTAAGTTGCTTTGCGGGCAGCTTGTGCAAAATAGATATAGCTTTAGGAGTGTTTAAATCATCAGCTAAGGCGTTAATAAATTCAGGCGCTATATCATCGGTTGTAACCGTGCCAATGTCGACTATTTTTTCGTGCCACTTGCCAAGCATGGCTATGGCTTCGGCTGCAGAATTTTTACTCCAATTTATAATTTTACGGTAATGGGTGATTAACATCATAAGCCGCAAAGCTTCGGCAGGGTGCTGTTTACGAGCATCATTTATAGTCAAAAAATTGCCCACACTTTTAGACATTTTTTCGCCTTCAACATTTAAAAACTCATTATGCATCCAATAGTTAGCCATAAATTCGGTATTGTTAGCACAACAGCTTTGCGCCAGCTCATTTTGGTGATGAGGAAAAATTAAATCTAACCCGCCACCATGAATATCGAATGTTTCACCAAGGTGTTTTTTGCTCATCGCACTGCATTCTATATGCCACCCAGGGCGACCTTTGCCCCAAGGGCTTTGCCATGCGGGTTCATCATTATTTGACGGCTTCCATAAAACAAAATCCATCTCATCACGTTTATAACTGGCAACATCAACCCGCGCACCTGCAAGCATATCGTCAAGGTTACGGTTGGCAAATTCGCCATAATTTTTCATCGACTTTACTGAAAATAATACATGGTTTTCTGCGACATAAGCATGGTTTTTACTTATTAACGCCTCTATCATCTCTATCATTTCGGCAATATGCTCTGTCGCAAAAGGTTCAACCGTTGGGCGCAAAACGCCTAAGGCATCAATATCGGCATGATATTGGGCAGTGGTTTGCTTGGTCACTTGCTCTATGCTGCGGTTTTCTTGTTTGGCGCGGGCGTTAATTTTATCGTCAACATCGGTAATATTTCGCACATAGGTAACATGGTTTTTGCCGTAGACATGACGCAAAAGCCTAAACATAACGTCAAAAACAATGGCCGGGCGGGCATTGCCAATATGTGCATAATCATAAACGGTCGGCCCGCAAACATACATACGGACGTTTTTTGCATCTATAGGTTTAAAGGCAGTTTTGCCTTGCTGTTTGGCGCTGTAAATTTGTATTTCCGTCATTTTCCATCCATAATATTCAACAAGGTTGACTGGAAATTTCGATATTTTAAGAAAATCAAGAAAAGCCAGCCAGTAAAAACTAGCTGGTAATAATGCAACAAATAATGTTCATGCTGTTATTTTTCATGGCTTCACCATAATTCAATTTTGTTAAAGGTCAAGATAAATATATTCTTGCTTGTTTTTCACCAATGATGGGCAAGAAGCTTTTAAGTTCTGCGCCATGTGGCAAGCCTGTTAATGCCAAACGCAACGGCATAAATAGGCTTTTACCTTTGCGTCCTGTCACATTTTTTATCGACTTTGTCCAGCTGCCCCATGTGGTTTCATCATATGCACCTGTTGGTAATAATTCTAATGCGGCGGCGATAAATTCGGCATCTTCAGCCGCTATAACGGGCGTTGCGTTGCCTTTGGCAATTTCTGACCAAATTTTAATGTCCGAAAATTTGGCAATATTGGCTTTGGTGGCTACCCATAGATTTTGAGCAAAATCACCTTCTATGCCTATATTTTCTAGGCGATTTTTAACGTCTGAAAAATTGGTTTCATGCAGCAATTTGGCGTTGATAGAGTTAAGTTCATCAGGGTCAAACCGTGCTGCAGCGCGGGATAGTTTGCTTAAATCAAAGTCAGTAAAAACATCTTCAATGCTGGCATAGGGTTTTACAGGGTTGGAGCTGCCAATGGTTGCCGATAGGCTGATTACCGATAATGGCTCAAATTCCATAGCCCGCAAATCACGGATAGATAAGGAGTTTAAACGTTTTGATAGGGCTTCACCTTGTTTGCCAACCAATAAATTATGATGTCCGCAAGTCGGGCGGTCTGCCCCTAATGCATCAAAAATTTCGAGCTGAACGCCTGTATTGGCAACATGGTCTTCACCGCGTAAAATATGGGTAATTTTCATATCTATATCATCAATAACGCTTGCCAATGTATAAAGGCAAATTCCGTCACCACGAATTAAAACAGGGTCGGACAGGCTTGCTGTGTCAATATTTTGGTTGCCTCTTATCATATCTTGCCAATTGACTACGCTTTGGGAGAGTTTAAACCGCCAATGCGGTTTACGCCCCTGAGCTTTAAATTCGGTTATTTGCTCATCGCTAAGTTTTAGAGCCGCGCGGTCATAAACAGGGGGTAGGCTTCTTGCCATTTGGCGTTTGCGTTTAAAATCTAATTCTTCAGATGTTTCATAACAGGCGTAAAGCAAGCCCTTGTCGCGCAACTCTTCGGCAAGCAATTCATAACGGTGAGTGCGCGTAGATTGATGTTCGACCCTATCCCATGTTAAGCCAAGCCATTTCAGGTCTTGAGTTATATTGTCTATATATTCTTGTTTTGAGCGGGTTTTATCGGTGTCGTCAAACCGCAAAATAAACGTGCCACCCATTTTGCGAGCGTAGAGCCAGTTCATTAATGCAGGGCGTAAATTGCCAATGTGGATGTTGCCTGTAGGGCTTGGGGCAAAACGAACGATAGGTTTCATAATATTTCCAATAATTATTGCGCCGCGACATTGGCTTTTAATATACCCATTGCCAATGCAGAATTTGCACCGTTTAACTTTGGGGCATCTGTTGCCAAAATAGCTTGCATATTCATTTTTGTCATTAAAACATTTGCCAATTCTGTTTGGCAAATTGCAATCCTACAATGCGTGGTTAAACGCGCATCTTCTTGGTGCAGAATTAACGCGGCAACTGTGGCGGGCAAATCGTCCAACACCACCGAAACATGGGCGGTTCGGGCGGAAATTATTGCACCCATAATGGCAGCAACTTCACGGCTACCGATTGTGCCTAAAACCTCTAATGGGTTTGAACCAACCTCAACAGTATTTGCTATACGGCTTATCAGGGCAAAATCATCTGCCATTTCATGCTCTATTACCTCTGCCGCTTCGGGGCAGATGGCTAAGGCTATAGCAGCCGCGGCGACATCACCCGCTGTGGCTAATGCGCCTAAGGCTAATATATCGGCACCACCAGCAATGGCTTCCATGCCAAATGCTACGGTTGCGGCACATTGTTTTTCGCCTAAAGTTGGTTCTAAATAGGCTTTTTTTGTTGGCATGTCTAAAGCTAGGTCGAATATCCGTAAGCCATGACCGTAAATTTCGCACATTTTATTAATGCGTGCGTTACCAGCAGCACTTTCGTCCATTAATTTTCTAATGTTTTGTTTTGTATCGCTGTTTGCAACGTCATCGGCAATACCGTTTGATGATGCGAATAATGTAATTAATGAACGGTGGGTTTTAATAATTTTATCGTCATGCCCGTTATTGATAGATTGCAACCACGAGATAACATTTCTCTCGTCTTTATAAGTATTAATTGCAGCGATAGAGCCTAACAATTTACGCAAATCTTCATAGGGTTTGGCAGCGTGAAGAAAACTCATAATGACCTTTTTTGTGAGTCTGTTTACATTGATACCCGCATATCATATATATTAAAGCAATACGACATTTTTTTTGGGTTTGGCATAAGATATGAGAGATATTATACTGGCAGCAGCCATTATTTTTATAGCGGCAATGGCTTGGGCAGACCCTGAGATGCGTCTTAAAATTACAACCTTTTATGAAAGTGTAGTTTCAGAAGATGATAATGTACAAACAACCTCTATAGGCGAAAACCCAACCGTTACTTTAACCGCAAATAGAAGCGGGCATTTTAGCGCCCGCGCGATGATTAACGGTTCGGAAATTGATTTTTTAGTTGATACAGGTGCAACCATTATTTTTATTGGGCGTGAAGATGCAAGGCGTGTAGGCATTGACCTTAAAAAGCTTGTATATAATAATACGGCACAGACGGCGTCAGGTAAAATTAAATTCGCCAGAGTAAAATTAAAAGAGGTGCGCGTTGGCAATATTATCGTGCGTAATGTCGAGGCGGCGATAGCCCAAACTGACCAAGTGGCAGTGAACTTACTCGGCATGACATTTCTAAGCCGCATTAAAAGCTTTGAATTTAAAGGCAACCGATTGGTTCTGCGCGACTAGACCCATTTATTTGCGACAAGACTCGATTTTTTGCCTGCTCGCAAACAATGGTTGGGGCAAGTCTAAATTCTACAAATTTTATATTATAACTGGTGGAATGCGCCTTTGAACGGGTGTTGCATGAATAATAGATGTATTGGTTTCGGCGCGCTCCTTCAAAGGGTTTAGCAGCTCTTCAAGAACATCTATTGAGCGCAAGCATATACGGGCTATAAAACAGTCCTCACCCGTAACCTTATCACATTCGATACATTCTGGCATGTCTTCGAAAATTCTCTCAACAAAGTGCAATTGCCCTCGTAAAGGTCTAGCGCGCACAATAGCTTGTAGGCTATAACCTAACGTTTTCAAATTAACATCAACTGTAAAAGCATCAATAACACCGCCATCTGTCAGCCTTCTTACCCGTTCTGTTACGCTGGGCGACGACATATTGACGAGTTTAGCCAACTCTTTCATTGAAATACGGGCATCTTTACTCAAAGCAGCAATTAATTTCGCGTCAACAGCATCA
>CAZHCZ010000021.1:0-22616 GCA_964531635.1 uncultured Hyphomicrobiales bacterium | reverse complement strand
TAATCTCTAATTCTCCCCTTGCAGAAGGCTTTAATTTTTTTGCGATTTGCAATAATTTCATCCAACACACCAATTTTGGTTGCGACCAATTGCTTAACATCTCTACTCTCACGGTCTTTATCATTATAAAGCCCAAGCAAAGTGCGGCAGCTTTCAATAGAAAAACTTAAACTGCGCGCCATTTTTAAAAAGGTCAGTATATCAACATGCTTGTCGCTATAATCTCGATAGCCATTGTTTAAACGGTCAGGGTTTATAAGTTCTATATCCTCATAATAACGAATAGTCTTAGCGTTTAACCCAGTAATTTTTGCCGCTTTCCCAATGTTCACTTTATTCTCCCAAATTTGCTCTACGCAAACGAATAGCATTCAATATAACCGAAACCGACGATAGGCTCATAGCTGCAGCCGCAAACATAGGCGATAACAACACACCAATGAATGGGTATAAAATACCAGCCGCCAAAGGCACGCCAGCACTGTTATAAACAAAAGCAAAAAACAGGTTTTGTTTAATGTTTCTAAGCGTTGCCACACTCAAATTTTTAGCCCGAACAACGCCCATTAAATTACCACCAACCAAAGTAATGCCAGCGCTTTCGATAGCCACACCAGCTCCAGTGCCCATAGCAATACCAACATCAGCCTGTGCAAGGGCAGGGGCGTCATTAATACCATCACCCGCCATAGCAACACTATGGCCTTCAGCTTGCAATCGTTTAACCAGCGCAATTTTATCAGCAGGCAACATGCCCGCTTTTATATCATCAATATTAACTTGCTTACCAACAAGGTTGGCACTTTGTTCAATATCTCCTGTCGCCATAATAACCCTTATGCCCAAAGCATGCAACTTTTCAATTGCTAACTTACTGTCAGCTTTAATTGTATCAGCAACAAAAACCAAAGCGACGGCTTTGTCATCGACACTTAAATATAATGGCGTATGCCCAGCGTTAAGTTTTTCATCAACATTATTGGGCAAGTTATCAAAGGCAATATTATTTTTTTCCATAAACTTTAAATTACCAACGAGAATATTTTTGTCTAAAATATTAGCCTCAATACCAAAGCCAGCAATGTCTTTGAAATTCTCAGTTTTTAGCAGCTTAATATCATTCGTTTTGGCATAATCCAATATAGAATGCGCAAGCGGATGGTCACTAAACTGTTCGGCCGAAGCAATTTGAGCAAGAATATCGCGGTCATTATAACCATCGTCAAGGCTAATAATTTCACTAACTTCAGGCTTACCAACAGTAATTGTACCTGTTTTATCAACAATCACCACGTCAACTTTAGCCATTTTTTCTAGTTGTTCGGCATTTTTAACAAGCACCCCATTTTTAGCGCCCTTACCCATAGCCACCATAATCGACATTGGCGTAGCAAGCCCCAATGCACAAGGACAAGCAATAATAAGCACACTCACCGTGGCAATAATGGCATAACTAAGCCTAGGGTCAGGGCCAAAAACCGACCAAGCAATAAAGGCAAGAAAGGCAATAAAGAAAATAATAGGCACAAAATATCGGGCAACCCTATCGACAATCGACTGAATAGGCGCACGCGAACGTTGGGCATCAGCAACCATTTTAATAATTTGCGCTAAAATAGTATCATTACCAACTTTTGTCGCCTTAAAATCAAACCCACCAGCACCATTAATTGTGCCGCCAATAACCTTATCATCAACAGTTTTTGCCACTTGAGCAGGTTCGCCAGTAATCATAGATTCGTCAATATAACTTTTACCATCAACAATGACCCCATCAATCGGAACTTTTTCACCAGCCCGCACCCTTAAAATAGCACCTTTTTCTACATCAGAAACTGAAATATCACTTTGCGTACCATCAGCATTTACAAGATGGGCAGTGCTAGGCGTAAGGTCAAGCAATTGTTTAATGGCATTACCAGTCATTTCCTTAGCACTTATTTCCATAATTTGCCCCAAAAGAACCAAGGCAATAATAACCGCGGCTGTTTCAAAATAAACAGGAACAACATTAGCAGCATTAAGCATCGAGGGTGGGAATATTCCGGGAAAAAATGCAGCCACAACAGAATAGGCAAAAGCCGCAAATGTGCCCACGCCAATAAGCGAAAACATATTCAAATTCATGGTTTTAAAACTAATAATCGCCCGTTTAAAAAATGGATACCCTGCCCACATAACAGGCACTGCTAGTATAAAGCCAAGAACTTGGCGTTGTGCTCCGCTTATAAATGGCAATAAATTAACCCCAAACAAATGTGGCGACATTTCAATAACAAGCAAGATGAAAGCAAGTGGCGCGGCGACCCATAACCGTCGTTTAAAATCAGTCAACTCGGGGTTAACTTCGCCCGATGGCATGTCCATAATCTCTAGTGCCATTCCACATTTTGGGCAAACCCCAACTGAATATTCAATAACTTCAGGGTGGCAACTACAAGTATAGCGCGTACCTTTAGGCGCATTTTTAGCACTTTTTTCAGCATCAATTTTATGTTGACCTGTCAAAAAATATTCAGGCCTTGCAACAAATTTTTCATAACATTTTGGGTTGCAAAAATGATAGTTTACTTCTTTATATGTATAACGCTTTTTGTCAGGGTTATTAACATCGACTTTCATCCCGCAAACAGGGTCAATTGCATATACAGCACCAGCTTCGTCATCTTTTTTCGTTGAACAACAAGATGATTCCTTAGATTCATCCTTTTTCGATGAACAACAAGACGATTCGGAGGTTGCTTTTTCTGGCTTTGGTGTTGTTTTTTCTGACGAACAGCAAGAAGAGCTCATAAATATATATCCTTTTAAATTTCTTAAATAGGAATAAAGCTTCCACTTGCTGTAATGTCAAGCATAATAATCGTACAGCTTGCACAAAGTTAAAATATAATGTAATTCAACATTCATGGAAAAAGAAATAATAAAACTACAAGAAGCCCAAGCCCATCAGACGATAGAAATATCTGAACTGAGTGACGAGCTATACCGCCAACAAAAAGAGCTTACTGCCCTTAAAAACTATATCCAAATAATGGAAGCTAAATTCCAAGCGGCAGTCGAGACTGGTAACGACATTAATTTGCCGCAAAACGATACCCCACCACCACATTATTGAGTTCGCTATGAAAAAACAAAAACGCACCCCCTTTGAGCATGAAAAAGTATTAGGCAAAAACATCTGGCGCTTGCGCGATAATTTGGGTCTAGGACCCAGAGTCATCAGCAAAAAGCTTAAAATGACTGAAAAACAATATCTATTGCTAGAAATGGGCGCATTCATCCCGCTAGATAAGCTGCAAATTATAGGAACGGTTCTCGGTCACCCCGTTCAAAAAAAATATGTCAGGAAAATTTCATTCTTAAGAAAATTAGAAAAAGAAACCAATATTGAACAAACAGAGTTGGTCGAAGTTTATAATTACATATTCCCCCACCCCGACGATGTCGAGGAACCAATTGAAAAAGGCGGATATTTCTAAACTTCGTTCTTAGCCTTACGCCTGTCATTAGCAAGCTTAAGCCTTACACCCCAGTTTAAAAACGGCTGAGGTGGCAACCAACTGGGCTTAGGGCGTGCAGAAATTAAACGGATATTTTCGGTGGTTTTATTAAGCGCAGTATAAGCAATTTCCTGCCCAAACAAAACACCAAGTCCAATCCCCCCGCCATTATAACAGCCAATCACCCAGCATTTATTATATATTTCTTCAAAAACATTAGCATTATTGGCACTAATACAGGTTATCCCTGCCCAAGAATGTTGAATAATATCATTATCTAAAAACGGAAATCTAACTTTAAGACCAGCAAGATGCTGCGCAATATTCCTTTGCATTTTTTCAGAAGATAGTTTTAGAGTAGCCGAAACCTCAACCGTATTGCGAATCATCAATCGATTATCAGCAGTATATCGAAGTGTTGCGCCCATATGGTTAGCCGATATAACCCCCCATTCGCTCGTATTATTCATTTGCGATTGTTCAGGTTTAGTCAGCGGGCGCGTAAGGCTTGCGGTCAATAAAAGCGGAAAAGCAGCATGTTTTTTAATGCCTAAAGATGGCATATATCCATTAACCGCAATAATTAAATTATCGGCAGTTATAGTCGCGCCTTTACAAGTAACAATATGCTTATCACCATGTTCTATATTAACAACAGCCGTATTTTCATAAAGTTTAACATTTTGCGGTAAAGCGTCAACAAGCCCCCGAGCCAATGCCGCAGGTTGCAACATCGCCCCGCCAAAAACCTTAACTGCCATTTTATAAAACGAAGTCCCAAGCTCTTGCGACAATTTATCTTGTTCATAAAATTTATTGTTAATTCCCAACTCATCAAGCAGCTTTGTAAATGTTTGCAATTTTTCGCGGTTATTAAAAGTCGATGATGAATAAAACTTGCCGCATTCATTCCACCCACATTCAATAGAATGGTCATCAACCATCTGTTTGACTAAATCGACACCGCGTTTATTAAGCTCATATTTCTGCTTATAAGCGGATAAACCACTGTCCGATAAATGCCCATCATTAAGCGTGCTATCTACCAAATACCCAGAATTTCGAGCACTCGCACCTTCACCCGCACCATTGGCATCAATCAGTATAATTTCATCATTGGGCAAGTTTTTAGCCAATGTAAGTGCTGCAGATAGCCCCGAATAACCCGCCCCAACAATCAACCACTTAGTAGCTAAGTTGCGGTTCAGTGCAGCATTATGCGTGCGCGGTTTTAATATATCAATCCAACCACAATTTTGGTTGTTAAAGGGTAAAATACTCATAATATAAGTATCCATTAATTTAATTGATTTGACAAGTATAAAGTTTTCTTTATGTTCTAATTACAAAGCAACCAACAGAGTAATAATGTTAACAAGTGTCGATAAAAAACTATGGCTAGATGAATTTAAGGCAACCTATAAACTCGCATGGCCTCTAATTTTAGCGCAATTGCTAAACACCTCTTTAACCGCAACCGATGTGGTTATGATGGGCTGGTTAGGGCCTATATATTTAGCAGCAGGCGGCACAGCAGCGTCATTTTATTTAACATTAATGGTATTTGGCTTTGGCACAGTTGGCGCAGTAGCCCCTTTGGTGGCGCAAGCACTCGGTGCAAAAAGAATAGCAGACGTTAGGCGCACAGTGCGCCAAGGCATGTGGATAGGAATAGGCTTGGCAGTAATCCTTCACCTTATTTTAACACAGTCCGAAAATATTTTCCTGCTTCTTAAACAAACACCAGAAACCGCCACACTGGCAGGCGGTTATCTAGATTATGCAAGTTGGTCACTATATCCTGTAATGATTATGATTGCATTGCGGTCGTTCTTATCAGCACATGACGACACAAAAGTAATTCTGCTCATCACGTTAATAGGTTTTTTTATAAATTTAGTTGGCAATTACGCGCTTATGTTTGGCAATTGGGGCTTTCCAAGGCTAGAGCTTGTAGGTGCAGGCATTACCACATCACTTACCCAGTTTATTTCAACAGCTTTAATTATCCTATATATTGTCTTCAAAACCAAATATCGGCATTATAATATATTTGTACGGCTCTATAAGCCCGATTGGGATAAGTTTTTCGAAATTCTAAGAATCGGCATACCTGTCGGCTTTACCATTATGTTTGAAGTGGGCTTATTTAGCGCGGCATATTTTTTAATGGGTATGCTTTCAACGACCGAAACTGCGGCTCATGCCATTGCATTGCAAATTGCGTCAATTGCTTTTATGATACCGTTTGGTTTAAGCTTTGCAACCACCGTTCGGGTGGGGCTTAGTTATGGCAAAGGCGATAAGCAGGGCATAGCTTTAGCAGGCTGGGTGTCAATTATCTTGTCACTTATTATAATGTCATTTGCTTGCGCTGTTTTAATTTTATTTCCGACAGCGTTTATCCATTTATTTTTAGACCCAACACTTAATAGCAATATGGCGATTATTAATTTTGCAATTTCTTACCTTATAATTGCGGCAATTTTTCAATTGGTTGACGGTTTGCAGGTTGTGAGCGCCGCAGCACTTCGTGGGTTAAACGATACCAAAATACCAATGTATATTACCTTTGTTAGCTATTGGTTGGTGGGTTTGCCACTGTCTTATGTTTTAGCATTTACCTTCGAAATGCGCGGGCAAGGGGTATGGATAGGGCTTGCCTCATCTATTGGTATTGTAGCCATATGTTTGTTGGTTAGGTTTATAAAACGCGAAAAGCTTGGCTTAATGCCAGCGCTTTAGAGTTATAATGTTGTTTTGAGTTGCAATAATTTAATTTTTGTTGCAGGCTTATATCTGTAAATTTTAAACTTTTAGGGACAATATTATGGGTAAAAGAGATGATTTAATTGCAAAATATGCAGATGACATAAAAAATAAATGCGGCGAAACACCAGATATGGCTTTATTGACCAAAGTAACAATAGGCTGCGGTCCATCAATTTATAATGCCGATGCATCAACCGTTTCAGGTGGTGACCAATCCGAGCTCGATACCGTAAAGAATAACTTTCTAATTAAAAAACTAGGTTTGCCAGACAGTAATAAACTTGACGAAGCAATTGCTCAAGTGGTCGAAAAATACGGCAAATCAAACCGCAATAAATACAGGGCGGTGTTCTATTATCTACTGGTAAAACACTTTAAAAAAGAATCAGTCTATAAATAATATTTGATAATGATGAAATTATTGGGTTTTATTTAAAAAACTTTTGGCGATATTTTTAAATTCGTCCTGAGTTAATAAATATGAAAATTTTTCAATTTCATCATTCATTTGCTCATCAAGCGATGTGTTGCAGTTTTTTATAAGTGCTTTGCTTTCCAAAATAGCGCGTTTGGGCATTTTGGCGAGCTTTTCTGCCTTGGCTATAATATAATCGTCAAAATTATCTTCTGCATAAATTTCAGTAATCAAACCACTATTTTCTGCCTGAATAGCTGTACATGATTCGCCCAATAATAACATTTTAGCGGCTTTTGCATTGCCAATAATTTTAGGCAATAAGTAAGATGCGCCCGCCTCAGGCACAAGACCCAATTTGGCAAAAGGGGTCGAAAAACGGGCATCAGGCGTGGCATAAACCAAATCACAATGTAGCAATAAAGTTGTGCCAATTCCTATAGCATTGCCCCGAACTCCAGCAATAAGGGGCTTTTCAAAGCGAGCCAAAGTTTTAATAAATTTTACAATGGACGAACTTTTAATATCATGCGAAATATTCAAAAAATCGGCAATATCATTACCAGCAGTAAAATGGTCATTGGCAGAACTAATAAGCACAACATGAATATTATCATCACACCGCGCCTTTTCAAACGCATTATTCAATTCATCATACATAGATAAATTTATAGCATTCATCTTATCGGCACGGTTAAACTGAATGTGCAATATATTGTTATATGACTGTGTAAGAATCAGTTCTGTCATTTATTTTTCCAATTTTATTGTTTTTTTAGCAGCTTTAAAATGCTATGCTATGCTTAATACACCAAGAATCAAGCAGTATATTTTCGTTTATATACATAAATTAACTATGTTTGAATCAAATGGTTGTAATTTGATTCATTTTCATTCAAAATAGCCTAAAATTAGACACAATTTTTCTATCATAGTAAAATTGTATAAAAATTGACAGATTCCTACGGTTTGCTCAGGTCCGCCGCATCTCCTGGGTTCGTAGGTCGGTCGGTTTGAGATCTGTTAGAGTGGCCTCCTCGATGATACTTTTCTTGACCGACCATTTTTTTATCTTTTTTCAGTAAAAAAATGCAATAAAAAAAGCGCCATAAAGACGCTTTTATTCTTAATATAGAAAACTAATTTATTTAATTTTTGTTTCTTTAAAATCTACATGTTTACGAACAACAGGGTCATATTTTCTTTTGACCATTTTTTCAGTCATAGTCCGTGCATTTTTTTTTGTTACGTAAAAAAAGCCAGTGTCAGCGGTGCTAAGCAGCTTAATTTTAATAGTTGTAGGTTTCGCCATTGCTTTCTCTTTTCAAAATAATCATATGTTGACCGCAATTTACGGTTATTTTAATTAAAGTCAAGATATTTCATCTCGTTGCATTCTTTTCTTGTGAAAATAATAAAAAGCAATCGGGCAATTGTCTATAAATTTTTGATTAGCAATATGCTTTTTTAATTCATTAACAATCATTGTGGTAATGACATGCATATTTATACTGCCAATATCATGCACATCAACCCATAATAACTCTTCAAGCTCATCACTTCCTTGACCCTCTTGCAACATTCCATTTGGTATATCATGCTGCCATATAGCAAAAAATCGTGTGTCATAACGGCGAATATTTTGCGGTGGAGTAATTGCCCGCGCAATAAACTTACATTTTTCAACATAAGGAATATGCCCAGTATTATAAAAATCCCGCCAACTGGCTGCTTTAGTTTTAGGAGGTGATTTAACCGCCTGACCAATAACATAGCCAGTTTCTTCAAAAGTTTCTCGTATAGCCGCTAAAACCAAACCATTAGCGCGGGCAATACTCGCTCGACCTTTCATAGAACTTAGCAATTGTTGCTGCGTTTTATATGAAATTTGTTGCGATGTTTTAAGTTTACAATCCGCCAAATCAACCTTGCCCCCAGGAAAAACATACACATTGGGCATAAAAACATGGTTGGGGTGGCGTTTGCCCATAAGCATCTGCGTCTTACCCATATTATTGCGTAAGATAATAAGACAAGCCGAATCTTTAGGGCGTAGAGTTTTAAAGTTTGGGTTTGTCATAGCTCGGGCTGGTATCATTTGTATCAAAATCATGCATTCTGAGCGCCCATTGCAGCCCAACCAAAGCGGCTTTAATCGAGGGCAGTAAAGCCAGTGATAAGATAATAATAAGCGGTATCCATATCACTAAATGAACCCACATAGCAGGTTCATATAAAATTTGAACTAAAACAGCAGAGCTTAAAACAATATGCCCAACAATAGTAATGCCAATATAAGGCGGCAGGTCATCAGCACGGTGATGGTGTAATTCTTGCCCACAATGCGTACAATTGTCGACAACTTTAAGATATTTATAATAGGTGCTGCCAGTATTACACCGAGGGCATTTGCACATTAACCCGCGTCGAATAGATTGCCATATATCACGTTTTTTAGTCATAAAATTCACTTTAAAATTATACATTAACAGATAAAATAAAATATGTTAACGCCTTTTTTGTGGTCTTCCACGCCGTTGCCCTTGTGAGCGTCTATTGCCCGACGAACGCAGAGAAGAAGGCTTGTTATTGGTTTTTTTAGGTGCAGAAATCATTTTAAAAACAAGGCTGCCATTAGCAGGGCTGGCCTCAACAAGTTCAACCTCAACAGTATCTCCCATACGGAAAGCATTTCTATGCTTGCGGTCTATCAGCATTTTTGCCGCTTCGTCGTAAATATAATAACCATCTAAAGTCGAAACGGGCACAAACCCATCCGCTCCCGTTTCGGATAACTCCAAAAAAAGCCCAACATGAATAACGCCCGAAATTCTAGCCTCAAATGTTGCTCCAATTTTTTCTGATAAAAATTCGGCAATTAACCTGTCTTTGGTATCGCGTTCAGCTTTCATAGCGCGGCGTTCAGTGGTCGATATATGTTCAGAAATATCATCTAATTTTTCGATTTGCTGTTCGGTAAGCCCATCATCACCCAAATCCAGCGCACTAATAAGCGCCCGATGAACAATAAGGTCGGCATAACGCCGAATGGGCGAAGTGAAATGTGCATATTTACGCAAATTCAAGCCAAAATGTCCAATATTTTCACTCTGATAAACCGCCTGCATTTGTGCGCGTAAAACACTAATATTAATAAGCTCACTATTGGCATTTTTATGCGCCTGATTAAGAATAGTGTTAAACATTTTAGGTTTAAGGTCATCTTGCTGCTTCACGTTAATATTAAAGTCTTTTAAAAACTCATTCAGCGCCTCGACCTTGGCAAGGCTAGGCTGTTCATGCACGCGGTATATAAGCGGTTGTTGACGTTTTTCTAAAACTTCGGCAGCAGCAACATTGGCAAGTATCATACATTCTTCAACCAATTTATGCGCTTCTAACCGTTCAGGAATAATAACATTTTTTACCAACCCATTATCATCAAGTATAATCTTACGTTCTGGCAAATTAAGCGCCAAAGGCTGGCGATTATCGCGCGCTATGCACAAGCATTTATAAGCAGCAAGGATAGGCGCAAGACTGAGTTTATAATGCTCACCTTGCCCACTATTAAAGCCCTCTTGCGCTTGGCTATAACTCAGCTTCGCGTGTGATTTTATAAGGGCGCGAACAAATTTTTGCCCAAGCTTTCGCCCATTTTCATTAACCCGAATAATAGCCACCATAGAAGGGCGAATTTGCCCCTCAATAAGCGAGCATAAATTATTAGAAATCCGCTCGGGCAACATGGGCACAACTTGGTCAGGAAAATAAACACTATTCCCCCGCTTAAACGCTTCTTTATCCATTTTAGATTGCGGCTTTATATAAGCCGCAACATCGGCAATGGCGATATAAATTTTATAGCCATTCGGGTTGTCTTTAGCACTATCAGGCTCGGCATAAAGCGCGTCATCATGGTCTTTAGCATCGGCTGGGTCAATGGTTACAAAGGGCAGGTGGGTAAGGTCAGTGCGGTTATTGCGTAAAATAGCCGAGTCAGAAACTTCTAAACAATTTTCAGCTTCAGCAATAACCTCATCAGGTAAAATATGCGGAATATCATGGGCATGTAAGGCAATTAGGCTAATGGCTTTTTCGCCTTGAGGAGAACCATGCCTGGCAGTAATGCTAGCGCCTTTTTCCGTCCGTCCGCGGGTTTTTGCGGTTTCAAAACTAACAAGGTCGCCATCTTCAAGTTTTATATTGTCGTTAATATGGCTAACTCGGTACTGGTTATTGTCCTTTTTAGCGACAGGCTCAACAAACCCAAGTTTGGATATAGTGTCATCATCAAAATAAAATATACCTAATGATTCAGCCTTTTGTGTGCCGTCAACTTTTTTAATAACCTTGGCGCTATAGCGAAATAAACCATGCTCATCGCCAATTTTTTTAATGCGAACCAAAATTTTGTCATTAGGCTTAAGCCGTTTGGCTTCTTTATTGGCGAGAATAATTTGTACGTTGCTACGGTCTTTAACTTCACTACTTAGCGGTAACAGAGTATAATCGCCATCTTCATTAAGTTTGCCCACTTCACAAATAATAACAGGTGGAATATTTTCAGGGTTTTTAAAAACCCGATGTTCATAAGTCACATCGCCACTATTAATCAAGTCGCGCAACAAATGTTTAAGCTTGGTGCGGTTGTCACCTTTAATGCCAAAAGCCCGCGCAATATCGCGCTTTCCAATACGCCCTGAGCTTGAATTTATATAATCAATAATCTCAATTTTGCTAGGGAAGGGGTGTTTTTCCATAAAGTTTATGTCGTCTTTTTCTTAGTTGTTTTTTTCTTAGCCGCAGGTTTTTTCTTTTTAGCAGTCGCTTTTTTCTTAGGTGCAGCCTTCTTTTTAGCGGCTGGTTTTTTCTTTTTAGTTTTAGCTTCCTTGGCTTTAATAAGCTCCAGCGCCATTTTCATGGTAACCGTTTCAGGGTCAGTGGCTTTGCCAATGGTAGCATTTGTTTTTTCAAACTTAACATAAGGTCCATAACGACCATTATAAATACCAACTTCACCACCAAGCTTAGGGTGTTCACCCAAGATTTTAATTGGGATAGACTGAGCATATGTTTTAGCCCGTTTTTCGGCCAATAAAGTAACCGCACGGTTTAGCCCAACGGTAAGCACATCTTCATCACGTCCAAGGCTTGCAAACACTTTATTATGTAAAATAAACGGCCCAAAACGCCCCAATCCAGCTTTAACCACCAAGCCATCTTCGGGGTGGTCACCAATAGTACGCGGCAGGCTCAGTAAGCCAATTGCCATATCTAAATCAACCGATGCAGGGTCAGCGTCTTTCGGAATAGTCGAGCGTTTAGGTTTTTCTTTATCAACCCCTTCACCAAGCTGAACATAAGGTCCAAACCGACCACGGCGCAAGCTAATTTCCATTTTAGTTTCAGGGTCTAAACCCAGCACTTTAGGCTCGTCATTAGCCGCCTCGTCGCCACCTTGCCCAAGCTGGCGGGTAAATTTACAATCAGGATAGTTAGAACAGCCAATAAACGCACCATAGCGCCCAACTTTAAGGCTAAGCAGACCGTCATCACATTTTGTACAACTGCGCGGTGGGCTGCCATCTTCACGCTCAGGAAACACCAGTGGACCTAACGAAATGTTTAAAGCATCTAAAACTTGCGTAATTCGCAAGCCTTTGGTTTCTTGAATAAGTGCATCAAACGGCACCCAGAATTGCTGTAAAATTTCTCGCCAATTGGCATTACCTGCCGAAATATTGTCTAAATCTTGTTCAAGGTTGGCAGTAAAATCATACTGGACATATTTTTCAAAAAAGTTTTCTAAAAATGCCGTAACAAGCCGTCCTTTATCTTCAGGGTATAGTCGTTTCTTTTCAAGCCGTATATAATCTCTGTCACGCAAGGTCGACATGGTCGAGGTGTAAGTAGAAGGACGACCAATGCCAAGCTCTTCCATCTTACGAATAAGGCTGGCTTCAGAAAAACGCGCAGGCGGTTCAGTAAAATGCTGAATGGGTAAAACTTCTATGGTTTTAACCACCTCATTAAGGCTAAGTTTTGGCAACCGTTTGCTGTCTTCATCTTGTGTTTTGTCATCAAGACTACTCTGGTACAGGTTTAAAAAACCATCAAATATCATTACCGAGCCAGTCGCCCGAAAAGCATAAGTTTTGCCATCAGTGCCTGTGGTTTCAAGCGTAGCATTGCTGCGTTCAAATTTAGCATCTTCCATTTGTGAAGCCAATGCCCGACACCAAATAAGCTTATAAAGTTTAAATTCATCTTCATTTAAAATAGAACGCACATCATTGGGGTGGCGTGCAAGCAATGTAGGGCGAATAGCCTCATGCGCCTCTTGTGCATTTTTGGCTTTGGATACATAAGTCCGCGGTTTAGCAGGCAGGTAATTTTTACCCAACATTTTTGTAACCACTTGGCGCGCTTCAACTATAGCTTCTTGCGTCATGGTCACGCCATCTGTACGCATATAGGTAATTAAACCCTGCGTTTCGCCGTTTATAGACATGCCTTCATAAAGTTTTTGTGCAACGCGCATAGTTCTTGCTGCACCAAAGCCAAGTTTACTCGATGCTTCTTGTTGCATGGTCGATGTGGTAAAAGGCGCATAAGGGCGTCGGATAGCAGGCTTGCTCTTTATATCAACCACTTTTAAATCTTGGCTGTTGACACTATCCTGAACCGCTTTAGCAGACTGTTCGGTGGTGATAGAAAACTTTTCTAATCTTTTGCCAGCAATAGCCCAAAGTTTGGTCGAAAATTCAGTGCCGTCTTGGTTTTTTTGTTTGCCATCTATAGTCCAATATTCTTGTGTATTAAACCGTTCGATTTCCTGCTCACGTTCACAAATTAACCGCAAAGAAACCGATTGAACACGCCCTGCGCTGCGCGCACCTGGTAGTTTACGCCATAAAATAGGCGAGAGAGAAAACCCAACCAAATAATCCAACGCACGGCGGGCAAGATAAGCCTCAACCAGTGGCATATCAATTTCGCGTGGCTTATTCATAGCTTCGAGGATAGATTTTTTGGTAATGGCATTAAACACCACTCGCTCAACCTCAATGCCCTTCATCAAGCCACGTTTGGCATTAAGCACTTCTAATACATGCCAAGAAATAGCTTCACCTTCGCGGTCAGGGTCGGTTGCGAGAATAAGCTTATCAGCCCCTTTTAAGTGTGAGGCAATTTCATTAAGGCGTTTTTTTGAATCACTATCAACCAGCCAATTCATGTCGAAATTATTTTCGGGGTCAACCGACCCATCTTTCGATGGCAAATCCCTAACATGACCGTATGAGGCAAACACTTTATAATTTGTGCCAAGATATTTATTGATTGTTTTCGCTTTGGCAGGCGACTCGACTATCACAATATTCATATTTGATTCCGCTAAACTGGTCTATAAGTTGACATAGCTAATACTTACATAATGATGATTTGTCAAAAATCTTTTAATAATATTGGTATAAGCCAAAACCATCATGCCCTTAATTGTACACCTTGACCATATATTTGTTCAATTTTTTCATCAAGTTCTAAGTTTAACAAGGCACTGTAAAAAACATCTGAACTTAATGTCGTCTCTCTGAGTAAAAAGTCTTGTTCAATAGGCGAGTTACTAAGCAGTTGCATTATAATGTCTTCAGGGTTTTTAAAAACTTTAGGCTTTACAATATCTTGTTTAACCGCAAACAGGTCAACTTGTTCTGTGCCTTTTTCAATAACAGGCTCTACGGGTTGTGTTTCAACTTTTGCAAATGCCATAACGTCCAATATATCATTTTTATGGCGCACTAGAGTTGCATTGTCTTTAATTAAACTATTTGGGCCCGCTGCACGTGGGTCAAGCGGGCTACCGGGTATAGCAAGCACTTCACGCCCCAAATCCGCCGCCATATTGGCAGTAATAAGCGAGCCCGATTTTATAGCAGCCTCAATAACCAAAGTGGCATGAGAAATACCCGCAATAATACGGTTGCGCCGTGGAAAATGCACAGCCTTAGGCGTAAGCCCAAACGGCATTTCAGTAATAAACAACCCTTTGTTTTCTAAAAACTGCCGATAAAGTTCAGCATTTTCAGGCGGATAAATAACATTTATTCCCCCCGCCAAACATGCAATCGTACCGGTCTTTAAGCTGGCAGTATGGGCTTTACTGTCTATCCCCCGCGCAAAGCCCGAAACGATGGTAAAACCTTCATTACCAATATCTGAAGCGAGCCTTTGAGTAAGCTTTAGCCCAGCAGCAGAACAATTGCGTGTACCAACAATGCTCAATGCAGGCTTTTGCAATTGCGATATATCACCCATTACAGTTAAAAGCGGTGGTGGGTTAGCCGAATATTTAAGCGCATCAGGGTATTCATCTTCACCCAATGCAATAAATTTTGCTCCATATTTATAAGTCGCGTCCCATTCGCGCAATATAGTGTCACGCAATGCCAATTTTATTTTTTTATTGTTATTTTGTTTAGCAAATTCGGGCAGGGCGGCGATAGCATTTCTTGCACCGCCAAATTTGTTAATAAGTTTATGAAATATCTTAGGTCCAATTTGGGTTGACCTTATCAATTGTAACCAATCAATTTTCTGCTCATCTGTTAATTTAACTTCCCCCCCATTTTGCATTTTAGCTTTTATCTCCAATTTTACTTTCGCTGCCAGTGAATAATCGTTTAATATTTTCATGGTGCTTGACAAAAATAATAAACGTTATAATTGCCGATAATACCGCCCATTCAAAAGCAATAAAATTAAGTAAAATAGTAACAGCAAGGCTGCCAACAAGTGCCGCGAGTGATGAGTAACGGCTAATATAAGCAGTTACTCCCCAAACAATAACAAATGCCAACGCAGCCAACGGTACGCCCGCTAAAATAACCCCAAGGTAAGTCGCAACACCCTTGCCGCCTTTAAATTTGAGCCACACAGGAAATAAATGTCCAATAAAAGCAAAAAACCCAGCGGTATAAACATAAATTATGTTCACCCCTAATTTATTGACAAGATACAGCATAATTAATACAGGAATAGCGCCTTTAGCAACATCTGCCAACAAGGTCGCTGCGGCAAGTTTTTTACTACCAGTACGCAAAACATTGGTCGCGCCAATATTTCCCGAGCCAATATCACGCACATCGCCTTGCCCAGCCATTTTGGTAATAATCAACCCAAATGGAATTGAGCCGAAAAAATAACCAATAATTATAGCGATAATATACGCGTGGTTTGTGTTAATTAATTCCAACATAAAGAGTTGCCTTCTTAGTTTTTTATATCAAATATTTGCTGTCCATCGACATAAGTTTGTAACACCTTACCCTGTAATATCCTATTTTCAAACGGAGTATTTGTGTTTTTGGACTTTAACTCCGAGCGCACGACCTTCCAACTGTAATCAATATCAACAATAATAAAATCGGCAGGTGAGCCAATTTTTAGAGTACCCGCATCTATACCCAGTAATTTTGCAGGCTTATAACTTAAAGCCGCCCATAAAATTGGCAAGCCTACCCCCTCACTATGATACAAGCGTAAAGCTGCACCAAGTAAGGTTTCAAGCCCCACAGCTCCCACCTTACTATCAGCAAATGGGTGTCGCTTGCCATCGGCATTTTGCGGGTCGTGCGATGAGGTAATAACATCAATATCACCAGATTTCACCCCTGCAACCATCGCCATTCGGTCATCATCACTACGCAAAGGGGGTTCAAGCCGTAAAAAACTTCGGTAATCACCAATATCAAACTCATTCAGCGTTAGGTTGTTAATCGAAACTCCAGCACTAATAGTATGACAACCTAACTTAGAACGCTTAATCGCAACCAATGATTCGTGGCATGAAATTTGGCTGACATGATACCGCGCACCCGTTAGTATCGCCAACGATAAATCACGTTCCAACATAATGGTTTCGGCAATTTTAGGTTTACTTGGTAAGCCAAGACGCGAGGCAAATAAACCCTCATTCATCACCCCATCACCCGCTAAATCTTTATCCTCAACATCGTGAATAATAAGCGCATCATGGCATTTAGAATAAGCAAGCAAACGCCTAAATAACATCGCATTTTTTATACTATCGCGCCCATCAGTAAATGCCATCGCCCCCGCTTGTCTAAGCAACCCAATTTCAGACATTTCGGTGCCATTCAGCCCTTGAGTAAGAGCAGCGCTGGTATAAAGATTAATTTTGGCAATATTTTTCGAACGACTGTTAATATATTCAACCAAAGCCACATCATCAACAATCGGGTCGGTATTGGGCATGGTCAACATGCTGGTAACACCACCAGCTGCCGCCGCTTTGCCAACATCGGCAAGGCTTGCTCGGCTAGGGTCTTTAATAAACACTCGCATATCGACTAACCCGGGTGCTAGAACACGCCCCTTAACATCAATATATTCCACATTTTTAGCACGGTAATTAACATCAATATGCTCACCCACATCAATAACTTTGCCGGCTTGCACAACATAACCACCGTGAGTTTGGCTTTGATTAGCAGGCTCGATGAGCAAAGCATTATAATAAACTTGAATATCACTCATGCCTTGCCCCCATCTTTTAACCAGTTATTCGATAAAGTTTCCAACACCGCCATACGAATGGCGACCCCCATCTCGACCTGCTCACGAATAAGCGAGCGCGCACTGTCAGCAACCTTACTGTCAATTTCAACCCCTCTATTCATCGGGCCGGGGTGCATAACCAAAGCATCGTCATTAGCGTAGGATAATTTTTCCTCATCAAGCCCATAAAAATGGTAATATTCACGCACAGAAGGAATAAAAGCACCCTTCATACGTTCTTGTTGCAAACGCAGCATCATAACAATATCCACGCCCTTAAGCCCCTGCTTCATATCATGGAATATTTCACAACCAAGCTTATCCGCATCGGCAGGCAATAGGGTAGGCGGTGCAATAAGCCGCACCCGCGCGCCCATAATGTTTAGTAAAATAATATTAGACCGAGCCACACGGCTGTGCATCACATCACCGCAAATGGCAATGGTTAGCCGCGCCAATTTGTTTTTATTACGCCGAATAGTCAAAGCATCGAGCAAAGCCTGTGTCGGGTGTTCATGGCGTCCATCGCCCGCATTAATAACCGCACAATTGACCTTTTGCGATAACAGCTTAACCGCGCCCGCACTATGGTGCCGAATAACCAGTAAATCAGGGTGCATAGCATTAAGGGTTTCAGCAGTATCAATAAGCGTTTCGCCCTTTTTAATCGACGATGATGCAACATTCATATTCATCACATCAGCCCCCAACCGTTTGCCCGCCAGTTCAAACGAAGCTTGCGTTCGGGTGGATGATTCAAAGAACAAGTTTATCTGCGTACGTCCCTGTAAAACATTGGTTTTTTTAGTTTCTTGGCGGGATTGCTCAATCTTCTCATCAGCCAGATTAAGCAACGCAGTGATGTTGGCCTCTTTCAGCCCCTCAATTCCCAACAAATGCTTGTGAGGAAAGTGTGGTTTCATCATGTCTTCAAAATTTTTCATTAAAAGTAAGTAATAAGCCCTTTTTTGTCTAAGGACAACTGTTATATTCCAATATAATATAAAATTGCAGGAATGGTTAAAATGGATAGCAAGGTCTGCAAGGAAATAATATTCGCCATTAACTGACTGTCTCCACCCATTTTGCGTGCCAATATAAAACTAGCCGATGCCGTAGGTGCCGCGCCACAAAGCACAGCAATGGTTAGTGACATACCACTAAGCCCAAAATAACTTGCCAAAACATACATAAGCAAGGGCATAAGTGCGAGTTTTAAAATAGTCGCAAATAAAACACTGCCACCAGTATCTTTAAGCGCGGTAAACTGCACGCCAACACCAACCGCCATAAGCGAGAGCGCTAAAGCTGCTCGCCCAAGTAATTCCATAACACTGGCAATAGGTTGCCAGAGTCCAACCCCCAAATAATTTATAAGCAACCCAACAAAACAAGCAATAATAAACGGGTTTTTAAGCAATAAAAATGCCATGTTTTTAAAGTTAGGCGTATTCTTGCCAACCAATAAAGCCAATGCTGTAACATTGGCAAGGTTTAACATCGGTATCATTACTGCCACCCCAATTGATGCTATAGACAAGCCAATATCTCCATAAAAGCCATCAATAATAACCAAAATCGCAAATGTATTCCAACGCGTAGACCCTTGAAATACCGATGAATAAGAAGCTCCAGAAACCCCCATTGCTTTAGCAGGAATATATAAAATAATAACAATTGCCAACATAATAAGCACCGCCCCACCCATAGTAAAAGACAATTCAAGCGTAGGCACTTTACTAAAATCAGTAAGCGCTAAGGTGCGAATAATAAGAGCGGGGAACAAAAAATAATAACATAAATGCTCAATACCCGACCAAAAGTCATCGGTAAATATTTTTTTAACATGAAAATAATGCCCCAAAGCTATGAGCATAAAAATTGGCAGTAAAACATAAACAATATTTAACATTTTAGGCTTTCTCTTGGTTTGTTATTGAGTCGTTAAAAACAATATTATAGGCAAGGTGAATAATGATGCAATAACTTGTACAGTAACAATATTAGCCATAAGGGTCGCATCACCACCCATTTTACGTGCTAAAATATAACTGCCAGCCGCTGTCGGCACTGCTGCTGCAAGCACCGCAACATTAAATGCAACGCCCACCACGCCAAAATAATTACTAACAACTACCATTAATATTGGCAATAAAATCAACTTAACAATAAGGGTAAAAATTATAGGCTTATATTGGTCTTTAATACTATTCAAAATTAGCGCACTGCCCAACGCAAGTAAACTTAAACCCATTGCTGCGCGTCCTAATAACTCTAATGTTCCCAATGCAATTTGCGGCAATAAAATACCAAAATAATTAATGCCCAACCCAATAGTGCAAGCAATAATAACAGGGTTTCTATAAATAATCCGAGCAAGTTTTTGCCACGACGGCAAATCACTTTGAGCCGAAACACCAATAACCAAAACATTAACAATGTTAATAAGAGGCGCATAAATGGCTAAAATTATTGCCATAATAACCAAGCCTTCCGCCCCATAGAGGTTGCCCGAAATTGTCAACCCAATAAACCCATGCCAACGAGTAATTCCCTGATATATAGAGGAATATTGCGCTCCACTAAATTTTAATTTTTTAAACAATGGGTAAATTAATATACCAAAAATCAACACTATAATAATAGTGGTCAAAATAGCATATAAAAAACTATCAAGCCTAATTGCGCTAAAGTCGGCATTAATTAAGGTGGTAATGAGCAACGCAGGAAACAAAAAGTAAAAGCTTAAATGCTCCAACCCATCAAACACACTGTCGCTAAGCCATCTATAATGCTTTGCAGTATAACCAAGGGCTATAAGCATAAATACAGGTAAAATAGCATAAATAATATTGAGCATAGCGTTAAATTTTACGCAAAAAAGTTAACCTGTCAAGCACACCCTGTAAAATAAAACTAGCAGCCAGTTTATCGACCACCTGCTTACGCTTAGCGCGGCTAACATCAGCCTCAATCAATGTATTGGTAACCGCAATAGTAGAGCCGCGTTCGTCCCAAAAACACACAGGTCCAATGTTAACATTATCTAAGTTACGCGCAAAAGCTCGTGTTGCTTGGCAACGGGGGCCTTCAGTATTATCCATATTCTTAGGCAAGCCAATAATAAGCGCATAAATAGAATATTCGGTAATTATTTCATTAAGCTCAAGAACATTTTCACCAAATTTTTTACGCTTAAGTGTGGTTAGTGGTGTAGCAATGTTATTGCTAATATCCGATGTTGCCAACCCAATAGTTTTGCTGCCAAGGTCAATGCCTAAAAGCCGTTTCCCAAGTGTAAGTTGTACAGCCAAAGCTTCAATTTCAATTATATTTGTCATAAATTAGTTATGCAACATGGTTCACAAAAACACCAATTAAAAATAATTATATAAATTTTATTCAGGAGGCTCGAGCAAAAGTGCATTATATATTTTTTCTGCTACGTCATTATCATCATATACAATATTTATTTTTGTTATTTTACTATTTTTAATTGTAATTGTAGCGTAGGCTTTTAAATCTAAATAAGAATTATTTATTAAAGATACGTAGGAATATTTTAAATTTACATTAAAGACACTTAAATCTTCATTATAACCAATAGAACTAATGGTGATTGAGTAATTGTTATCTAAAGTTTTAAGAAAGTTGAAAAAATCGTTGCTGCTATCGACTTGAAGTATATGACACCGATAACTAACATTCTTGTCTATACAATCAGACATATCACTATAACGACTACACTTGAATGCTGCCATGAATGACTCAATAAGCTCTAGATTATTTTTTACAGAATCTGACATTAAGATTACTATCACTTTTGAATTGATTACAATAATACTTAACCAAAATCGAGTGGTTCTGTATACTATACTTTAGTTGTAATTTTGAGGTTGGTCTATTTTTCGACCTTTATATCTAAGCCTTTAAGTTTGCGATGTAAGGCCGACCTTTCCATACCAATAAAGCTAGATGTTTTAGATATATTACCACTAAACCGACTAATTTGAGTATAAAGATATTCTTTTTCGAACAATTCGCGGGCTTCACGCAAGGGTAGCGACATAATTTCTGTATTGGAAAAGCCTGCCATTTGCTTATCCGAAGTATTCTCAATATTTTGAATATCGTCGGTAGATATTATATTATCTCTGTCTTCACCTTTTAATATAATAAGGCGTTCAATATAATTTTTAAGCTCCCTAGCATTGCCTCCCCATATTTTTGTTTGTAACATTGCGATGGCATTTTCATTAAATTCTTTTTGAGCTAAACCCGATGTTTGACAGTAATTGGACGAGAATTCCTCGATTAATTCGGGTATATCTTCTCGCCTTTCTTCTAATGTAGGAATATGCAACGGCACAACGGCAAGGCGGTGGTATAAATCTTCTCTAAAATTCCCTTTGGCAATAGCCATAGTTAAATCGCGGCTCGATGTGGTTATAATGCGCACATCGACTTTGACTTTTTTATGCCCGCCAACCCGTTCAAATTGCTGGTTAACCAAAACCAACAAAATTTTAGCTTGAGTATCAATCGGCATATCGCCAATTTCATCAATCATTAAAGTGCCGCCATGCCCCTCTTCAAACGCGCCAATCTTAATAACATTGCCATCACTATCCTCAATACCAAATAACTCTTCTTCCATTTTTTCGGGCGTTAATATAGCGCTGCTGATAGAAATAAACGGGCGGTTATTGCGGTGGGAAGATTGGTGAATAGTACGCGCCGCCAACTCTTTGCCAGTACCAGGTAGCCCAGTAATATATATACGGCTATTGGTGGCAGCAATTTTGGTAATATCTTGAATAAGTTGGCGGGTTAATGGCGCGTTACCAATAATTCTATCTTCACCAGATTTTTGCTTAAGCTCAATATTTTCGCGCTTAAGAGTAAAGGTTTCCAAAGCATGCTCAACGAGTAAAATTAGCCTATCAACTTTAAACGGTTTTTCAATATAATCATAAGCCCCTTTGCGTATAGCCGAAACAGCGGTTTCGACATTGCCATGACCCGAAATAATAACAACAGGCAAGTCAGGGTGGGCAGTCTTGACAATTTCGAGCAATTCCAAGCCGTCTAAACGACTGCCTTCTAGCCAAATATCCAAAACAATTAACGAAGGACGACGGTCTTTAATTGCGGTCAAAGCGGCATCAGCACTACTGGCGATGCGCGTTTCGTAGCCCTCATCTTCTAAAATTCCTGCAATTAATTCTCTAATATCGGCTTCATCATCGACAATGAGTATATCAGCTGCCATTATCTGCTCCTGCTTTTTTATTATTAGCTTTGAAATCATGCGGAAAACTCAACGTGACAAGTGCGCCATGATT
>CAZHCZ010000020.1:0-23257 GCA_964531635.1 uncultured Hyphomicrobiales bacterium | reverse complement strand
AAAACCTAACTGTCCAAGAAACTACGCAATTTACGCGAACGGCTTGGGTGTTTTAATTTGCGCAAGGCCTTAGCTTCAATTTGGCGAATACGTTCCCGTGTTACACTAAATTGTTGCCCAACTTCTTCAAGCGTATGGTCAGTATTCATACCAATGCCAAACCGCATGCGCAAAACCCGTTCTTCGCGCGGGGTTAACGATGCCAACACCCGTGTTGTGGTTTCCCGCAGATTGGCATGAATAGCACTGTCAATTGGCAAAATAGCATTTTTATCTTCAATAAAGTCGCCTAAGCTGCTGTCTTCTTCATCGCCAACTGGCGTTTCAAGACTAATCGGCTCTTTGGCAATTTTCATCACCTTGCGTACTTTTTCAATTGGCATAGAAAGCTTAGCTGCCAATTCTTCAGGCGTTGCTTCGCGCCCAATTTCATGTAGCATTTGCCGCCCAGTACGCACAATTTTATTAATAGTTTCAATCATATGTACAGGAATACGAATAGTCCGCGCTTGATCGGCAATAGAGCGAGTAATCGCTTGTCTAATCCACCAAGTGGCATAGGTCGAGAATTTATAACCACGCCTATATTCAAATTTATCAACCGCCTTCATCAAGCCAATATTGCCTTCTTGAATTAAGTCTAAAAATTGCAAACCACGGTTGGTATATTTTTTGGCAATCGAAATAACCAAACGCAAATTGGCCTCGACCATTTCTTTTTTAGCCTTGCCCGCTTCGCGTTCACCTTTTTGAACCCGCTGCGTCACACGCCTATAATCGCTAATATCTAAGCCCGTTTCATGAGCTAAATTCTGCACATCTAAGCGCACTTGTTCAATTAAGCTGCCATCAATTTCTACAAATTTAGTCCAGCCTTTTTCGCGGAGTTTAGAAACACGTTGCGCCCAATCGATTTCTAATTCATTGCCATGATGTTGCTTTAAAAAACTTTCACGCTTAATACCGTACGATATTGCAGTACGCATTAATTTACCTTCAAGACCCATTAAACGCTTGTTTATATTATATAAATGCTCAACCAACGCTTCAATACGATTGTTATTTAACGACAGACTTTTCACTTCATCAATCATTTTTTGTTTAAATTTATCATATTGTTTTTGTATAGGCTTAGGTATTTTTTCACCTGCAACATTTAAGCGATTAATAGCCTCTTGTGCTTCGCGCAAATCCAAGTAATCCATAGAAATTTTATCGAAAATTTCCATAACCTGTGGGCGAATTTCAGCTTCCATTGCCGCCAATGACATGTTGTTTTCTTCGTCTTCATCTTCATCATCATCGTCATCGTCATCATCGTCAGGCATCTCACCACTTTCAGCCTGTTCAAGCTTTCGCTTTTTCTCTATTTCTTTTTGTTTGGCTTTTTCTTTATCACCTGCAGCCGTTGGTACTTTTTTACCATCAGGTCCAGCGAATGTTGTTTCTAAATCAATAATATCACGCAGTAAAATGCGTTCTTCAATCAGTTCATCACGCCAAATAATAATTGCCTGAAAAGTTAGTGGGCTTTCACAAAGCCCCGAAATCATCGCCTCGCGCCCAGCTTCTATCCGCTTTGCAATGGCAATTTCACCTTCGCGCGACAGCAGCTCAACAGTACCCATTTCACGCAAATACATACGCACAGGGTCATCAGTTCTATCCCCCGCTGTCGATTTTGTTTCTTTTTTTACAATCGCACCCGACTTTATTTCGGTAGGCACAGTCGCGTCACTATTACTTTCAAGCTCATCTTCGCTCTCAATAACATTAATTCCCATTTCCGAAATCATCGAAAGCACATCTTCAATCTTATCTGAAGAAAACTCACCAGCGGGCATAATTTCGTTAATTTCGTCATAGGTAATAAAACCGCGTTTTTTGGCAGTTTTAATCATTAATTTAACAGCTTGTTCTGCATCAATTACTGGTGCTGCATCTTTTGCATTATCACCTGTATCTTCAGTTTTCTTACTTGCCATTTATGCAACTCTCCAAGAGATTGCGAGCTTAAAACCCGTGGTTGACTGTGTATAACTCAGTTAAATTTGCAATATCCGAATCACTTTAGTCTTATTTATAGGAAAAGTTTGGTTAAGCTTTGTTTAACCAAAACATTTTTTTATAATATTAGCCACTTCGTAAACTCTAATTATCGTCATAACGCAAAATGCGTTCTTTTTGTGCTTTAATACCTTTTAACCTTGTAAAACTTTCTTCACTTTCATCATCACCCAATGCAATTCCAGCCGCTGCAATGTCGCTATTCATAGCGCTCCCACGGTATTGACGATAAATATCGTTCCACCCGTCAAGGATATCTTGCTGCTGCGCATCAGGCATTAAAAAGCCAAAGTTCCGCAATGTTATCGACCTGTCAAGACGTTCTAAAGTTTGCCCTAACCCGATAGTTTTCATATGGGTTCGAAGGGTGTGGCTGTCAAGATCAGAGTCCGTAGAAACCACTTCTAGAATCACTTTGTATAGGCTGTCAAGCTCTGTCGATAAAAACTTTAGTTTCGAAACATCGTCGAAAAACTCCGCCACCAACCACGGCTGGCTAATGAGCATCATTAACAACAAGCTTTCCCGTGGCGATTTTACCACATGCATATCCTGCACTAAACTCGAATTTTTAAGTGCCGACGACCCCATTTTAACCGCATTTTTAACAAATTCTCCACGCCCTCTATAACCACGGGCACCATAATTGCTTTTACTATAATTTTTAGCTCCAGAATAACCTTCGTTCGGAAAAAATTTATACAACCGTTTTTCCATCGCCTTACGGTAATATTTGCCAATCGTTGCGTTGCCAATTTGCCCCACCGCTTCAAACAATTTATTTTCTAACATAGCGCGGCGTTCAGGCGTGTCAAAATTACCCTCTTGAATATTTTCAAGCCACAACATTTCGTCCATAGGTTTGGCATTGGCTAAAATTTCTTTAAGCGCATCAACCCCAAAATCTCGCAGAATATCATCAGGGTCTTGCCCGTCTGGCAATAAAGCAAATTTCAAACTTAAACCGGGTTCTATATTGGGCAATGCCAAATTTAGCACCCTAAACGCCGCCTTAATGCCTGCTTTATCGCCATCAAAACACAAAATAGGCTCAGGCACAGTGCGCCATATTAATTTTAATTGATCAATCGTCATCGCCGTACCAAGCGGTGCGACCGCGTGGGCAATGCCAGCGCGAGCAAACGCCACCACATCCATATACCCTTCGGCAACAATTATCGACTGCTGCTTAAAAGCTTCTTGGCGGGCATGGGCAAAATTATATAAAATATGCCCCTTATGAAAAAGCGGTGTTTCAGGTGAGTTTAAATATTTTGCAGGCACATCTTTAGACAATGCCCGCCCACCAAATGCAATTACTTTGCCACGCAAATCTGCAATCGGAAACATCACCCTATCGCGAAAACGGTCATATGCAACAGCAATGCCTTCACCCGCAATCACCAAGCCCGCTTCGACCATCTGTTCTTGCACAATGCCTTGTTCGGCAAGGTAAGTTTTAAGCGCATAACGGTCTTCACTGGCATAACCCATTCTAAATTCTAGCTGAATTTTAGGGCTAATTTCTCGCCCTGCCAAATAACCGCGCGCTTTTGCGCCAACAGGTTTTTGTAAATTGTCTTCAAAAAACTTAGCCGCAATTTCCATCACTTCAATAAGTGATGCCCGCACTTTTTCTTTTTGTTCGGCAAATTCATCTCGCGCAGGCATCATAACCCCTGCGTCATTGGCGCATTTTTCCACCGCTTCAGGAAAGCTTAACCCTTCAACCTCAACCAAAAATCTAAAAATATCGCCATGGTTGCCCGACGAAAAACAATGATAAAACATTTTTTGGTCATTGACTGTAAAGCTAGGCGTTTTTTCGGAGTTAAACGGGCTAAGCCCAACAAATTCCTTACCCTTTTTAGTAAGTTTAACCCGCCGCCCGACCACGGTCGATACAGGCAGTCTTGCCTTAATCTCATCTAAAAATGAAGGTGTAAAACGCATGACTAACCTTAAACTACTTTTAATACTATGCCGATAAAATATCCCGAATAATTTTAGACGCTTTGCCAAAATCCATTTGACCCGCATATTTTGCTTTAAGCCCGCCCATTATTTTGCCCATATCCTTAAGCCCTTCGGCTTTGATATCGGCAATAATATTTTCGCATGCGGTTTTAATATCATCATCACTCATTTGTTTGGGCATAAATTCAGTAATAATATCAATTTCTTTGGCTTCTTTATCTGCCAAATCATCGCGCCCAGCTTCTCTATATATACCCAATGATTCACGCCGTTGCTTAACCATTTTCGAAAGTAAGTCTAAAATCTCATCACTGCCAACAAGGTCACGACCGCCATTACCGCGTGCGGCAATATCTTTGTCTTTAATCGCCGCATTGACCAACCGTAAAGTCGATATTTTTAAACTTTCGCGGGCTTTCATCGCTTCTTTTAAAGATGCATTAATTTGATCGCGCATATTAAACTCAAATATTATTATAGAAGGCTATAATTATAAAACCATCGCCCTTTAAAGGCAAGCTAAATTAAAACCCATTTTCCTCTTGACCTTTATCTTGCTTTTATATAGTTTTCGCACAATTTGTCTTATATTGTTTAACCCTATAAATAGGAGCTTTTAATGAGCAACCAACAAACCATTCAAAGCCCTGTTGAACCATGGTCAAACGAAATACCAACAGCGCTACTTCTACTCGCCGATGGCACAAAAATTTACGGCAAAGGTATTGGCAAGCAAGGCAGCACCATTGCCGAGGTTTGTTTTAATACGGCAATGACAGGCTATCAAGAAGTTCTAACAGACCCCTCTTACGCGGGGCAAATTGTAACTTTTACCTACCCTCATATTGGCAATGTTGGTACTAATAATGAAGATATGGAAACGCTAAACTTGCAGTCTCGCAACGGTGTACGGGGCTTGGTTGTCCGTGCCGATATAAGCACACCAAGCAGTTATAGGAACACGCAAGATTTTAACACTTGGCTCATCGAGCGCAATATTATCGGCATTTCAAATATCGACACCCGCGCCCTTACCGCGCTCATTCGCGAAAAAGGCAACTCAAATGCCATTCTCGTCCATAGTGAAAATGGCGAGTTTAATATCGCTGAATTGCAAAAACAAGTTGACCAATGGGGCGGGCTAGAAGGCTCAGACCTCGCCAAAACTGTAACCTGTCAAGCCCCACAACAATGGGACGAGCAATTATGGAGCTGGGAGTTAGCCAATGAAAATGGCGCAGAAAACGGCTTTGGTAAATTAACCAACCCAAAAAAACACATAGTCGCCATCGATTATGGTATAAAACGTAATATCTTACGCTGCCTAGCAAATCTAAGCTGCAAAATCACCATCGTGCCAGCCAACACCCCCGCCGATGAAATTTTAGCCCTAAACCCCGATGGTATATTTTTATCCAACGGCCCAGGTGACCCAGCAGCCACTGGCAAATATGCAGTCCCCATTATTAAAACTTTACTCGCCTCTAACAAACCCATATTTGGCATTTGTTTAGGGCATCAAATGATGGCACTGGCACTCGGCGCAAAAACCACTAAAATGCACCAAGGTCACCATGGCGCTAACCACCCCGTATTCGACAAAACCACCAATAAAGTCGAAATAACATCAATGAATCACGGCTTTGCTGTCGACAGTAAAACCCTACCAGAAAATGTAACCGAAACCCATGTTTCACTATTCGATAGCAGCAATTGCGGCATAGAAGTCACCAATAAGCCCATTTTCTCTGTCCAACATCACCCCGAAGCTTCCCCCGGTCCACAAGACAGCCATTATCTATTCACCCGCTTTTTCGACATGCTGTAAAAAAATTACAGTAAACTTGATTCATTTTATGGTATGAATTAGTCTAGGCTTGGGAGCGGAGCTGATTTGAAAAAAACATATACATTTAATATCAATAGTATTTGGAATGTTAATGTCCCTGCTACAGATTTAAGTTTTGTGATAGACAACCCACAAAAAATTAGTCAATGGTGGTCTGCGGTATTCCTACAGGCAGACGTTTTAGGAGGCGATTTTTATGCTCAAGGCGGTTTAAAGGTCAAATTACGCGCAAAGGGAATATTGCCCCTTAGCTTTAAATTTATAGCCCGGGTTTTTTACAACCAAAGCAAACAACAACTCATTGTTAAAACCCGCGGAGATTTCAGCGGCATTGGCACTATTAACTTAGTTGCAGTTCATAACCAAAAAAGCCAAATACATATTAATTGGCGCACTTCAGTAAACAATCATCTCCCATACCCGCTAATGCTATTATTCAAACCCATTTTTATTGCCAATCATCATTGGGCAATGCGCCGAGGAATACAGGGCTTAATGACAGAATTAGAATTACGCAACAAACCGTATAATAATACAAGCAGGGCTTGTTAGGTTTCAGCATTTCCCTGCGGTTCGCTTGTAGCAAAAAGCAAAAACTGGGCGCCCCCGCCAATAAAAATTAATTCCGCTCTTGAAAGTCAAAATATAAGCTTTAAGTTTAAATAGACTAAAACTTAAGGATATTCCATGCTCATACCATCAAAAATGTTGCAAACCTTAAAGGCACTTGATGAAATATTGCTTAACAACACAACCCGAACGCCAACAAAAACCGAGCTACAGCAGGTTTTCTCCGATGACATTGAGCTGCATATGCCTTACGGAATGCCCAAATTGGTTGGTATAGATAATGTGTTAAAACGCTACCAACTCGAAGCCAAGTTATTCCAACATTTTAAAGTAGAGCGCAATGAGCCCATCATAGCAGGCAACCACGCGGCGACATTTATCAATGCCACCATATTGGATATAAGAAACGACGAATTTGCTGGTTTTGAGGCTATAGAAATAGCAGAATTTAATGCCGACTATAAAGTATCAAAAAACACCGTTTATATAGATTTAGATACCCTAAACCACGCATTAGACAAAGAAACTCTAAAACATTTGTTTTCTATATAAATAACCCACAGGTTTTTTCTTTTTTAATAGCCAAAGCCTATAAATTCGGCTAAATATCCGAAAGTTTATCTTTACATGCCTTTTCGGAGTATTTATGCCAAAACGTACCGACATTAAATCTATTCTCATCATTGGCGCAGGTCCTATTATTATCGGACAAGCTTGCGAGTTTGATTATTCAGGCACCCAAGCGGTTAAAGCCCTAAAAGAAGAAGGCTATCGGGTAATTTTGGTCAACTCCAACCCCGCCACCATAATGACCGATCCAGACCTAGCCGATGCCACCTATATCGAGCCCATCACCCCCGAAATTGTTGCTAAAATTATAGCAAAAGAACGCCCCGATGCGCTGTTGCCAACAATGGGCGGGCAAACCGCACTAAACACCGCGCTTTCTCTACGCAAAAATGGCGTGTTAGAAAAATATAATGTCGAGATGATAGGCGCCAACCACGAAGCAATAGACAAAGCCGAAGACCGCGAACTGTTCCGCACCGCGATGGATAAGTTGGGTCTAGAATCTGCCCGCTCTTGCTTAGCCCATAACCGCCAAGAAGCCGAAATCGCGTTTAAAGAAATAGGTCTGCCTGCAATTATTCGTCCATCATTCACTATGGGCGGCACAGGCGGCGGCGTTGCTTATAATGAAGAAGAATTCTACCATATCGTCAGCACAGGCATCGACGCTTCCCCCACCAATGAAGTGCTTATAGACGAAAGTATTATCGGGTGGAAAGAGTATGAAATGGAAGTGGTGCGCGACAAAGCCGACAATTGTATTATTATTTGTACAATCGAAAATGTCGACCCAATGGGCGTGCATACAGGCGACAGCATTACCGTCGCTCCTGCCCAAACCCTAACCGATAAAGAATATCAAATCATGCGCGACGCGTCACTTGCCGTATTGCGTGAAATTGGAGTCGAAACAGGCGGTTCAAACGTACAATTTGCGGTAAACCCAGCCAATGGTCGACTTGTCGTTATCGAAATGAACCCCCGCGTATCGCGTTCATCGGCACTTGCGTCCAAAGCCACGGGCTTTCCCATTGCCAAAATTGCCGCAAAGCTAGCCGTTGGCTATACGTTAGATGAATTGGATAACGACATAACAGGCGGTCAAACCCCCGCATCTTTCGAACCCAGCATCGACTATGTGGTTACAAAAATCCCGCGTTTTACATTCGAAAAATTCCCCGGCGCTAAAAACAACCTGTCCACCGCCATGAAGTCGGTCGGCGAGGCGATGGCAATTGGGCGAACTTTTGCCGAAAGTATGCAAAAAGCCCTGCGTTCGCTCGAAACAGGATATGACGGTTTAGATGAAATTAAAATCCCCAATATAGATAGTAATAAAGACGACGCTATTCATGCTGCACTTGCCAATGCCACGCCTGAACGCTTGTTATATATCGGGCAAGCCTTGCGCCATGGCTGGAGTAAAACCCGTATATTCGATGTCAGCCGTTTCGACCCATGGTATATCGAGCAAATCGAACATATCATCATTATGGAGCAACGCCTAAAAACTCACGGTATGCCAGAAGATGAACAAAATTTACGCAAAGTCAAAGCCCTAGGCTTTTCCGACAGCCGCATAGCCACACTTACAAATTCAACATCCGATAAAGTACGCGCCAAACGCCACGCGCTTAATGTGCGCCCAGTCTATAAAAAAATAGACACTTGCGCAGCTGAATTTAAAAGCCCAACGCCTTATATGTATTCAACATACGAAGCCCCGTTTATTGATGCCCCAGTTTGTGAAGCCGAACCAACAGACAGAAAAAAAATTATAATTCTAGGTGGCGGGCCCAACCGTATTGGTCAAGGTATCGAGTTCGATTATTGCTGTTGCCACGCCGCATTTTCCCTAAGCGATGCAGGCTATGAAACCATAATGGTCAATTGCAACCCCGAAACCGTATCAACCGACTATGACACTTCTGACAGACTGTATTTCGAACCTTTAACCGAAGAAGATGTCCTAGAAATTATCCGTGTCGAGCAATCTAACGGCACATTACACGGGGTAATCGTGCAATTTGGTGGGCAAACTCCGCTAAAACTAGCCGAATTCCTAAGCAAAAATGGTGTACCAATTTTAGGCACATCGCCCGATGCGATAGACCTAGCCGAAGACCGCGACCGTTTCAGCGCATTAATTGACGAGTTAGACCTATTACAACCCAATAACGGCATAGCCACCACCGCCGAACAAGCGTTCAAAATCGCCAAAAAAATCGGCTTCCCAGTCGTCATTCGCCCATCATATGTACTGGGCGGACGCGCGATGGAAATTGTCCGCGATGAAGAACAACTCCAACGCTATATAACCGAAGCGGTCGTCGTTTCAGGCAATAGCCCAGTTTTACTCGACAGCTACCTAAAAGACGCAATAGAAGTCGATATCGACGCTCTATGCGACGGCGAAGATGTCTTCGTTTGCGCCATTATGGAACATATCGAAGAAGCAGGCGTACATAGCGGCGACAGTGCCTGCTCATTGCCACCTTACTCATTACCGCAAGACCAAATAGACGAAATTAAACGCCAAACCAAAAAAATGGCACTCGCGTTAAATGTTGTTGGTCTAATGAACATGCAATATGCCATTAAAGATGGTCAAATCTACATTCTAGAAGTCAACCCACGCGCCAGCCGTACTGTGCCATTTGTTGCCAAAGTTATCAACGAACCTGTGGCTAAAATCGCCGCCCGCATAATGGCAGGCGAAAAGCTAAAAAGCTTCAACTTAAAAGAAAAAGATTTCGACTATATAGCGGTCAAAGAAGCCGTATTCCCCTTCGCCCGCTTCCCGGGTGTTGATATTATCCTAGGGCCAGAAATGCGCTCAACAGGCGAGGTTATGGGGCTAGATGCTAACTTCGCAATGGCATTCGCCAAAAGTCAATTGGGCGCAGGTGTTATCGTTCCCAAATCAGGCAAAGTGTTCATTTCATTAAAAGACGATGACAAAAAACACATTGTAGCCTCGGCAAAACAATTAATCGAAAACGGCTACACTCTATGCGCCACCACAGGCACAGGCGATTATCTACGTGCCCAAGGCATAGAGGTTGAGCATGTCACCAAAGTCAACGAAAGCCGCCCTCACATTGTCGATGCGATTAAAAACGGCGAAATTCAACTGATGTTCAACACCACCCAAGGCAAAAAAGCACTAGAAGACAGCAAGTCCCTAAGACAAGCCGCCCTCTATAATAAAGTCCCTTATTACACAACAATAAGAGGCTCAATAGCCGCCACAAAATCAGTAATCGCCTATAAAAATGATGAAATTACGGTGCGAGATTTACAAAGTTATGCAAAATAACTAAACCCGCACTTCAACCTTAAAGCTCTAACTTTTTTCGTTACGTTCCCGTGCGCGTTTTATTCGTGACAAAACGTCTGGTTTATCTTGGCTGTCTATCAACGAGAATAAGCCATCGCAAATATTTTGGTAGGTTTCGGCCGAGAACCCCTCCATGCTTGTTGAAATTCGTTTGAACTGAATTTCGCTTAAGCGGTCAACCAAAGCGTTGCCTTTAGCGGTTAAAAACAAATGCCGTCGCCGTCTGTCGCCTTCGCCTTGTTCTTGGTAAATAAATTCTTCGGTAATTAATTGTTTTAAAACACGGTTTAAACTTTGTTTGGTTACTTTTAAAATATCCAAAAGTTCCGAAACCCGTAGACCTTGGTTGCGCGAAACAAAATACAAAGTCCTATGGTGCGCTCGCCCAAAACCGTAGGTTAGCAATTCGTCATCGGGCTCAGCAGTAAAGTCTCGATAAGCAAAAAACAAAAGTTCGATAAACTCGTAAAAACCTTGTTCATCTTTATTAAATTTCATAGCCCATCCTAATAAAATGCCTCAAAACACTGATACCAGATATTCCAACTTGTGTATATTTTAAAAATACGTCAATATTGTTGACATTTAATTCAAACATCACTATCACTTGATAATAATATTACAATATAAACCAATAATGAGAAATAAAATGTCACTCGCTGCTTTCGAAAACAAACCGGGCTATATCTGGTTAAATGGCAAATTTGTTCCGTGGGCAGAAAATTTCGAGCATATTTTTACTCATGCATTACATTATGGCAGCAGCGTATTCGAAGGCAATCGCGCCTATAATGGTACAATTTTCAAACTCGAGGAACACACCACACGCTTATTCAACTCGGCGCGAATCCTCGACATAAAAATTCCCTACACCGAAGCACAAATCAATCAAGCTTGCATCGACACCCTAGAAAAACAAGGCTTTAAAGATGCCTATATCCGCCCTTATGTTTGGCGCGGTGTTGGCAATGGCTTAGAAATAAGAGCCACAGATACCCCCGTAAACACTCTAATCGCCATGTGGGAATGGCCAAGCTATTACAGCCCCGATGAGCTAATGAAAGGTATAAAGCTAGGTCTAGCCAAATACCGCCGCCCTGCCCCCAACACCGCCCCATTCGAAGCCAAAGCCGCAGGTCTATACGTCATTTGCACAATTTCCAAACACGAGGCCGAAAGCCAAGGCTATAGCGATGCGCTGATGCTCGACTATCAAGGCTATGTTGCCGAGGCGACATCGGCAAATATCTTCTTTGTTAAAAATGGCGAATTGCACACCCCAATTGCCGATAGTTTTTTAAATGGCATAACCCGACGCACCATCATGCAGTTGGCACAAGAAAGCGGCATAAAGGTTGTCGAACGTCGTATAACGCTTGAAGAATTGGGCAGTTTTGACGAATGTTTCCTAACAGGCACAGCCGCCGAAATTACCCCCGTTTCGGTCATTAAAGACCACACATACACCCCAAGTAAAATAACTTTAAAATTAATGACCGCATATAATAAACTGGTCGGCAAACAACTTTAAAATACGAGGCAAAAATGGCAGACTTATCCTACGACAATCTATCAGGGCATATCTGGATGAATGGCGAATTCATCAAATGGTCAGATGCTCGCGTCCATGTTATCAACCATGCCCTACACTATGCCAGTAGCGTATTTGAGGGCAATAGAGTTTACAATGGCAAAATTTTTAAACTCGAAGAGCACACAGCAAGGCTGTTCAATTCAGCAAATATTCTCGATATGAAAATCCCCTATACAGAAGATGAGATTAACCAAGCCTGCATCGACACTGTAAGCAAACAAGGGGTTAAAAACGCCTATATGCGTCCGCTTGTTTGGCGTGGCTCAGAGCAAATGGGCATTAATGCGCAACAAACAAAAATCAATGTTGCCATCGCCACTTGGGAATGGCCGAGTTATTTCTCGTTAGAAGACAAACTAAAAGGCATTCGCTTAACTGCTGCCCCATATCAACGCCCCGCACCCAACACAGCACCATTTAGAGCCAAAGCCGCAGGGCTTTATATGATATGCACCTTATCAAAACACCATGCCGAGGCAAAAGGTTTTAACGATGCGATAATGCTCGATTATAAAGGCAATATTGCCGAATCCACAGGGTCTAACATATTTTTTGTTAAAGATGGCGAGCTACACACCCCCAACCCTTATTGCTTTTTAGATGGTATTACCCGCCAGACGGTCATCTCCCTCGCACAACAAGCTGGCATAAAAGTAAATGTCCGCACCATCACCCCGTCCGAACTTGGTAGTTTTAGCGAATGTTTCCTAACAGGCACCGCAATAGAAATTTGCCCCGTAAGTCAAATAGATGAACATAATTACACCCCATCAACGCTAAGCAAACAGCTCATTCTAGCCTATGATAAGCTACATGGCTAATTGACATTTTAAAATTAGACCTCATATTAATATTACAATTCAAATTATTATGAGGTCAGCATGTCAAACTTTCAAATCCCTGAAGTTAAAATCACCCGCCATAAAGCCCAATTCGGTCAAGATGATGACATAGATTTTGAAATTAAAGGCGAGGAATTGCAATTTGTCGAAATAGAACTCGACCCCGGTGAAAGTGCAATTGCCGAAGCGGGCGCAATGATGATGAAAAACTCCGCAATCACTATGGATACAGTATTTGGCGATGGTTCAAACAACGATCAATCTGGTGGTTTTTTCGATAAGTTACTCGGTGCAGGCAAGCGGCTCATTACAGGCGAAAGCCTATTCACCACGGTGTTTACCCATAACGGGCAAGGTAAAGCCAAAATATCGTTTGCAGCACCCTATGCTGGGCATATTATCCCCGTAAAGCTCGACCAAATTGGCGGTAAAATTATTTGCCAAAAAGATGCCTTTTTATGCGCTGCCAAGGGTGTTTCCATTGGCATTCATTTTCAAAAGAAAATTCTTACAGGCTTATTTGGTGGCGAAGGTTTCATTATGCAAAGCCTAGAAGGTGATGGTTGGGCGTTTATTCATGCAGGCGGTACATTGGTCGAACATGAACTAAAACCAGGTGAAATATTACATGTCGATACAGGTTGTCTAGCCGCAATGGAGCCCACGGTAGATATGGATGTCGAACGCGCGGGCAATATTAAGTCGATGATATTTGGTGGTGAAGGTGTATTTTTTGCCAAACTTCAAGGTCCAGGAAAAGTTTGGATTCAATCCCTCCCCTTCTCGCGCCTCGCTGGTCGTATACTCGCCAACGCTCCGCAACATGGTGGTTCACAAGGCGAAGGCTCAGTCTTAGGTGGCGTCGGGCGTATGCTCGGTGGCGATAGGTTTTAAAAATTAGCGCATTAAATCTTCTTCAGTTGCAATGCCATTTGCTACTTGTAATTCACGAACATAGCGAATAATTTTTGTAAGCTCGACGCGGTTGACTGTTAAAATTGCGGGCATATTACCAAAGCCCCAATGATGAGCGCGAACGCCAAATTGAGCAGCGCGGAAAAATGCTTCATCACCATGATGTCCGGGGTGGTAAATAGACGACATAAATGTCGGGCCGCTATCCGTTCCTTGCGTATTCGCACCATGACAAACCGCACAGCTTTCATTATAAAGCGCCGCACCCTCTTTTGCCATTGCCGAAAGAACTGGTACTTTTACTGTGCTAGCTCCAATAGTGTTCTGAGTTGTATTGCTACCACCACTAAACATAAGAACAGCACCGACAACCAAAACTAGACCGACTATAATGGGTATTAAATTTTTCTTTAATTTATCTAACATTTTTTACCTTTTCAATATTTGGTATTTATCAGACCATACAGTTTCCACTAGGGGGAAGGTCAATATATTTTAATCTGCAATCATAATAACTGACAATTGTCGCCCTGTTTTTAGTTGTTTTTTATGGGTCATTCGTCTATGCGAAAAAAACAAGTTTTCGTTGGTATATGCATCTATTTTTAAATGCTCAATATTGCGAATTCCATTATTATACAAAAGCTTAGCAACTAAGCCCGAAAGGTTAAACATATAATGATTTTCGCGTTTAGAATGTGAAAAATAGGCCGAGTATTCAAGGTTTTGTTGGCTAAACTTTTGCATTAACTCTTTGCCAACTTCGTAAGATTTTTCGGCAATTGCAGGCCCAACAGAAGCACTAATTTGGTTTCGAACCGCGCCCAAGCTCACCATTTTATCGACCACATTTTGCACAATACCTTTATAGGTGCTTTGCCACCCTGCATGAACCGCAGCGACCATATCGCCTTCATTTGTGCTGAGCAAAATAGGCACGCAATCGGCTGTTCTAATGCCCAATGCAAGACCTTTTTGGGTGGTAATAATGGCATCGGCTTCTGGCTCATCGCTCATCGCACCGCCCATTTTCACATGAAAAACATCGGCACCATGCACTTGTTTTACGCAAAATAGTCGGCTTTGGGCAATCGCAAAACTTTTCGAAACAATATTCATATTTTTGTCAATATGTTCAGGTTCATCTTTTGACATATGGGGTAAAGCGCAATTTAAAGATGAAAAATCGCCCAAAGAAACACCACCCTGACGGGTTAAAAAACCATGCTTTATTTCGGCAATTTCACTTAAATTTTGCGCCAAAAAACACGGTGTTTTACCAATATTTACCAGTTTTTTGTCCATTTTAAACCCTTTTTTTGCATTATTTTAAGCATTTTTAGGCATATTTGCAAGTTTTTTGCCTATTCTTCATCAAACCCAGCAGGTGTAAAACTGATATTTTCAACATTTTGAATGCATAATATTTTAAATAGATTACCCATTTCATCTTCGCCCGTAAGCCTATTTAAAGCCGATTTGATTTCTTGTTGTTTTTCTGGGTTTTTAGCAATAAGCATTTGCGCTCGTAAATTTATAGACAATTCGGTTAGGAATTTTTTTTGCGTAGTAATACGCGTTGTTTGTAAGTTTTGCGTTTCTGCTGCTTGCTTTAGAGCCGTAAAATTTACATGAGCGGTTATATCTTGTGTGCCCAAATTTTCGAATATTTTTGTATATTTATGCTGTTTTATCGCCTGTAATGTATCGCCAAAACCATGCCCATCATGCCCGTAATCTATAATCAGGCACACGCCTTGATTGGTCTTTAAAATGTCGGCTATTTTGTTTAGGTAAAAAACTGATGCGGGGCTGTCTTCAAAGATTGCTCCATCGGCAGCACGATTTTTTAATATACCCGGTAGGTTTGGTGAAGCGGGCTTTAATGACAAGCAGGGGGTAATTTTATCGTCTTTTAAACAAACACAACGTTCGAACCATTTATCATCTAAAAACTCATACTGGTTTATTGGCAAAGCATCAAAAAATTCATTGGCAATGAATAAGCTAGGGAATTTATTTATATTGGCTTTAAGTTCATCTAAGTTTTTATGCCACACTATATTTTGTTCAAAGTCTTTAAGGTTTTTTTGTTGCAATTCAACCAGTTTTTCGCTGGTTTCTATCATATGAATATTAAGTTTAAACTGGCTTTTAAACTTAGCCATAACGCGCAGAATATCTGCCATTAATGTACCGCGCCCTGGCCCTAATTCTATGAGATTATAGCTGTCCGCTTCTGGTAACTTAGAAATAGAATCGACCAGCCAAAGTCCAATAATTTCGCCAAACATTTGGCTGATTTCGGGCGCTGTTATAAAATCTCCATCTTTGCCAAATACTTGTGACTGCATATAATAGCCATGCGTTGGGTGGCTCATGCAAATTTGTATAAACTCTGATAAGCTTATTATATTTTTTTTAGCAATATATGCCTTTAAAATATCTTCCATTTAATTCTTTTTCATTGCCGTTTTGCTGGTTACTACAAAATAAATTCCAAGTAAAACCATAGGTATGGAAAGCAACATGCCTTGAGTTACAAAGTCAAAATAATAGCCAATTTGCGCATCTGGCACACGGTAAAACTCAACAAAAATGCGGCTTACACCATAAACAATGCCAAACACACCCGTAATCAAACCTGGGCGTTTTAAGGCTTTGAACTTCCAAATTAAAATGGCTAAAATAATAAAGGCAACAAGCCCTTCTAGCACCGCTTCATACAATTGGCTTGGGTGGCGAGGCAAACCGCCACCTGTAGGGAAACGTACTGCCCATGCCACATTGGTTACATGCCCATAAAGCTCGCCATTAATGAAATTGGCAATACGCCCAAGCAGTAAACCAATAGGCAATGCGGCGGTTACAACATCGAATATATGGCGGTAATATATTTTTTTATAGTGACTGAAAACTAAAAGAATTAACGCCGAAAATAAAATGCCTCCGTGTATAGACATTCCGCCTTCCCATATTCTTAGAATTTTTGTTGGGTTTGCGATATAATGCTCGAGATTATAGAATAGTATAAACCCAAGCCGCCCACCAAAGAATATGCCTAGAAAAGTATAAAAACCCAAATCATCGACTAAACTTGAAGTCATTTTTGATTTGCCTTGCCACAGACCATCATTTTTAATCAAATATTTAATATAAATAATACCCAATATAAGGCTGGTTAAATATGCCAAACCATACCATTGGATAGACAATGGCCCCAATGAGATTGCCGTTGGGTCTATATTAGGGAAAGCAAAGCCAATTTCATCTTGCATAGAATCATATCCGTAAAAATTGTAAATCTTATTGAGTTATAAAGGTATATATTGTTTTGGTAAATAACATTAATGTGATATTAAAAGCATAATAATATAGGAGATAATAATGACTGACCCTAATACTGCTAAAAAAATGATGATGTATGACGCCAATAAAAAACATATGGTTTTGGCATATGTTTTATGGTTCTTTTTAGGCGCATTCGGTGCGCATAGAATGTATATAAACCGAACAATGTCTGGCATTATTATGGCTATATTGACTGTTATATCTTGGATAACTCTTTATATAATCATTGGTGGATTTGGGCTTATTATAGTTACGATTTGGTGGGTAATTGATGCGTTTTTAATTATGGGGTGGGTCGAAAGGCACAATAACCACTTAGCGCAAACTATTGGTTAGAAGTCACAGACCCGATTGGCTAAAAAGCCGTTTGAAACTTTTTTAAAACTGTATATCCTTTAATCAATATTTAGGTGCGATTCGCATTTATCAATTTTTTTGAGTACTGTTTATGGACAATAATCGTAAAGGGCATGTTATTGGGTTTGGGGGGGTGTTTTTTAAAGCAGAACGACCGAATGACCTAGCACAATGGTATAAAAAAATATTGGGTGTACCCGTTAGTGATGGCGGTGTGGCTTTGTTTAAGCGCGCCCAACTTGCTGACTTTGCCCATAATGACGTTACTTTATGGGCGCCCTTTGAGCATGATAATCAATATTTTGTTCCTGGTAAATCGGGCTTTTTAATTAATTATTTGGTTGATGATTTAAATATAATGCTCAAACGATTAAAATCACATGGGATTTTACCTGTGCAACCTGTCGAAATTACCAAAGACGGCAAATTTGCATGGATTATGGACCCAGAAGGCAATAAAGTAGAACTTTGGCAGCCCTTACGCCCTGAAGATGAAGAGTAGAATTTAACAACTAAAGCCTCCCCTCACAAACTCAAACATATTATACCTGCTAAAATTGACTATATTGTTAAACTACGCGTTAGTGGGCGTATCAATTTCATGGGGTTATAATATGTTATCTATTCAATAATTATGCATCAATGATGCTGGCTACTTGCCATCGAATTTGCAAAGAGCGCGACAAGTTATACTGTTATCATCCAACCTTTTTGAGCCGCCGAGTTCGGGTAAGTCGACAATAAAACCTGCATGCTCGACGATGCCGCCTAAGCGCCTGATTAATTTTACGCCTGCCAATGCTGTGCCGCCTGTTGCTAATAAATCGTCAAGTAGAAGGATTTTTTGACCCTTTTTTACTGCATCCTTATGAATTTCAAGCGTGGCTGTGCCATATTCTAGGGCGTAACTTTCGGAAATTACATCGGCTGGTAATTTGCCTTTTTTGCGGATGGGTATAAAGCCTTTGCCCATTTTAACCGCCAGTGCGCCGCCTATTATGAAACCTCTGGCATCAATGCCTGCTATTTTATCGAACTCGATGTCTTTATAGAGTTCAGCCAATTGTTCTATGACTTGATACATGCCTTCTGCATCGCAAAATAATGTAGTGACATCGCGGAACAATATACCTTTTATGGGATAGTCGGGGATTGTTCTGATGAGGGCGCTAATGTCGAATGGTGTTGGCATTATAATACTCTTCCTGCTATTGCATCTAGTTTGGATAATAATTTTGGGTCGCGGCAATCGGGTGCTGTCATTATGGCATATTCTAGGGCTTTATCGCTGCCGATTGGGCATGGTTCGTGGGTTCTGGGGAAGTTTTCTAGTAGGTTTAGAACCAGTTTTGTGGCATTTTTGTTGTTTTGCGCTAGGGTTGCTAGAATTTTAGGGATATTAACTTCGCCATGTTCTTCGTGCCAGCAGTCAAAATCGGTAACCATTGCTACTGAGGCGTAGCAAATTTCGGCTTCTCTGGCGAGTTTTGCTTCGGGCATATTGGTCATGCCGATAACATCGCAGCCCCATGAACGGTAAAGCTTGCTTTCGGCAAATGTGCTAAATTGAGGGCCTTCCATTGCCAAATATGTGCCGTTTAGGTGGGTGTTGATATTGACATTTTTTGCTGCATTATAGACGTGTTTTTGTAAGGCAGGGCTTATTGGGTAAGCCAGTGAAACATGGGCTACACAGCCTGTACCGAAAAAGCTTTTTTCACGGTTGATTGTGCGGTCGATAAATTGGTCGACCATTACAAAATCCCCCGGTGGGTAATCTTGTTTTAGTGAGCCTACAGCACTGAGGGAGATTAGGTCGGTTACGCCTGAGCGTTTTAGAGCGTCTATATTGGCGCGGTAATTAATATCGCTTGGGCTGATTTTATGCCCACGACCGTGGCGGGGGAGGAAGACTAATTTTAGGCCGTTATATTGTGCAAAAAGCAGTTGATCTGAAGGTTTGCCCCACGGAGTTTTAACGTCTATCCATTGTTTATTGGTAAGTTCGGGCAGGTCATAAACACCACTGCCGCCGATAAAACCTAGAATAGTTTCGCTCATAATTATTGCCCTCTGATTGTCTTAAGCAGTTTAGACAAATTTATAGATATTGTCATAAAAAAAGAGGCCATTACGACCTCTTTTCTTCAAATTATTGTGAACAGCAATTAATGCCTTATATTTTCCCATATACGGCGTTTTACTGCATACATTAAACCTGCAAGAATAATAAGATAAAGCAAAACTTTAATGCCTATGCGTTTGCGTTCTTCCATTTTTGGTTCAGCTGCCCATGTTAGGAAAGTTACGACATCTTCGGCTTGTTGTTCTATTGTTGCCTGAGTGCCGTCGCTATATTCTACGCCATCTTCCATTATTGGTGAAGACATCGCAATTTTATAACCTGGGAAATAATGGTTAAAGTTGCTTTCCCCTAAATCAAACACCTGATCATCGGGTTTTACTGGAGCTTTTTCTGTTGAACTTGGGTTATCTTTTAAGCGTGCTGCATAATCGATAAGGGACTTTTTATAAGCTTTATCAGCCTTATCATTTACTTTGGTATCATAGTCCAAAATATATTGTGGGATTTCATCTTCATAGCCTGTTAACAAGGCATATAGGTAGTTTGGCCCAGCGATAAGACCATCACGACCCATAAATAAGTCTTTAAAAGTATAATGACCACGGGCTTTTGCCATTAGTGACAAATCTGGCGGCAATGCTCCACCATTAACAGATTTAGCCGCATTTTCATTTGGATATGGTGCAGGCATCGAATCTTTTGGTAAACGCGGGCGGATAAACATTTCACCTTCAACATCTGGTCCATCTTCTATTTCATATTCAGCGGCTAGGGCTTTAACTTGCGCTTCGCTAAATTCGGGCCCACCCGGTTGGCTTAGGTTACGGAATTTAACCAATTCGGCTGCATGGCAAGCGGCGCATGATTCTTTATAAACCTGATAGCCACGCTGCAGTTGTGCTCTATCGAATGTGCCAAAAACACCTGCCCAAGACCAGTCGACATATTGAATTTCGGGCGTGCCCGGAACTGTTTTTGCCGCTGAAGCCACACCCGTAAGCGTGCCTGCGACAAGCAATGCCAAGCCCGTTTTTTTAACAATGGATGTTATATTTTGTTTTAGATTATTCATTATAACCTCCTATGCTTTGGTTTCGTTTGCTTCTGCTGCTTCTGCCGCCGCACCTTCGACCCCAAGCACCGATTCGGAAATGCTACTGGGTAGTGGTTTGGTTTTCTCGACCAGCCCTAACACGGGTAGGACGATAACAAAGAATGCAAAATAGTAGAATGTTGAGAATTGTGAAACAATCAGATTGGTTATGCCACTAATGCCTAAGAAATAATCGGTTGTGGAAACTTGACCGAAATAACCAAGCAAAAAGCCATTAAATACAAAAATCCAGAAGAAAATACGGTATGCAGGGCGGAACTTAGCCGAGCGTACTTTACTGGTATCGAGCCATGGCACAACAAACATAATTAGAATTGAGCCAAACATAGCCGCAACACCCATCGCCTTATCGGGGATAGCACGCAATATAGCGTAGAAAGGCAGGTAATACCATTCGGGCACAATGCTTGCTGGTGTTACCAACGGGTTGGCTGGAATATAATTATCGGGGTGACCCATAAAGTTCGGATTGAAAAACACAAAGTAGAATAATACGATAGAGAATAAAACAATCGCGTATAAATCTTTCATTGTGAAATAGGGGTGGAAGCTTAATGTATCTTGCTTGGTTTTAGGCTCGACACCCAATGGGTTGTTTGAACCCGGTACGTGCAATGCCCAAATATGCAAGATAACCACGCCAAGAATTACGAATGGTAGAAGATAATGCAGTGAGAAGAAACGGTTTAATGTTGGGCTATCGACCGCAAAACCACCCCAAAGTAGAGTTTTAATATCGTCGCCAATAAATGGAACAACCTCGAAGAAGTTGGTGATAACCGTAGCACCCCAGAAACTCATTTGACCCCAAGGCAGAACATAGCCCATAAAGCCTGTTGCCATCATGAGTAGATATATAAGCATACCCAATAGCCATAAAACCTCACGTGGGGCTTTGTATGAACCATAATACATACCGCGCAATATATGAATATATACTGCGATAAAGAACATTGATGCGCCATTTTGATGGGTATAGCGTAACATCCAGCCCCAGTTTACATCGCGCATGATTTTTTCGACGCTTTCGAACGCCAAATCCGCCGTTGGCGTGTAATGCATCGCTAAAATAACGCCTGTTACAATTTGTATAATTAACATAAACATGGCAATTCCGCCAAAAACCCACCAGTAATTTAAATTACGCGGGTTGGGCATAGAAACTGCCGCGCCATGCATTAGGCTTATAATTGGTAGCCGCACTTCTAGCCATTTGCCAGCTTTGCTTTTGGGTACATAGGTTGGTTGTCCGCTCATAATTTTTTCCCTTAGCCTACTTTAATTTTTGTGTCAGATATATATGAATATTCAGGAATATCGAGGTTTCTTGGGGCCGGCCCAGAGCGAATACGACCTGCAGTATCATATGTTGAGTTGTGACATGGGCAGAACCAGCCATTATATTTGCCATCTTCACCAACAGGGACACAGCCTAAATGTGTACAAAGACCAATTTGCACGAGCCATTCTGGTTTTTGTGCGCGCTCGGCATCGGTTTGCGGGTCGGGCAAATCGCTCATTGGCGTATCGACTGACAATTGAATTTCGGCAGCTGTTCTATGGCGGATAAAAATTGGTTTGCCACGCCAGCTGACTGTTAGTGATTCGCCAACGCCAACCGTTGAAATATCTATCTCGATAGAGGCTAGGGCTTTAACCGAAGCATCGGGATTTAGTTGGTCGATAAGCGGCCATACTGCCACACCGACACCCATTGCACCAAATGCACCTGTGGCTATATACAAGAAATCCCGCCGACCTTTATGTTTAGGTTCATTTGCATCAGTCAATATCTTAATCCCTTCAATTCGTGTGCTTGCTAAATTTACTTAAGCAATACCACCTCGACTCAAACTTAAATAGAGTTCGAGTTGTTTTATTTTACTTTTGCCACTGAAAGGACACAATGTCTAGAGTCAATCTAATTTTTTCACCAATTGCCCGACTTTAATCAAAAAAAAGGTATAGACATAGGAGTTTTCTGTTAATTTTTCCAAATACCCTATAATAATGCGACATTATGAAACAGCTTTACATCTCTTTTATCTTGTAAGGTGTAAAAAATCCATTAACTAAGTTCTGACCCTAAATTATGCATATTGCACTTTACATGCCTGACATTCCGCAAAACACTGGTACAATTATGCGCATGGCGGCTTGTATGGGGCTACGGGTACACATTATTGAACCGACTGGCTTTCGTATGGATGCCAAAGGGTTAAAGCGTTCTGGCATGGATTATTTGGCAAAAACGGTGATGCAACGCCACGAAAGTTTTGAAGCTTTTAATATATGGCGTTTAGCCGAAAAAAAACGACTTATATTGCTTACCACCAAAGCCAGCGAGCCCTACTGTGATGTAGAATTTAGTGAAAATGATGTATTCTTATTTGGTCGCGAATCAGTCGGAGTGCCGCAAGACGTACATGACATTGCCGATAAACGCATTATTGTGCCAATGAATAAAGACACGCGCTCCCTAAACCTTGCCATGACCACCGCATTTGTTATGGGTGAATATTTACGCCAAATGAATAGTTTTCCTAAATGAACCGTCGGGCGCTTGGCTATAATTGGCTATGCCAATTATAGTTTATATTAAGCCCCTGCGGGCGCAGACCTTCG
>CAZHCZ010000019.1:0-23831 GCA_964531635.1 uncultured Hyphomicrobiales bacterium | reverse complement strand
GAGTCTTATGTACCGCCATATATTGACCCACAATTGGCTGTAAATGTTGAGTCCATGGCATATTTAGCTTCGACCGATTGGTATGTAACACGGTTTGCTGAAACTGGTGTTGAAATTCCTGATGAGGTTAAAAATCTGCGTCAAAATGCGCGAAATAACATAGTTTAAATTTTTTTACGGATAAGCACATGCAAATATCAAATATTGGTCTCGATTTAATTAAACGTTATGAAGGGCTAAAATTAACCGCATATAAATGCCCTGCAGGCATTTGGACAATTGGTTATGGGCATACTTTTCAGGTTAGGAAAGGCGATGTGATAACTGAAATACAGGCGACTGAGTTCTTAAAAAAAGATGTTCGCCATGCCCAAGATGCAATAGTAAAACATGTAACTATCGACCTTGAGCAAAGCCAGTTTGACGCGTTGGTTAGTTTTATATTCAATGTCGGTGTTGGAGCTTTTAGAAACTCTACATTGCTTAAAATGCTTAATAAGGGCAGATATAAAGCGGCGGCGGGACAATTTAACCGCTGGAATAAAGCCCGTGTTAAAGGTGTTTTAAAACCACTACGCGGGTTAACACGCAGGCGCAATGATGAAGCTGAGCTGTTTTTAAATGATGAAAATGTTGAAAATACGCAATTGGTAATTGCACCAGATATTAAGACCAAATTTAACAGTAAAACCAATATAGCATCGGCCGCTGGCGTTGCTGGTTTAGTGACAACTCAACTTGATACTATCGGGAATACTGTCAATAAGGCCATAGACATAAGTGTTAAAGGTGGTGACGTTGTTGATAGTGTTGGCGGGCTGTTTGGCGCATTAAACTGGCAAGCCATCGCGATTGTTGGTATTGTTGCTTTATTTGCTTTTATAATTTTTGAACGCAATAAAAAAATTGATGAATATGGTGTTTAATTTGTTTTTAAAATTGTGGAAATATTTCCCTAAGGGGTTGCTAATATTATTAGCAGCCCTTTTAATTGCTTATTTTATTGGTATATCGCATGGTCGTGCGCCTTATGTTTTGGCAGCAAAAAACTTTGAAATAAAGGCTAGAATTATAGTCAAAGGAAATAAAAAACAACAATTATCAATTCTAAAAAAACGAGCTGAAGCCGATGAAAAACTTAAAGATAATAATTGCATTATTAGTGATTATGATGCTCACATCTTGTCAGACATTAAGCCCTAAATTGCCTAAAGAGCTAAATAAACCCTGCCCTAATGTTGGCTTTAAATTGGGCTTATTAATGCCACAGGTTATTGAATTAAAAACGAAATATGAATTGTGTAAAGCCAATAATAATGCACTTATAGAATTGTTTGCAAAATAGCAGGCTTTATATCACTGCTCTAACTTCTCTTAAAAAGCTATCCACCTCATCGTATAGTGTTTTAAATTGGGTGGATGTACCTGTTGCCGCTTCAACTAAAATGTTTTCTGACCCTTGACCATACTGTTTGATAAGCCAGAAATACTTTTTTTGATTTGTTATTTTAACCAAAACAATTTAGCGTACACTAGTGTTTATTTACGAGGTCACTATGAAAACAAATAGTTTTTTACTTCTGGGGGCGCTATTAAGCGCTGTAGTATCTGCCATACATATTGTTAGCACTGTGTTTGGGGCATCATGGTATCGGTTTTTGGGTGCTGGTGAGCAAATGGTTGTTTGGGCAAATCAGGGTGATATAAGGCATGTTTTAATAACGCTGTCTATCGCAATAGTTTTAGCAATTTGGGCGTTATACGCACTTTCCGCCGCAGGAGCTATTAAGCGTTTGCCATTATTAAAGCTGGGACTGGGCATAATAATAAGCATCTATCTTGGGCGCGGCGTTGTTGGGTTTTTATTGTTGGTATTTCCAGAAATAATTGTTCAGAGTGGTAATAGCGCCAGTTTTTGGGTTTACAGCTCGCTTATTACTATGTTTATTGGTTTTATATACCTAATTGGCACATGGCAGGTTTGGAAAAAAATTAACCAGTAGCAGCATGTTTAGCCTTTTGTTCACTCTCAAGCTTCATTTGCAAATAAGCATCACGTTTTTCTTGGGCAAGCTTTTTAGTGAGCATTTCATTATTTTCAGTTTCCGCCGTTGTTTCATTAGCAGCTTGTGGTTTTACCACACGGTCTTTAGGCATATGAACTGTAACCACCGTTCCCTTGCCCAGTTCACTCTGCAAGGAGAATTTGCCTTCGTGCATTTCGACTAAGCCACGAATAATAGGCAAGCCTAGACCAGCACCTTCGGCGGCTGTTTCATGTGCCAAAGACCCTTGCCCAAATTGGCTTAAAATATGCGGAATTTCATCTTTGGGAATACCTGGACCATTATCCCGCACAGCAACAGATAGCCCGCCAAGCTTATCGAGCCACGCATAAACAACAATATTGCCATTTTTGGGGGTGAATTTACTTGCATTCGATAATAGGTTTAATAAAATTTGATGAAACGCCTTGGCATCTACCCACAGGTTTGGAATATCATCTTGTATTTTCCTAGTAATTTGAATGCCTTTTTCATTGGCGCGTAATTCTACCAACCTTATAGATTTTTCGACCGCTTTTTTTACATCTAGCACTTCTTCTTGTAAGATATAGCGCCCTGCCTCAATTCTTGATAAGTCTAAAATATCATTAATCAACTCTAGTAAATGTTGACCCGACTTATGAATATCGCCCGAATATTCTTTATAAACAGGGTTGCCATGCACGCCAAACATTTCCGTTTCCATCACCTCGGAAAAACCAATAATTGCATTAAGTGGTGTACGCAATTCATGGCTCATCGTTGCTAAAAAGCGCGATTTTGCAATGTTGGCTTCTTCTGCTCGTTTGCGTGCTTCGTCCGAAATTATTTTTGACTGTTCAAGCTCACCAAACAATGCCTCTTTTTCGGCTCTAAATGAAAGCATAGCCAAAGATGTTTTAAATTGCCGCCGTGTGTAGACGCTATAATAATATTGCGTCATTATAATTAACCCAACAAATACTGCGTTCGATATTTTCCATTCATAAATATATATAGCAGCCGCTAGAATGCTAATTGGCAAACTCGATGAATACATCATTGTCAGTGAGTTATTTGCCAATATCATACGCAAACTTATGACCAATATTACAAAACCAAAAATTACCGCCTCGGCAAAGTTACCCGAATATTCAGCTGGAATATTACCTGCCAGCATAAACAATGCCGCACCAGCAATCCAAAGCCCACAAAAGAATTCGGCGATAGAAAACTTATCTTCCCATGCTGAGGGACGTATGCTACTGGCGCTCTTTTTTAAAAAATGTCGGCAGGTTAATAACATTATGCCATGGCTAATAAACACCCCACCCAACCATAGCCCAACGAGTGTCATTGGCATCCATATTAACGAAATAATTGCAAAAAATGTACAAATAATGGGCAAAGCACTGGGTATCGAAAGTTGGTTTTGTGCGTATAATGCCAACAATTCATAGCGAAAATTTATACTTGTGCCTTGTTCAACGGCAAGGTTTTCACGCGTGGCATTTAGCTTATTTTTGCTAAAAAATTTATTTTTTCTTTTTAGCTCCAACATTTAGCCACTCAAAAAATATTGTTAATATCAATAAATTTTTAAGGTATAGAAAATAAGTTAATTACTTATTAGCTTTAGGTTCGCAAATTGCTTATATTTTTACTTAAATAATTATTACCATCTTTAAAAACAGCACTGCCTGCCACCAAAACATCTGCCCCTGCTTCGATACATAATTTTGCTGTTTGGGCATTTACGCCGCCATCGACTTGCAAATGAATATTTCTATCGCCAATCATACTGCGGATTTTTTTAATTTTTGGCAATTGTGAATGTAAGAATTTTTGCCCGCCAAACCCTGGGTTTACGCTCATTACCAAAATCAAATCAATATCATCTAACACATGTTCAAGTGCTGATACAGGTGTTGCGGGGTTTAAAACAACGCCTGCTTTTTTGCCGAATGATTTTATAAGTTGGATGGTGCGGTCTAAATGGTTGGTCGCCTCAACATGCACCGAAATAATATCTGCGCCTGCTTTGGCAAAGGTTTCAATATAAGGTTCAACGGGTGAAATCATCAGATGTACATCGAACGGCAAATTTGTATATTCTCGCACACTTGCCATTACCCCTGCGCCAAATGATATGGCAGGAACAAAATGCCCGTCCATTACATCAACATGTATCCAGTCTGCGCCTGCTTCATCTAGTGCTTTAATGTCGCGCCCTAAATTGGCGAAGTCGGCCGATAGAATTGAAGGGGCGATAAGGGTTTTTGTCATGGGGTATAATCCTCTCTAAATCCGTTGGTAATTGGGTAGCGCCTGTCACTGCCAAAGCCCATGGGGGAGACACGCACACCCGGAGCAGCTTGGCGGCGTTTATATTCGGCGCCATAGACCATATTGGTTATTTCTTTAACCAATTTAGGGCTGTGTTCAAAGCCATTTTCTTTGCCTTTTTTTATAGTTTCTGCGTGGCTTAAATTAAGTTCAATAAGTGAATTTAAAATATCGTCAAGCACATTATAGGCTGGCAGGCTGTCTTGGTCTAGTGGGTTTTCGCGCAGTTCGGCGGTTGGTGGCTTGTCGATGATATTTTGCGGAATAACCTCACCCATTTTGCCCCAACAATCAAATGGTCGATAATTATTACGCATTTTGCACAGGGCAAAAACATCGGTTTTATAAATGTCTTTAATTGGGTTAAAGCCACCGCACATGTCGCCATAAAGGGTCGAATAACCGACCGATACTTCCGACTTATTGCCCGTGGTGATAACCATAGAGTTGAATTTATCGCTAATCGCCATCAGTATTACACCGCGCGTGCGGCTTTGTAGGTTTTCTTCTGTTTTGTCGCTTTGCGTATTTTTAAACATATCGGACAATAGGTTGTTAAAGCCGTTCACGGGTTCGCCAATCGGCAAGACATTATGTTTTATGCCTAAAATATCGGCACATTGTTTGGCGTCATCTATGCTTGTTTGCGCTGTATAGTCATAGGGCATCATAACCGTGTTGACTTTTTCTTCGCCCAAAGCATCGACCGCAATGGCGGCACAAAGAGCGCTGTCGACTCCGCCCGACAAACCAATTACAACCGATGGAAAACGATTTTTGATGACATAGTCACGTAAACCCAAAACACAGGCATGATAGATGGCTTTAAGCCCGTCTTCTATATCGGCTATATCGCTATGTTGCACTTGCCATAGACCATCATCATTTTTATCGAAAACAAGGGTGTTTGTTGCTTCTATAAACGCTGGCAATTGGTTTATTAATTGACCCTCGCCACTAATAACAAAGCTCGCACCATCGAACACCAGCTCATCTTGCCCACCCACTTGGTTAATGTAAACCACGGGTAAGTTTAATTCTAGCGCTCTTTTTTGAATAATATCATAGCGTTGTTCTAGCTTATCTTCAGAGAAGGGCGAACAGTTGGTTGATATTATAATATCAGCGCCTTGTTTTTTAAAATGTTCACATACGGGTTCAAACCATATATCTTCACAAATTGGGACACCAATTTTAACACCTTTAAATGTGATTACATCTTGTAATGGCGCGGCATTAAAGTGGCGTTTTTCACCCGAAACACCGCAATTTGGCAGCGCGTGTTTAAGCCTGATTTCGGTTAGTTTGCCATCTTGCAATAGCCCCATTGCATTGTATAAAACGCCCTCCTTTTTATAAGGAAAGCCTATTAACATAGCGGGTGCATCGAGCGTAAATGTTGCGAGTTCCTCTACTATTTCCATAACCGCTTGTTGGAAAATTGGTTTTAGAACCAAATCCTGCACTGGGTAGCCTGTTACTGATAATTCGGGAAAAACCACAAGGTCGGATTTGTTAATTTTTGCATGCCTGAACGCATTGAGCATTTGTGAGCAATTATAATCTAAATTACCAAGTATAGGGTTTATTTGCGCTATTGTTATTTTTAATTGATTGCACATATTTAAGCCAACTGTTATTAGAATATAACTTATATAAAAGGTTTAAAATGATGAGTCCACTATTCATTGTCTCTATATATACTGGCATGAGTTTACTATGCTTTATCTTGTTTTTTATCGACAAGAAACTCGCCGAAGCCAATAAGTGGCGGATAGAAGAATTTTACCTGCATATTGTCGAATTGCTCGGTGGTTGGCCCGGAGCATTATTGGGGCAGAAATATATTCGCCACAAAACTCAAAAAACTCAATATAAAATTATTTTATGGATAATTATTATATTACATGCCTCACTTTGGGCATATTTTTTCTACGGGCTATCGACTAAAGTTTGGTGGTAGTTGCCAATTATTTCGGTAAATATTGTTAGAGTTTTTTGTTGTATTTCGCCTAATGTCTGCTCTAGATAATTAAGGTCCGGGCTGTTGCTTACTGCCAGTAATAGCCGTTCAAGCCCATCTGGAACATCTGCCCGCAACAGCTCACCTTCTAGAGTTAGGCTAATAATTTGTGATATTTCGGAAAATAATTTATGCGCAATTGATAAGCTTTCGAACTGCTCATCGGTTATTAATTTCAATTCAAATATAGTGCGTAACGATGCCATTGGGTTAGCCTCTAATATTTGGGGGTGCTTATGGGCAAAACATAAATTCAAATATTGTATGATGAATTCAATATCAACAATGCCGCCCTTTATTTGCTTAACATTCCAAATATTATCGGTTTTCTTTTCGTTATAAATGCGCCCACGCATTTTTTGTACTTCTGCTTTAATTCTTATAGTGTCGCGTTTTTCTTGTAGTATAGTTTTAATAGCTTCCTCTACTTTAATGGCAAGTTTTTTATCACCTGCGACCACCCGTGCTCGGGTTAACGCCTGATGTTCCCACACCCAAGCCTCATTTTTTTGATACTGCACAAAGCCATTAAACTGCGTAGCAACAGGCCCTTTATTGCCTGATGGGCGTAAGCGCATATCCACTTCGAACAACGCACCTTCGGCTGTTGATACGGTTAAGGCTGAAATTAATGTTTGAGTTAATTTTGCAAACCACACATTGGTATTGAGTTGCTTTTTACCGTCTGACAGTAGCTCGTCATCTTCGACTTCATAAATAACAATTAAATCCAAATCTGAAGCGGCGGTCATTTCTTGTGAGCCAAGTTTGCCCATACCCACTATAACCAAATTGCCTGCAAGGCTGCCAAACCGACGTTCTATTTCTGCTTTGGCGACTTCTAACATGGTTTCAATAATAATATCGGCAAGGTTGGAATAAGCCAAAGCAATCTCATCGGCTTTGGTTATTTGCGAAATCTGATGCACCCCGATTTGAAATTGAGCCTCTTGCCCAAATATCCGCACAAGGTCTAGTTTGTCTTCAAACACTGTTGCGGTTCTCATACTGTTATTAAGTATAGCGCGATATTGTAATTTATTGGGCAAAGAGTGTATGAATTGCGGGTCAATAACCGCATCGAATAAATGGCTTTTATTGGAGAGTTGTTTGGCGAGTTTTGGCGCGGTGATTAAGATGTTTATGAATAAGTTAAACAATTGGCGGTTGTTTAAAAATAACGAGAAAAGCTGTACCCCTGCTGGCAAACCCATTAAAAACTTATCGAATGCCAATAACGCATTATCGGGGTGATAGGCTTTTGACAATTCTTGTAAAATCGTCGGTACCATTTCGGTGACTAGCGCGCGGGTGCGGGCTGTGCGCATACACGGGTAGCGGCTGAAATGCCATTGCCTGACGATATCAGATGTACGCATTGGGTGTTCATAACCCATAGTGCTTATGGTTGTTAAAGTGGCTTCATCATGCTCTGAGCCCGTAAAAACCAAATTGCCTATTTTACTATTGAGTTCAGGTGCATGTTCAAACAGTGCTGCATAATGTTCTTGAACTTTGTTTAGATAAAACAGCATGTCTTTCTTAAACGCATCTAGGTTTTTATAGGCGCAAAAACGCGCGAAATCTTCGAGCTTGCTGCTGTCTTTAGCCAATGTTTGGGTTTGCTCGTCATTGAGCATTTGTATTCTATGTTCAATATTGCGTAAAAATATATAAGCTTGTTTCATATCATCTGCCACATCGGGCAGTATCCATTTGGCATAAACAAGCCTGTCTAGCATTTCTAACGTGCCTGATGCGCGCAATTGGGGTTGCCTTCCACCTGCTATGAGTTGTTGTGTTTGAACAAAAAATTCAATTTCTCTTATGCCGCCACGCCCGAGTTTAATATTATGCCCATCGACCTTAATTTCACCATGCCCTTTGTGAATATGGATTTGCCTTTTCATGGCATGTACATCGCGAATGGCGGCAAAATCTAGGTATTTACGCCAAATAAATGGTGCCAATTGCTGCATGAACTCTTGCCCAAGGTTTTTATCGCCCGCGCAAATACGCGCCTTTATCATTGCCGCGCGTTCCCAATTTTGTCCAATGGATTCATAATATGCCAAAGCCGCTTGGTAGCTCATGGCAACTTGGGTTGCCCTTGGGTCGGGTCGTAAACGCAAATCGACCCGAAACACATAGCCAAATTCATTTCGCTGTTGAATAAGTTGCACCAATTTTTTAACCAAGCGAATGGCAAATTTATAAACATCTTTGCCATTGGCAACCTTAAAATTTTCGGGGTCAAAAAATACAATAAGGTCGATATCAGATGAGTAATTTAACTCATATGCCCCGTGTTTGCCCATGGCGATAACAAATAAGCCGCAGTTTTTTACCACTGAATCAATATCAGTTGTTTCAAATTTTTCATCTTTAACCGCTTTTTTTAGCAAATAATTCAACGACAATTCGATGGTTAAATCGGCAAATTTGCTTAAACATTCGGTAACTTCAGATTGTGTGAAAACTCCAGATAAATCCCACAATGCCAAACAAAGTGCAATTTTTTGTTTGGCAACTCGTAAGGCTTTCATCATTTCAAAATCATCAGTGATTTTGCTGGTTTCATCAACAAGCTTGGTAATAAGCTCTGAATATAAGCTGTCGGGTTGTTGGGTAAAACATTGTAAGGAAAATGATGGGTATTTGCGAATAATGCTCGATAAATAAGGCGATGTTGCTAATATTATGACAAATAAACGTTTTAAAGCATCGTCATTCAGCAACTCATAATCAATATTCTGTTCGTTGAATATTTTTATTAAATCTTGAAGCAAACTCTCGGCTTTATCTTTCTGAATTGGGTCGGAGAAACGCACAATTTTTGAAAGATTTTTTTGCATGTCACTCTTGTCCTTCGACTCTTTTTTTCATATTTTTAAAATAAAAATAGGTAGATAAGCTTGCTAAAATCAAGAGTATAATTGGCGTAAACCATAATAGATAGGTGTTTTTATTGAATGCTGGTTCGAGCAAAATAAACTCTCCATATCTGTCGACTAAAAATTGTTTAATTTCGACATTGGTTTTGCCGTCTTTCATCTGAGTTCTTACCAAATTTTTCATATCAATCGACAGCTCAATATCACTTGATTCAATGGATTGGTTTAAACATATTAAACAACGTAATATCAAGCCCAATTCTTTTGCTCGTTGTTCGAGGGCAGGGTTTTCAAGCGGAATAACGCGCAGCGTAGCTTTTGCTGGCTGTGTCATTAAAAAACTCGCCATTATAATTGTTAAAATAATCGCTAGTTTATTAAGCATCGACAAGCTCCTTTTTTTTCTTACGCTTTATTTTTCGGTTGCGCCTGTCCGATAATGACAGAAAGCCTGCCAATGTCATTAAAGTTGGTCCTAACCATATAAACAAAACCAATGGGTTGTAATAACTGCGCAATTGTACTTTATTCGTGTCCGCGCTCAATTGCCCAAAAGCAATGTAAATTTGCCCAAAATTATAATTAAACAAACCGACCTCTGTCGTCGGCGTACTGCGCATTAAATAACGCCGCCTTGATGTGCTAATTTGACCCAAAACCTCATTATTAAGTGAAATTTCAAACTCACCAACAATTTCGTTATATGTGCCTTCGCTACGGTTTTTAACGGCTTTAAATTCAAGTTCAAAACCAGCAACTTCTATTGTGTCGCCAATATTCATATCTTTAACCGTTTCGACCCGCCATGCGCTCATAGCGGCAATACCCAACACCATTATACCAACGCCCATATGTGCCATCATTACTGCAAATTTTGCGCGTGGGAACTTAAATAGCCGTTTTATTGCTAAGCTAAATTTAACTTGCCCAAACTGCGCTGAAGATAATAGCTCCCAAATAGCACCAACCACCACCCAAATGCCGACCATAATGCCAGCCCATGCCATTACACCTTTATAACCTGTAACGTAAAATGAAACCATCATCAGTATGAATGTTGCAAAAAACACCCAAACTAAGCGGCTAAACACATTGGCAATATCGGTTCTCTTCCATTGCATCATTGTGCCAATTGGCAATATTAATAATAAAGGTATTGCCAATGGGTTGAATGTTTGGTTAAAAAATGGTGCGCCAACCGAAATTTTCTCTCCGCCTATTGCTTCGGAAAATAACGGATAAAAAGTGCCGACAAATACGGTTGCCAGCATAACCGCAATTAGCAAATTATTGAGCATTAAAGCCCCTTCTCGGCTTATTGGCGAAAACACCGCTTTTTGTTTTATAAGCTTGCTTCTAAACGCATAAAGCGCAAAGGCGAGCACCATAAAGAAAGTCAATATACCCAATAAAACCACCCCGCGGGATGGGTCGACAGCAAAGGCATGTACCGATGTTAGAATGCCCGAACGCACTAAGAATGTGCCCAAAATACTAAGACCAAAAGCAATAATTGCCAATAAAATTGTCCAACTGCCCAAAGCGCCACGTTTTTCCATAACAATGGCGGAATGTAACAAAGCGGTTGCGGCCAACCAAGGCATTAATGACGAATTTTCGACAGGGTCCCAAAACCAAAAACCACCCCAACCCAGCTCATAATATGCCCAGTACGAACCTAGAGCGATGCCCATTGTTAAATTTGCCCATGCAAATAATGTCCACGGACGCACCCATCTTGCCCATTCATTGTCTATCTTTCCAGTCATTAAAGCCGCCAACGCGAAAGAAAACGAAATAGACAAACCAACATAACCCAAATATAAAATGGGCGGATGTACTGCCAATGCCCAGTCTTGCAATAATGGGTTTAGGTTGTTGCCCTCGAACGGAATATCCAACAAACGGTCAAATGGGTTAGACGTAAAAGCCGTAAAACCTATCATTGCTACTGCCACCATCGCCTGAACGGCCAATGTAACCGATATGAATTTATTTTCTAACTTGCTGCCAAAAATAGCCAAACACGCACCCATAACGCTCGCAGTTAAACTGAATAATAAAATAGAGCCTTCATGGTTTCCCCATGTGCCTGCAATTTTGTAAAATAGTGGTTTTTCAGTGTGTGAATGCTCAAAAACAATCCTGACTGAAAAGTCAGAAATGGCAAAAACCGTTACCAATATTGCAAAACTAAAAACTATTACTACCGCCTGCAATAGTGCAGCGCGTATTGTAACCTTCCGCACGATAGCATGAAATTCATCGCCAACCCATAACGGTAAAAACCCCACTCCCATTTGAAAAACGGCAATAAAAAAGCTTAAAATAAGTAAAAATAGTCCAAATTCTGCAAACATATCGACCCTTAAATTACTTAATATTCATCGGCAACACTGCTTTTTGAGCTGCCTTGTTGTTTTAAACTGTCCGATACTTCTTTTGGCATATAATTTTCATCATGCTTTGCCAAAAGCACATCGGCTAAAAATAACTTATCTTGGTTTAAATAGCCTTCTAGCACCACGCCCTGCCCTTCTTCAAACAAGTCGGGAACACCACCCTTATAACGAATTTTCAAGTTGATTTCATTGTCGGTTATTTCAAACAAAAACAAATCTTCTTTGCGGTCAATCGAGCCTTCAACAACCAAACCGCCAATGCGCAATCTCTTAGTTGTATCGGGTTTTTCGGCCAATATTTCGGCGGGCGTTTTAAAGTATGATATGCCATCATCCAGTGCCGATACGATAAGCCCAACTGCCAGTGCAAATAATGTTAGACCTACGGTTAAAAGTAAAAATCTTTGTTGTTTTCTGCTCATTTTATTCTTCTCTGTCTTTAATTATTACATTTAAAACTTCGGTTAAAGGTAATAATTCATCAGCACTATAATTAGTGTTTTTTATGAAATCATTAAGTGCATTTACTGCCTGTTCCGATTCTTGCATACTGTGGAGCATAGAAGCATAAAAGAACATTGCCTCAAGGTTATTTGGCGATTTTTCAGTGGCCTTAGTAAACGCCACCTCACTCATAGAACTAAAATTGCCTTTATTTACCATTAAATCGGCCTTGCCCAACCCCAACCAATTTTCTCCACTGCTTTTACCAAGTTTAATGGCATTAGCGAAAGCATCAAACGCCTTAGCGGGCTGATTGGTAAACAAATAAGTAGGGGCGACAACTTCCCAACCACCAGCATCTTCGGGGTTCTCTTCTAAATGTTGTTCAATTTGAGCAATCACTGCGGCTGTTTGCTCGTCAATTACGGGCTTAGGCTCGGGTATAATAAATGAAAGACTGCCCATAAAAAGATAAGCCAATACAACGCTTAAACCTAACACGGTAATACCCAGTGCGGTTTTAAGCCTTAGTTTGGTTTGCAGTTGTTTGATGTCACCGCCAATAAAGGCGAATACTGGGGCGATTAAATAAGCCAAAACCGAAAAAGTTAAAAGTAAAACAGGCACCCAAAAATATAACTGCGTCATCAAACAAACCCAAAGTAATTTACCCCCATTATAAAGCATATTTTTGAATTTGTAATGCGACAATTTGCCTTTTATAAAATTAGTGCAGAAAACTCAGACTCACGGACTAAGTTTTTTACACAACATTTGCACTTCGCATAGCAAGTAACCCACCTTTATGGTATATATTGGCTTGGTTTTCATCTTTTATTATTTCAATAAGGTCTTTTGATATATCGAGGTAACCGAGGAGAGTTTTTTGATTTTCTACATTTTCCCTACGCATCATTTCAACAACTGCTACAGACAATAAATTAATCAAATGCACTGCTTCTTTCAAACCCTCAGTATATGTTGCATTGCATGATGATGCGGCAATATAGTTCTTTATTCCATAAAGTAAGAAAACATTATTATTAAGCTCATCAATCTCGCGTTGGTGAGGTGGCTTAACAATAACATTACCACTATTGGTCTGATATTTACCTAAAACCTTTTTTATAAGCCTTGGGCTAGAAATAATTATTTTACTAAGAGCATCAGAAACCTGTAACCTTAACTCAATAATATTTTTTCCCCAACTGCTTATCGGTGAAATATCAAGCTCTCTTTCAATGCCTAATATAATATTGGCATAGTGCTTATAATATTCTAGAGTTTCTTCAGGATTTTGATTGGAGTTGTATGAACCAGTAAAGTTTGTAGCGTAAATTTTTGCATTAAATAATAAAATATCACCAATTATTGATAAATCACATTTCGCAGCTGACGAGGCATCATTAATTCTATAAAATTTTTGGATAATACGTAAAGAATGTTCTGGCTGCTTCAGACAGCCTACCAATAAAGCAACATAAAAGGGTAATAATTTAGGTTTTTTATCTTTAATCTTATTTACTTCTGCAATTATTTTATTCAAGCTATTGCCATTCAACTCCGCAATTTTTACTCCGAAAAGTTTAAGAGCCATTTCTATTTCCGGTATGCTTTGCAAATAATACGCCAACTCTTCAGCATCCAATGCAATGGTTTCATCGCCAATAACCATAATAAACCGTCGCCATTCTCTATCATCATTTCGGCATTTTTTTATTATTTCTTCTAATTTCTGTCCTGCTAAACGGTTAAATTCATTTATAATTGTTTTGGCTTTTTTCATTTCTTTTTGTTGTATTGCATTTTTAAATGCCATTTCAAACTCATCGAGTTCCGAAGGCATTAATTTTTTCTGTATATAATCCCAAATGGCTTCCATAGAATTTTTAGAAATTCGCCCAGCTTGTTTTTCTTTAAGGCTCCCAGTAAATATGATTTTTTCAAACGGTAAGAAAAAATAACGCTTAAGGTTATATTGTTTTTTTTGTTGCTCACCAGCTGCATGTTTTTCCAAAGCTTTTTTAGCGATATCAGCAATGCGCAGCATCTGTTTTCTATCAACATCATTATCGGACAAGTTATTAATTTCAGTCAATAAATATTTTAGCGCCTCAGGTGGCAATAAAGGTATTTTATTATACATTTTGGGATTTAAAAAATTCTTTACATCCATGACCGTTAAAACCCACACGTTAATTGTCTAAATATCCCTATAACATACACATTACAAAGGTATAATTAAAATTCTACTAAAGTTTTAGTTAATATTGCTAATGGCACACTATTTTTTGCCGGAAGATTCAAGCCAAAGGCAACCATAATTCGGTCTTTAAGCCACCAAGTTTGCTACGTTTAAGGTTGAATTCACCATTATACAGTTCAGCGAGTTCTTTTACGATAGAGAGTCCTAAGCCTGTGCCTGTAATATCTTCATCAATTCTATGCCCCCGTTTTAGCACTTTTTCTAATTCTTCTTGTGGCATAAACTTGCCATCATCTTCCACACTAATATAGAGCTTCATAATTTTAAAATCATTCTCAACAGCCGATACAGTAATTAAAATTTGGGTTTTGCACCATTTAAAAGCATTATCAATTAAATTACCCACCAGTTCTTCGAGATCTTGTTTTTCACCATGAAAACACAAGCCCTCGTTCAATTCTAACGTAACATTTACACTTTTATCGAAATGAATTTTTAAAAGAGCATTAACAATAGAGTTTACAGTTGGCAGGACGTGTATTTTAGTAGCAACAGTATCTAAGCTAGCAACCATCCTTGCTCGGTTTAAATGATGTGTAATTTGGACATTCATCAACTCTACTTGTTGTTTTATCAATTTAGAATTTTTATCTGTCTTTTTATCAGTAACATTTAACAGCACCGAAACAGGCGTTTTAAGCGCATGTGCTAAATTGCCAACATGGGTGCGTGCGCGCGTAATAACTTTTTCATTGGCGTCAATTAACGAATTAATTTCATTAACCACAGGCATTAACTCTTGCGGCAAATCGCCTTCTATAGCTTTGCCTTCGCCAACTCTAATTTTAGCCAAATAATTTTTAAGGCTAACAAGTGGTTTTAAAACAAAGCGCAATTGAAAAAACGTTGCCAATGTTAAACCCATAACTAAAAAAGAAAGCCCCATAACAATCATCCAATAAAATGACTGCTTTTGCTCAATCAACTTTTGTGAATTTCCCGAAACAATATACAACAACCTTCCTTCTAATTCAGGGAATGATATATATTGCGCATATATTCGAATAGATTGTTGAATAGGCCCTTGTAAATCCCCCCTAAAAACATCATTATTGCCCACATCTACTGGCATTTTAAAGCTCTTATAAAGTGATGATTTTTGCAAAGAGTTCGATTTAAATATAGTCTGTCCGTTCTCAACAATTTGCCAATACCAACCTGAATAAAGGGTGGAATATTCTGGTAATTTTGTGTCAAGGTTAAGCGATATTTTTTCATCAACCCGCGTTGCCGCTACCAATTGCGCCAATGTATTTTCTAACCGCTGGTCAAACTGTTTTTCGATAGCCATACTGAAAACAATAGATAAAAACAACCCTGTAGCCAATGTCAATATAACACTGCCAATAAGTGTCGAAAGCAACAACCTGCGTTTAAGAGATGTCACTATTGAGCCTCATCAATAAGCTGATACCCCAGCCCGCGAACGGTCTGCAATATATTAACCCCTAGTTTTTTTCGAATTCGCCCAACAAAAACTTCAATTGTATTTGAATCTCTGTCAAAATCTTGGTCATATAAATGCTCGACCAGTTCGGTGCGTGAGATAACTCGCCCTTGTTGGTGCATCATATAAGATAACAGTCTAAATTCTAATGATGTTAATTTAATTTGTGCCGCATCGACATAAATACGCGATGTTTTAGTATCTAATAATATAGAGCCGCAAGTAATTTCGCTCGATGCCAGCCCAGCCGCACGGCGAATTAGCGCCCTCAATCGTGCTAATAACTCTTCCATATGAAAAGGTTTGGCTACATAATCATCTGCGCCTGCATCAAACCCTGTAACTTTATCATTCCATCTGTCTCGTGCAGTTAATATCAAAACAGGCATTTTTTTACCATCACGGCGCCAGCTTTCTAAAATAGAAATACCGTCCATCAACGGCAATCCTAAATCGAGTATCACCGCATCATAGGTTTCGGTCGCACCTAAAAAATGCCCCTCTTCACCGTCAAATGCGCTATCAACTACGTAGCAACTGTCCTCAAGCGCAATCTTAATTTGCCTGTTTAAATCTTTATCATCTTCTATAAGCAATAAACGCATAGTAAACCCTAAAAAACTCGCCCCGATACTGCATCTATATATACATATCTTACGCGTCCTGTATTTCTGTTAAATACCACCAATTTCAGTGCGTTTCTATTTTTATAAATTACTTTTTCAGCACGCTGTAATTGGTCACCTGATTTTAAAATATAGGGTAAAACTGTCGATAAATCAATATCTACAAATTTAGTCAATATAAATTTAGGTGTATTTTCTTGCGTATTAAACTTAAATTTTTCACTCTTATTATAGCTGGTAAATGCAAATATATTGCTTGTCATTACCAATGTAAGGGCAAAAAATTGTAATATTCGAATAATTTTTTTCATCATACTCTCATCGTTGCAACTGACCATAATATATACAATATAACATGAACAGGTCATGAACGACTATAGTATAATAAAACATATATTGTTAAGTATAAACCCAAATTTAGCTTTAAAGTCGGTTCAATAGATTGTAATTTGAATTTAAATTAATTTGTCTAGAACTCCATGTTCACTCAATATTCGTAATTAAAGTTAGGTAACAAGCTATGAGTAAAATATTCACTGACTGGCAACCAAAAACGTCAAAATTGTTCAGCAAACATATTATTACCGAAAAACATAGTTTGCATAAACATGAGCTTTTTTCCGATAAAGCGCTAGCAAAACTAATCGAAAACTCTCCAAGGTCAAATTATCATGTCAATACGCATGATTTGGTCAATATAGACAAATCTACATGGCGCGATGGTGAGTTTGGAGATTTAAGTGGTGAAGAGGTTCTAAAAGCCGTTCGAGATGGTCATATCTGGATTAACCTTCAGCGCCCATGGGAAGTTGACCCCGCATATGGCGAAATTTTAGACCAAATATTTGCCGAAACAGAGGCCAATGTGTCTGGGTTCAAAACCTTGCCCGATAGAAATAAGATGACAATCTTAATTTCATCACCAAAAATTAAAGTGTTTTATCATAGCGACATACCAGGGCAAGCCTTATGGCAAATCCGTGGTCGCAAACGGGTTTATATTTACCCCAACAGCCAACCATTTTTAGAAAATAGCGCCATAGAAAAAATCATCCTTGGTCGTATGGATGAACATGGGATAGATTACGAAGAATGGTTCGACGAATATGCCGAAATCATGGATTTAGAGCCGGGAACAATGGTACATTGGCCAATTCACGGTCCTCACCGTATCGAAAACTTAGATGTCATGAACGTATCGGTCACCACCGAACATTGGACACCCCAATTGCGTAATATTTACGCTGTGCATTATGCCAATGGTCTTTTACGAAACAGCTTTGGGTTTAAAAATTTAAACACCCCAACTTCAGGCATTGGTCTTTATGCTCGGCTTGCGCTGGCTGGCTTTCATAAAATTAGCGGACTAAAAAACATCAAAAAAATGCGTTACAAAATAAATTTTCAAGTCGATCCATCAGAAAAGCTGGGCTATAAAACCATCGATGCCTATGAATTGTTAAAATAATAAATTCATATATTGTTAAGGGTAAATGTAATTAATTTGTTTAAAATACCCTTATACAACTTTGCCTTAAGTCTTAATTATTATATTTGATCTAGATATATACTATATATCAAAATAATGAGGATAACTTAAAATGACTGGTAAAATATTCCCCGATTGGCAAGCAAAAACCTCGGCTTTATTCAGTAAACATATCATAACCGAAAAACATAATTTGCATAAGCATGAGCTTTTTTCCGACGAAGCTTTAGCCGATTTAATTGAAAAAATGCCAAGGAAAAATTATCATGTCAACACACATGATTTGGTCAATATCCACAAATCCACATGGCGCGATGGCGAACTGGGCGATTTAAGCGGTGCCGATATATTGAAAGCCGTCCGCAATGGTCATATATGGATTAACCTTCAACGTCCATGGGAAGCTGTACCCGCTTATCGCAAAGTTTTAGACCAAATATTTGCTGAAATGCAATCCAACGTGCCCAATTTCAAAACCATACCCAATAAAAACAGCATGACAATTCTAATTTCATCACCAAAAATCAAAGTCTTTTATCACTGCGATTTACCAGGGCAAGCTTTATGGCAAATTCGCGGGCGTAAGCGGGTTTGGATCTACCCAAATACCGAGCCATTTTTACAAAATCATAATTTAGAAGAAATCATCCTAGGTCGCGCCGAAGAGCATGGCATAAATTACGAAGAATGGTTCGACGAATATGCTACAATTCTGGATTTAGAACCGGGAGTTATGACGCATTGGCCACTCTACGGCCCTCACCGTGTAGAGAATTTAGATGTCATGAATGTATCGGTCGCCACCGAACATTGGACAACCCAATTGCGCAACACTTACGCTGTGCATTATGCCAATGGTCTTTTGCGCAATAATTTGGGCTTAAAAAACTTAAGCAACCCAACAGCAGGGCTTGGGCTCTATAGCCGTCTTGCATTGGCTGGTTTTCACAAGCTTAGCGGTCTTAGAAATCTTAAAAAAGTAAAATTTAATGTCAATTTTCAAGTTGATCCAACGCAAAAACTTGGGTTTAAAGACATTGAACCTTATAATATGATAAAGTAGTGAAATATTATGCAATATAAAAACATATTTATATCCGAGCATTGGCATAATTATATCCCAATGAAAAAAATAACTTTAAATAATGAGACGATAAATCTCACCCTCAATATCGCGGAAAAACTTGGGTTTAAAGTTGCCGAAATGGCAGGTGAACCCATAGTCCAGTATAATGATATAGAGCCCGTTCCTAACTTTGATAGGAATCAAACCCAAGCTATACTTATAGAAAAATTAAAACAGAATGCCATAGATGTTTTATATTTTCGTAATGTTAAAACCGATGGTCAACTCTACGCTCTACTAAAAAACATTGGCATAATTACCGCCCATAAAAAAGCGCCTTATATTAATTTAGAAAATCTCAATAATTTAGATGATTATCTTAAAACCTTATCCGTTGCTACGCGCAAGTCCAAACGCCGTGCTATAAAAAAACTTGAGAAAAATTTCCAAACTCATTTTCAAATTTTAAAATCAGAAAGCATAACTGACGAATTGTTTGATGAAATTATAAACATGAAAATAACCCAATTAAGCAAGCAAGGGCAAACCAGTCGCCTATTTGTGAACCCTCAAAATCTAGAAGCATTAAAAAGTTTAACCCTAATCCCAAATAATGAATTCGAAACAATAATTTCCACCCTCCGCTGCGATAACGAACTCGCCGCTGCCGAAATTGGTTATGTGCATAATAAAACCTATTATTCATTTTTAGGTGCAATGAATTTAGCCTTCCAACCCTATGGCGCTGGTGGCATCCAACTCTTAAAAACCATAGAGTGGGCAATAGAAGCAGGGCATAAAAAAATAGATTTATTAGGTCCAGAAAATGGTTATAAGCTCAGCTGGTCAGGTGGTAATAGCACAGAAATTGTCGACATAGTTTTGCCCATAGGTTTAAAAGGTAAAATATATGGCAACATTTATATAAAAATCTTACGCCCATGGCTAAAAAAATCATATTTCTTTGTTAAAAAATATCTTGGTTAAACATTGTTTTTATTGCGCCATTCATTAACTGCAACGCCAATACGAATAAGGGTTAATATCAACGTACAAACCAGTAATACAAAACCAAGCCAATTTTCAATATCGCCAATAATTGATACATAGCTCACAACCCCTCCGCCTACAATTGTTCCAAAATCCACCGCAATTTTATCTGTCATTTTAAAGCCTCCATAACTCAACTTTACAATTGATAGAAGGGCCTTCACCAGCCGAACCAAATTGCCAATTGTCAGTTCCACCAAGCTCGACATGGTGCATTAACGAAAAATAATGGCTGGCATCACTAACAATCAACTTCCCCTCACCAGTCGAACGGCTTAATGACGCGCTCGATGTAGCGCCATGTTGGCTATGCTCACAACTGCCCTGTATCAAATGATTTGCAGTGTTATTATTGCGCAAATCCACTTTATGTTTTCCAACACGCATAGCTGCTGCCATTATTTTCACCCAATAACGTCCAACAGGCAGTTTAAAACGGTTTGACGCAGGTTCAAGTTCCACACCCGCTCCCAAACTGTTTATTTTTAACAAATTTAAATAGCGTTCATTCCATCCCGTAACAGGCGGGTTGGTCGAATCCTGCCCATAACCCATTTCTTCACAAACCATAACATCAGGGCTAAAAACATTCTCTTTAGGCATATGTTCATTCCAACTTATGCCGTCAAAAACATAAATTTTCGCTTCATCCTCTACCCAACATAACCAGCCAGTTTTGGCATTAGTTTCTAACCATGTTGCATCTTGGTAATAACTCAACTTACCATCAAGCCCTACCCAATCACCCATAGCCCCAGTGGCAATAATATACCGTTCTCCCTCCACAGGGTTTGCAGGTCTATTCAATAACACTTGGCTTTTAACCGACAGTTGAACCAGCACATCCAAACGGCTTAAACTTTCATTCATCGTCACATGCTTTTGGTTTTGCGATGCCACCAAAAACGGCATTTCCAAAAAATAACTGTTAGACATAAATAATAACTTCCTCTGCTTTGCCGCGCCCCACTTGTGCCGACATCTGATAAATTTTAACTTTAAACTCACTGACCAAGCCACCAAAATCACTAATTTGATGCGCCGATACATAAGCAACAGAATTGCTATTAATTTCTATATTGCGCACCACCACATCGCTATTAAGCGCCATTATTTCCAATTCATAATTTTCAACTTGTTCATTAAGCGGCACTTGGTTCAACGCCCAATTTTCTCCACCAAACCGCGTTTGCCTAATCCAACTGATAATAATATCAGCGCCATTTTTATAGGCTTTCACATGAACAGGCGCAAATGGTCGCAAAGCCACAGCTCTATGTTGCCACAGCGCACTCTGGTAAGCCTCGTCTTCAATCACCTTGTCAAACGGTCCAAACTTAACCGCAATAGCGCTCAATATTTCATCACTGGTCAACGCAAATTTACTAACCTTCTCATCCAACATTACAAATTGCATGGCGTTTGTCGCAGAATATTCAATGGCATCTTTTGTGCCAAATTTCCCACGAATAAAATGTGACAATTCATATTGGTTAGAACCAATTAAAATAGAATCTCTAAACTGAACAACCTCCCAATTACCATCACTATTTTCAATAGCGGCCAAATTTTTCCCTGCCAATAATTCTGCATCAGATACACTAGACAACGCACCAGAATTCACAATAACCGAAAGTTTACTCGCCCTATCATAACGCCCAACAACACCCGCATTAACATCCCACACGGCCTGCCCAATTACCGCCCGTTTATTCACATCAAGCCGTTTATTAAAACTACCACCAACATCTTCAAATACACTAATTTGACCAACCCAAGGCTTAACAAATGCCGCCAAAGATAAATTAAGCGGGTCGGCAATTCCATCCAATATTGGCAAATCCATACTAATAACCAAGGCTTTGCCCTGTGGTGTTTTTTGAGCCGATTTTCCCTGCTTAACCATATCTTCCATAATGGTTTGAGTGGCAATATAAGTATCGGCACTCACCGCCTCAACTAACACACCATTGTCATGGCTTATCGCAATAATTTCCCACTTACCATTCAGCCCATCTTTTTTATATTCAACACCCAGTTCAAACACATCGCCACATTCCAAACCAACCAGTGGTGTAGTTATAGACAGCAATATCTGCCTATCGCGCCCACGCATTAATAGCAGCCGATTGCTCGCCAATTTAGCCGCCAATTCACTCGATAAAACTGCAGGCAAAGTATATTGCATAACATTACGCAAATTGTCCTTCAGCAAGTCCAAATCCACCAATTCACTACTCACTTTGGTCGAATAATTGCCATCATCAGCAATATATTTTAAATGAATATCTGTCGGCAAATCAACAAAAGCCTTCGCCTTAACTACGGTCTGTTCACTTGCCAGTAATTGCGCATCGTCAAACCCAATAAATTCACTATTATTTTGGTGTTTAAACACCAAAACATCATCACGAATAAACGCCACCAATGCAAAATGTTCAATAATATCTAGTAATATTTCGCGCGGGCTTAATGAGTGTTCAATCCAATAGCCTTCAATTTGCCCATTAATATCCGAAACATCACAGTTAACATTTCCAACCAGTTGCAAAATCAACCTGTCCAAAGGCACAGCACCTAGCCGCCCATTTAACCAATGCCCATAATTCCAATTTTCACCATCCGACCAAACCTCGGTCAATAGCGGAAATAACGGGTAAGGGCGGGCATCAAATGCCCAAATAAACGCATTGCGCGTTTCCACCATTTTTCCACCATAAATAATAGATGTCGGGTTGTTAACATTATCCCCCTCATAATAATCCAACAGTGCCTCCAAATACCGTCGCTGTATAACATCATCGCGGTTTTTATTGGCAAAGTAAGGCAATTTCCCTTCCGACGATAAAGGGTCATAAAACACATTCGGCTGGTTGCTACCCTTATCAACCGCAGGGCAGCCAATTTCAGTCAACCATATGGGCTTAGATTGCGCAACCCAAGCCGTCGGTGTGGTCATTTCAACCCCATCAATGCGGTCATAATGCAAATTTAACCACCAAGATTTTATGTCCTTAATTTTAAACACCCAATCTTTAAAATAAGCACCATCTTCAATCACCAACCTATTTTGCGCATCTCTATCGCTAGAGCTAGAATAATAATAGTCAAACCCTTCTCCACCTCGAATATTCGCCCTTAAATAGTCCCGATTATAAACCGTCTTAACACCTGAATTCTTGTCCAAATGGCTCAGGTCATCACGCCAATCCGATAAGGGCCAATAAGCATCAATCCCAATAAAATCAATATCATCATCCGCCCATAATTTATCCAAGTGAAACAAAACATCACCTGTTCCATCACTGGGCTGATACCCAAAATATTCACTCCAATCCGCCCCATAAGACAATTGGGTCAAAGGCAAAATAGATTTCACGTCATTGCCAAGATTAATCAATTCATCAACCGCAGGAAAACTCGTTTTACTGCTCCTAACCTTAGTCAACCCAACCAGTTCCGACCCCAGTAAAAACCCATCAACACCACCAGCCAATTCACACAATTTTGCATAATGCAAAACCATCCGTCGATAACCCCAATCATGAACACCCGTATAATAAACATACCCACCACTACTCACAAAATTATTAACCAATGCTCCACCAAAAAACTGCCCAATTTGCGTAGTTGCCACACTGGTCTGGTCAGGAGAACCCACCTGCCCAATCGCAGGGCTACAAGTAATCCGCCCCCGCCACGGAAAAACCGCTTGGTTTGTTGCTCCATAAGGGTCAGGTAAAACATTATCTTG
>CAZHCZ010000018.1:12782-24767 GCA_964531635.1 uncultured Hyphomicrobiales bacterium | reverse complement strand
TTCCAACCTCGATTTAAATGAGAAAAAACATGACCGATTTGAATTTCGTAGTCTGTTTCGTCAATTTTTCCATCTTTCATGGGCGTAACCATTGCAGGAATAGATCCTTTAAACATCGCGTTCTCCTAAACTTATAATATTTCAACTTACAAACTACTCGCTACCACCAAATATCGCAAGTGAGATTAACTATAGCCCACAAAATTTAACCGCTGCTTAAAATAAAGGCACTTGTTAAGCATGTTGTTTTTATGCTAATAAAATAGGCATGATACAAATAGGCGATATAATATTAAACAATGATGCGGCTCTTGCGCCAATGTCAGGCGTAACAGACGCGCCTTTCCGCCAATTGGCACACGAAATGGGCGCAGGGTTAGTGGTTAGTGAAATGATAGCCTCACAAGAACTCGCAAGCGCCAACCCCGAAACCCTACGCAAAGCTCAAGGTGCAAAAAATGTTTACCCGTTTGTTATTCAATTGGCAGGTCGGGAAGAAAAATGGATGGCACAAGGTGCTAAAATTGCCGAAGATATGGGTGCAGATATTATCGACATAAATATGGGTTGCCCCGCCCGCAAAGTCATTTCAGGGCTATCAGGTTCAGCACTCATGCGCAATGCCGACCATGCCCTAAAACTTATCGAAGCCACAGTAGCCGCCACCACAAAACCCGTAACTTTAAAAATGCGCCTAGGTTGGGATTCTGATAGCCTAAACGCCCCGGAAATTGGAGTGCGCGCCGAGCAAGCAGGCGTTCAAATGTTAACCATTCATGGTCGCACGCGCAATCAATTTTATAAAGGCAGTGCCGACTGGCAAAAAATAAACGACACGGCAAAGCTAGTCAAAATACCGGTTATTGCCAATGGCGATTTAAACCATATTTCCGATGCCGATAAAATGCTTAAAAATTCAGGAGCACAAGGGGTAATGGTTGGGCGAGGGGCGTATGGTATGCCGTGGTTTGTTGGCGATGTTGGGCAATATTTGCAAGATAAAACCTTACCAAAAACCCGACCACTAAATTGGCAACATCAAGTGGTAATAAAACATTTTGAACTTATGTTAGAGCATTATGGCAGTTTTATGGGCATACTAATTTTCCGTAAACATTTGGGTTGGTATTTTAAAAATGCAATCATCGAACAAGCCGATTTAAAACATTGGAAATCCCAAACCCTATCACAAACCGACCCTATAACAATAAAACAAAAAATTGCTCATTTTTACACCGAGCAAATTGCCAAACAAGCCGAGGGCGTATGACAGATTTAAACACAAGCTCTCTCTATCCATCACTATTAAATGCCATAGCTCACCCCGTACTTATTGTTTCGGAAACAGGACAAATAAAATATGTCAACGCGGCGGCAGAAAATTTTTTCGAGATGAGCGCACCTATCTTAAGACGGCAAAAAATCAAAGATTTATTAATGTTCGACAACCCATTATTGAGCTTAATTTCCAAAGTTTTCGAAAAACATGTTGCGGTTAATGAATATGAAGTCCAGTTCGAGATGCCTCGTTCAAAAGCACCAAAAATCATCGACATCCAAGCCTGTTTATTAGAATATTCGTCAAATATTACTGACGAAAAAAACCTAAGCTTAATGTTTATCGAACGCGGCATGGCAAATATGATTGAATCACAAATCTTAAGCCGTCACAGTACAAAATCCATTTCCAATATGGCCGAAATTCTCGCACATGAAATTAAAAATCCACTATCAGGCATACGCGGTGCCGCACAATTGCTCGGGGCAACCGCCAATTCAGATGATAAAGCCCTCACAACTCTCATTTGCGATGAAACCGACCGAATTTGCAATCTCATCGACCAAATGGAGCAATTCTCCGACGGGCGATTGCCAGAGTTCAGTTCAATAAACCTCCACTTGTTGATAGACCATGTTAAAAAAATTGCCGAAAATGGTTTTGGCAAACATGTAAAGTTTATAGAAAATTACGACCCAAGCCTACCATCTATACGCGGCAATAAAGATCAACTTATTCAAATATTGCTAAATTTAATTAAAAATGCTTGCGAAGCTATTGCCGATATTCCCAACCCGACAATCAAAATTAGCACCGCTTATAAAACAGGCTTAAAGCTTAAAGTTCCCAGCCGTGATGAGTTGCTTATTTTACCATTCGAATTAACAATAGAAGACAATGGCGCAGGCATAAAAACCGAATATTTACCCCATATTTACGATGCGTTCGTAACCAATAAAGTTGGTGGCAAAGGCTTAGGCTTAGCATTGGTCGCTAAATTAGTCGCCGACCATGGTGCCGTTATAGATTATGTTGGCGCAAAAGCAGGGGCTAAATTTCGAATATTATTCCCATTACTAAAAGAAGAGCAATAATTATGGATGAGATATTAATAGCCGATGATGATGCCGCCATTCGTACAGTTTTAACCCACGCTCTAAACCGTGCAGGCTATAGGGTCAGGGTCGCAAGCAATGCCACAACATTATGGTCATGGGTCGAAAAAGGCTATGGCGATTTGGTAATTTCAGATGTTGGCATGCCCGATGAAAGCGGGTTTGATTTACTCCCGCGCATTAAAAAAAGACGCCCAAACTTGCCAGTAATAATTATGAGCGCACAAAACACCGTGCTTACCGCTATTACCGCCGCCGAAAAAGGTGCGTATGAGTATCTTTCCAAGCCGTTCGATTTAAACGACCTTGTATCCATCGTTGGTCGCGCCATTCAATCAACCCGTTCAGGCACAGTCAAACCAAAAAGACATTCAATTAACGAAGATTTACCACTCATTGGTCGCAGCCATGCTATGCAAGATATTTACCGCATAATCGCGCGGCTTACGCAAATAGATTTAACCGCAATGATTGTCGGCTCATCTGGCACAGGCAAAGAATTAGTAGCGAGGGTCTTGCATGATTTTGGCAAACGAAAAAACGGTACATTCGTTGCCGTTAACATGGCTGCAATCCCAAAAGATTTAATAGAATCAGAGTTGTTTGGTTATGAAAAAGGCGCATTTACGGGCGCAAATAACCGCACCTCAGGGCGGTTCGAGCAAGCCGAAGGCGGTACGTTGTTTTTAGATGAAATTGGCGATATGCCATTATCGGCGCAAACCCGTTTATTGCGTGTGCTACAAGAAGGCGAATTTACCATGGTTGGCGGCATAAAACCCATTAAAACCAACATCCGCATTATTGCCGCAACACATAGAGATTTAACCCAATTGATAAGGTCAGGGCAATTTAGAGAAGATTTGTTCTACCGCTTAAATGTTGTTCCCATAACATTACCCGACCTACGCGCCCGTAAAGATGATATTGCAGATTTGGTCAATCATTTCCTTGCTCAAGCCGAAAAACAAGGTTTAGGAAGTAAAGTCTTTAACGCCAAGGCTATTGAAAAATTGCATGACTATGATTGGCCGGGCAATATCCGCCAATTGGAAAACCTTGTTAAACGCATAGTAGCGCTTTATCCGCAAGATGAAGTTACAGCCGATATTGTCAGTGCCGAAATGGCGCATGATTTGCCACTAAATGACGAAAATCAACATAATAATATAGCCAATGTTGATAAGTCTATTCGCTTTTGGCTAGAAAATTGTTTCGACAGCCAAGATATTCACGAAAATAACGACCTATACCGCCAACTTTTAGCAGAAGTAGAACCGGGGTTATTAAAATATGTGTTAGAACAAACTGCTGGCAACCAAATTAAAGCCGCAAAAATATTGGGGTTAAACCGCAATACACTTCGCAAAAAACTTAAAGAATATGATATAGAGATAATTAAAATATCAATATAGAGATAGAATATGACCATAAAAAATGCCGTATTAATTGTCGCCAGTGGGCGTGGAAGTCGGGCAGGGGGAGAAATTCCTAAGCAATACCAAAATATTGGTAAAAACTCGGTTCTATGGAACAGTATAAATAATTTTATAAACCATCAAAATATCGACAAAATATTAGTGGTTATTCACCCCGACGATATTGAACTTTATCAAAAAACCATTCAAGGTTTAGACGCTAAAAAATTACTGCCTTACAGTTTTGGCGGCACAGAACGGCAATATTCAGTGTGCAACGGGTTAAAAGCCATATCACCGCTACAACCACAAAATATTTTAATACATGATGGCGCAAGACCATTTATAACGCCGAGTTTAATTGATAATTTGCTCACCGCGTGCGATGAATATCTTGGTGCAATTGCCGCCCAACCGATTACCGACACTATAAAGTCGGTTAAAAACCAAGCCGATAACTTTATCGACAAAACACTAGATAGAAATTTGTTATGGGCAGCAAAAACACCGCAGGCATTTGATTTTAATGCAATTATCCAAGCCCATGCAAAAGTATCACAAATGGGTGAAGATAAACTATTTACCGACGATGCCGCAATTTTCGAATATTTAGATATAGCCGTAAAATTGGTTAAAACCAATAATGACAATATAAAAATTACATATCCCGAAGATTTTTTATGGGCAGCAGCAAAGTTAAAGGCGAAAGAAAATGATTGAATTTAGAACAGGTTTCGGTTTTGATGTCCACGCCTTTGAGTCAGGTGACGCGGTAATATTGGGTGGTATAAAAATCCCCCATACAAAAAAATTAAAAGGTCATAGCGATGCCGATGTTGCCCTACATGCCATTACCGACGCCATTTTAGGTGCAATTGCCAATGGTGATATTGGCTCGCACTTTCCACCATCCGATATGCAATGGAAAGGTGCTAAGTCCGATCAATTTTTAATCCATGCCGTTGATTTGGTTAAACAAAAAAACGCTCGCTTAATTAATATAGATGTAACATTGGTTTGCGAGTATCCAAAAATTACTCCACACCGTGATGATTTACGCAAGAGCATTGCTAAAATTTTAGGGCTAGATATAAGCCGTGTAGCAGTAAAAGCTACAACATCTGAACAGCTTGGTTTTACAGGGCGCGAAGAAGGCATAGCCGCTTACGCAGCCGCCACTATCGCCATAAAGTCGGATTATTTAGATGATTTTTGATGATGAAATTATAGAGTATACTAAAAAAATCATAAAGTTGGCTACAAAAACTGGTGATAAAATAATATTAGCCGAAAGCTGTACAGGCGGGATAATCACCGCTGCTTTAACCGACATTTCGGGTTCAAGCCAAGTTATAGAAGGCGGGTTTTTAACCTATAGCGACGCGCTAAAAAAGAGTGCATTAAATGTCCCCGAACAGATATTTATAAACCATGGTTCCGTTTCCAAACAAACCGTTTATGCAATGGCGTGTGGTGCGTTAAAAAACTCCAATGCGACCATATCCTTAGCTGTAACGGGCATAGCAGGGCCAACAGGTGGCACAAAAAATAAGCCCGTGGGGTTGGTGTATATTTGTGCAATAGATAAGTTGGGCAACAAACATGAAGTTAATTACGAATTAGAAAGCCTCTCCCGAGCTAATTTTCGTAACATTGTAATTAAAAAAGCACTGACGTTATTAATACGAACTATATAAATGATTAGCACGTTGTTTAAAAGCTTCGGTTATGTCATTTACGCCAATTTTAAATGCGGCGGCGAGTGCTAAACGTAGGGGGATATTTTTCATTTCTATTTGAATAGAAAATTTTGCAATTGAGCCATTTTTGTGCTCAATAATTTGCCATTCATTACTAAGGCTTTTTAGTACGCCAGAATCTAACTTTACAATTATTGTTTTATTTTTGTCATTTATTTGTACATTTGAGGTGAATTTTTCACGAAAAATACTGTATTTAACGCCCATTTCTGCCAAAATATGAGTGATTTCAGGTGTTTTTTTAGTGTTTTTAACGGTTAAATACTCACAATTGGGTAAAAAATGCGGGTATTCCTCGATGTTTTTGACCATTTCGAACACTTTTTCGGGCGAAAACGGAAAAAAAATCTCGGTTTTATGGCTTGGCATAAATCAATGCCCTAACTTTTCTGTTCGGTTTTTTTGCAGTTGCGCAAAATCTTCCCCCGCATGATGGCTAGAACGGGTGAGGGGGCTAGATGATACCATCAAGAAGCCTTTAACCTTGGCAATTCTTTCCAAACTTTTAAATTCTTCGGGTGGCATAAACCGTACAATTTTATGATGCTTTCTAGTCGGCTGTAAATATTGACCAATGGTAATAAAGTCAATTTTTGCCGCCCGCATATCGTCCATTACTTGTAAAATTTCATGGCGTTCCTCGCCAAACCCGACCATAATACCCGATTTTGTAAACATATTCGGGTCAATTTCTTTTACAAGCTGCAATAAACGCAAAGAATGAAAATATCGCGCTCCAGGGCGAACGGTTAAATATTTTGAAGGAACAGTTTCTAGATTGTGATTAAAAACATCGGGTTTTGCTGCCACAACTGTTTCTATTGCGCCTTCTTTTCTTAAAAAATCTGGCGTTAGAATTTCAATTGTGGTTTCGGGGCTATATTCTCTAATAGCTTGAATTGTTTCAACAAAATGTTGTGCGCCACCATCTTTTAAATCATCTCTATCGACAGATGTTATGACTACATGTTTTAAACCCAATTGCATGACCGATTGTGCGACATTATAAGGCTCTTTAACATCAAGCGGGTTGGGCATGCCTGTGCGGATATTACAAAAGGCACAAGCGCGGGTGCAAATTTCACCCATTATCATCATCGTGGCGTGTTTTTTGCTAAAACATTCGCCAATATTTGGGCAACCAGCTTCTTCACAAACGGTTACTAGGTTGTTATCTCTAATGATTTTTGTGGTGGCTTTAAATTGTTTAGAATTTGGAGCTTTAACCCTTATCCAATCGGGTTTGCGCAATATTGGGCTATCGGATTTGTTAGATTTTTCGGGGTGGCGAAGCTTTGCACGGTCTGCTGCTCCGGCTTTTATAACTTCAGATGGGCTGAGTTTTTCGCTTCTATTGTCTAACAAGGTAGCCATAATAACTCCAAATAAACTTGATTATATTTGATATATAACTTAAATATAGTATGGGGTAAACCGTTTAGTTAGGGAATGAAATGGTAGCGATTGAAATATTTATTTGGCCAACGCCAAATGCGCATAAAATTACCATTATGCTTGAGGAAACTGGGCTAGACTATAATATAAATTGGGTAGATATAGGTAAAAATGAACAATTTAAATCTAGTTTTTTAAAAATTTCACCCAACAACCGAATGCCTGCAATTATTGACCCTAAAAGCTCTGATGGACAACCAATATCTGTATTTGAATCGGGTGCGATTTTACAATATTTGGGGCGTAAGACAGGACAATTTTACCCTACAGATGAACGCAAGCGTGTTGAAGTAGAAGAATGGCTTATGTGGCAAATGGGGGGCTTTGGTCCTATGCTTGGGCAAGCACACCACTTTAGGGTTTTTGCACCTAAAAAAGTACCATATGGCATTAAACGCTACACTGATGAAGCCACGCGGTTATATGGCGTTTTGGATAGGCAGCTTGCTAAAGGTGCGTTTATTGCAGGTGAATATTCTATTGCAGATATGTCCATTATCGGCTGGGCAAATTCACATGAAAGGCAAGGGCAGAATTTGGATGATTTTCCGAATGTTAGGCGCTGGTTTGAAACAATGCTAAGTCGCCCCGCAGTTAAGCGTGCGTTGGCATTAACACCTTAAAAATTATCGGATATTTCTAGGAGTTTTGAGACCGTCCGCCAATTTCTTGCGGTTGTTGGAACTCCTATTAGTTTTTCGACTTTTGCTGCTAGTTTTGAACGTCCTATGCCATTTGGTGCATGTAGGTAGAAGGCATTTTCGGTTAATGTGAATGATTCGGTTGGGGTTTTTAGTAATTCTAGAGCTGCTAAACTTGGGGATGCAGCAGGGGATTTTAAAAAGAAAAAATGTAGGTTTTTAGCATCACCTGTTGCAGCAGGGTAGGGGTTTGAATTGTTAATTTCTTTGAGCTTTTTGGCAGATAGGATAATAATGTTTGGAGAAAAACCATGCAAATTTTCAATTGCGGTTTGAATTTTTTCTAAAAAATATTCACCGCCTTGTTGCGTTGCACTAAAAACTATATTACCGCTCTGGATATATGTTTTATTGTCGGGGTAGCCATTCTCGGCTAATATTTTCACCAATTCATGCATGGGTAAAATATTTTTTCAGCCAACATTTATTCCTCTAAATAGGGCGATATATGTGTTCATAATTTACCTATTTTAAAAAATCGCCACACTTTGCAGGAACTTGTGTACCCCATGGCATGATTGGGACTGTGGAAGTGGAGTTTTTGGGGGATCCTTCGATTATTTTATCGGAATATACTAGATAAACCAATGTGTTGCGTTTTGCATCGCAGCCACGGACAATACGCATTTTTTTGAACAAGAATGAACGTTTTTTACGATACATAACTTCGCCTTGTTCGAATTTTTCGGTAAACTCTATTGGCCCGACTTGGCGGCAGGCTAAGGAAATATCCGATACTTCTTCGGCGACACCAAAAAAGCCTGCAACACCGCCTTTTTCGGGCACTGTAAAGTGGCATGAAACGCCTTTAATTATGGGGTCGTCAATGGCATAAACTGCCAGTTTATGGTCTGGCGATAGAAAATTCCATACTGTACTTTTTTTGAAAATTAGATCAGGTTCTTCGGCATTTGTTGTGGCAATACTGCTTAGGGAGAGTAAGCCGACAATTACCGATATTGCTAATGATTTTGGAATGTGTTTTAAAAAATTTACCATGAAGCGCTCCTGTTTTTCTTACTTTATTATATAATAGCCTAAAAAAAAATTACAACTTAAACAAAAGAATACTTGTATTATAATTTTAGTGTGTTAGTTATATAATACACTAACGCTCAAGGTATGAATTTAAATGTTTGAATGGAATAAAGACCAGCCGATTTTTTTGCAAATTAGGCAAAAAATAATTGAGATGATTCTAAATGAAATTGTCAAGCCCGGTGAGGCGTTGCCATCTGTTCGCAACTTGGCGACTGAACTTTCGGTTAACCCTTTAACGGTGACCAAGGCTTACCAGTCGTTAGTCGATATGGAAATTGTTGAGAAAAAACGCGGTTTGGGAATGTTTGTTATGGAAAAATCACATAAAAAATTATTGAAAATTGAAAAAGAAAAATTTTTAAAAGATGAATGGCCACTTATTTTAAAACGCCTAGAATCACTCAATATAGAATTAGAAAATTTAGCCACAAAAGGGCAGGGGGCATAATGCAAAATCTTATTACTGTTGAAGGTCTTTCAAAGTCTTTTGGTAAAATTAATGTACTTAATAATATTAGTTTTGGCATAGAAAAAGGTCATATTTATGGGTTAATCGGGCATAATGGCGCTGGCAAGACTACTATTTTAAATGCCATTTTAGGGCTTATTGATTATAACGGTAAAATTGAAGTTTTGGGTAAAAACCCCTATAAAAACCGTAGCCAATTAATGCAAGATATTGCATTTATATCGGATGTTGCGAGCCTACCAAGGTTTTTATCCGTTACGCAACTTATTGATTTAATGCGTGATATACACCCAAAATTTTTAAAGGAGAAGACGCATGAGTATTTACAAAACACGAATATTAGGCTTGAAGCTAAGATTAAATCTTTATCGAAAGGTATGCTTGCTCAACTTCATTTGGCGTTAGTAATGTCAATTGATGCTAAAATTTTGGTTTTAGATGAACCAACATTAGGGCTTGATATTACCAATAGAAAAAACTTTTTTAAACAACTTATTGACGATTATATGCATGATAATCGGACTATTATTATTACCACCCACCAAGTCGATGAAATTGAGTTTTTACTTACCGACATTATGTTTGTAAGGGCAGGGGAGCTTATATTAAATTGCCCAACTGAAATGTTGGCAGAACGATATAGCCAACTTAATGTTACACCCGACAATTTTGATAAAGCCAATGCGCTTAAGCCGATTTATTGTGAAAAACAATTTGGGCAAAATATTATGGTTTTTGATGGTGTCGATGTTGAAAAACTCGCGAAATATGGCACGGTTTCTACTCCTAACCTTAGTGACTTATTTGTTGCTTTAATGCAGCAATAGAGGATAATGTGATGACAATTAAAGCGCAAATTGCACTTGTAAAAAAAGAACTTATAGAACATAAAGGCGCATTTTTTATTGCTCCTGCTGTATTAAATATTATATTCTTTGTGCTTATTTTATTGAGCCTAATATTTACGGATAACAATAGCTCGGAGCCGACAGAAAATCTGTTTGGTATCTTTTATATTGGAGCTTCGGTGTTTTTCGGTATATATTTAGCCATTTGCTTGTTCTTTTATTTTGCTGATGCTTTTTCGAGTGACACTAGAGATAACAATATGCTGTTTTGGAAGTCGTTACCGATGAGCGACTTGAACATATTGGGTATTAAATTCTTTACTGGTATAGTGGTTGTGCCGCTTATTATTATTGGTTGGATTGTTTGCGCGTCGATATTATCATACCTTATTGGGTTACTTAACTTTACAATGTTTGAAGATTTTTTAATGCCTTGGACAGCGCTGATACAAATGCTTGAACTGACATTTTATGCCATTATCTTGTTTCTTATTTTCTCCCTATGGCTTGCACCATTTTATGCTTGGGTGTCCGTATTGAGTGGTTTCTTTAAAAAATGGTCTATCGCCTTGGCATTTATTATTCCCTTTGTATTGATAACCATGGAAAAAATATTCTTTTTTGGCACACTTCACGACAATAGTATTTTGGGTGATTTTTTATATGAAAGAATTTTTCATATAACTAATGATGATGTGGAGCCAGTGATATCAGATATGTTCATTGATAATAACACAGAGTTTGATGAAATTAGTGATGTTTTATGGGCGTTTGTTTTAAACGTAAAATGGGTTTCGTTGATTGTCGGTTTGTTTGTTTCAGCGGTGTTTGTTTTTATTGCCAGTGAGTACCGCAAACGGTTCATTCAAGGCTAACCAATATAGCCTTGAATGAAGCAGGTGAGGGTGCTTGAATTATTGCTTCACTGATAGAAACCGCGAAATTAAACAATTACTGCCTTGGAATTATACATAAAAGCAAAATTACGTGTGATTGGTGAAGCGGTTACAGAACACCATCGTTATGCCAACTGGTAAAGGATTGGAAAGGCCGTCGTATTATTCTTCTCGAAATTCGCCAAGACGAAAGGTCGGAAGGTCTTATTAAAAATAATAGCAGGCAGAATATCTCGCAACCTATCCCACCGACAGTGATTGATAATTGTATAAGGAAAACAAGACGTTTTTTCGGGCAATAGGACTGTTGAATTATCAAGCCCAGTTTGATCTTGAAACCAGCCAGCCGTGTAATTCCAGACCTTGAGATTAAGATCCAAACTGTCTGCGTAGAAATAGTTAAACAAAAAGACGCCGCTTCGGGAATGATCGACAGGTCCGATCCGACGCACGTTCGAGGCTATTAGTTTCATTGTTTTGTGCGCTATTTTCTCGGCCGTGGTCAAAATGTCGGTCCATTGGGTGGTGGCCACAAACTTGTGAACTAAATCAATATCAGTAAACTCAACAAGCAGCACGACGTCAAAGCGGGCGATATTGACCTTATCAACCTTACGTGTACGCGGCGCAACGCGAGCAGTTGGCACCACGATCATAGCCTTGAAAACTGTCGCATCAAGGACGTTGCTCTCACCGCGCAATTTTTGCGCCAATTCTTTGAGGAGCTTTAACAGCAGTTTTTTACGCTGACTTTGTAAAAAAAATCCCATAGGCGGGCGGTGATCAATTTCAAGGGCAAGCATAAGATACCCCGATTTTGATGGGTTCACCAAAGTGACTATTGGAAACTGATCTCTTGGACCAACAATCTGTAAAGTACTGTCTTGTTCAATCATCATGCTCGCTTTCGGAGTTGTGTGTTTGACCTCAATTGCTTTATATTTGAATCAATGTATTTGATATTCAAGAAATGATAGAATGTCCAATATAACATATATGATCA
>CAZHCZ010000018.1:0-12682 GCA_964531635.1 uncultured Hyphomicrobiales bacterium | reverse complement strand
CATAATATATATTATGGAAACTTTTATTGTAATGGTACGTAAATATTGTATATTGTGATGGTTCGTAAATATTGTATATTGCGATGGTCTGTAAGTATTGTATATCAGCCGGGTTTAACGTCCCATTGTCAGCCTGAGTACAGACGCGAGGAATTCGTTAGAAACTATTATAATATATAAAGATGAAATTGGCTCCCCAGACAGGACTCGAACCTGTGACAAAACGATTAACAGTCGTTTGCTCTACCAACTGAGCTACTGGGGAACACTTTTTAGCAACAATTAAGATGCTGATGCGATATATAGCTAATTTTTATTATTCTTACAAACCAAAATATCTATTTTTACGATTTATATGTGAACAAACTAATATTATCAATTTGCCTGTTTATAAACTTTGCTTTTAACGCTAACTTTATGAGTAATTATAAAAGTTATTGGAAGTTGCATGACCAAAATTAAAACCTTAGTTACATTTTTGCAGATGTGTGAGCAAAAACATGAATATCCTGCGCCCTTCCCCGACCATATTTTGCTTAAACGGGTTAAAAACATAAGTATTAGTCAATACCGCCAAATATATAAGCAAATTGGCGAAAAATATTACTGGGTTAGCCGAAAAGTAATTAGTGATTCGGAATTAAAAGTTATAATTCATCACCCTAAAGTTGAAATTTATATATTATGCGATACTAGGCTGCCTACAGATGAACAGATTATAGGATTTTTTGAAATTAGTGCTCAAAATGCGCCAAGATCGGCTGAAATATCTTTTATTGGGCTTGTCGATAACGCTATTGGTAAAGGTTTAGGTCTATTGCTTACGCAATATGCTATTCAATATGCTTGGGCGCAAAATGTTGGGCGAATCCTTATTCAAACCTGTACATTAGACCATAAACGCGCCCTGCCCCTTTATCAAAAACTTGGGTTTAGTGCTTATAACCGTCAAAATTCTGAAATAGAATGGGTTTAGATTTTAAAACTCATACCATCATATGCTGGAATGATGTTTTGATTTAGTTTGCTTAAGTCAGTTTTTATAGAGCGGTAGTCTAGTGCGCCTGACATGTCGGTTAGGATGGCTTTTTTGGGGCGGATGATGTTTATCCACTCTAGGGCTTTATCTAAGTTGAAATGGCTTGGGTGTGGGGTTATGCGCAGTGCATCTATAATCCAAATATTTAGATTCTCGAAAGCATAGAGGCTTTGTTGTGGAATGTCGCTTATATCTGGCGTGTACATTACGCCATTGATTAAAAAGCCTGCGACATCAATATCGCCATGGGTTAGCTTTACTGGTAGAATTTCTATTTTACCGCCTGCGCCTGTAATTTTGATGGGGTTGTCGTAATTAATTTCTATATATTTTAATATTGCTGGGTAGAAACTGCCTTTGACCTGTTTAAAACAATAGCTAAATTTTTGTCCTACATCGGAAAATACGTTTTTTGTCATGTAAACAGGGACTTGTTGGCGACCATCTTGGGCAAATGAGCGCAAATCATCAATGCCGTGCGTGTGGTCGGCATGTTCGTGGGTTAGCAATACGGCATCTAACATTGGTGTTTTGGCGGCGATTAATTGGCAGCGTATATCTGCCCCTGAATCTATTAAAACACGAGTAATGCCGCCATTTGCTGCTGTTTTTTCTAACAACATTGCGCAGCGGAGTCGGTGATTTTTGGGTTCGGCTGGGTCGCAAACACCCCAATCGCCAGTAATACGTGGTACGCCAGATGATGAGCCGCAGCCTAATATTGTAAATTTAACTGTCATTAAACCACCCATTGTATTTTTTACGGTCAACCTTAGAAAATAGCTCGAAAAATGCCTCGCTGGTGGCTTTATGCACCCGCTTAATGTCTATGCCTTTTAGGTCAGCCAACGCATTTGCGGTATGCACTACATAGGCGGGTTCGTTGCGTTTGCCTCTAAACGGTGTGGGTGCTAAATATGGCGCGTCTGTTTCGACTAAAATACGCTCGATTGGTACTAATTGTGCGGCTTCATGTACGTTTTTGGCATTTTTAAAACTGACAATACCTGAAAAACCGACATATGCTCCTAGGTCTAAACCAACACGACAAAGCTCTAAACCTGAGCTGAAACAATGCAGTAGGATTTTAAATTCCCCTGCCCTCATTTCGGACTTTAGAATGTCTATCATATCGGCATCGGCATCACGCGAATGGATAACCAGTGGTAAACCTGTGCGCCGTGCGGCTTCTATATGATTGGCAAATACGAGTTTTTGTTGGCTTTTATATGATAGGTCGTGAAAATAATCTAACCCCGCCTCACCCAAGCCGATTACTTTATTCAGTTGGCTAAATTTAACAATGGTCTCGATGCTTATATCGGTTTCATCTTGTGCATTACAGGGGTGTGTGCCGACTGTGCAGTAAACATGTTCATGCTCAAGAGCTATTTTATGTACCGCGTCAAAACTGTTAATCCGTGTGCAGATAGATGTCATAATTCCTACGCTTGCATCATGTGCGCGTTGTATAACCTGTGGAAGTTCGTCCGAAAAGTCGGGGAAATCTAAATGGCAATGACTGTCTACTAGCATAATATCTCTTTTATTCACATAGGTGTGGGTAAACTTACCCACAAGTGTATTTTATTACATTAACAACATAAAGTAATTTGTTGTTATTATTAATTATTTATCTTCTACATAGCGTGGAAAAACTGGGGAAGGCTTGTTGATTTCTATGCCCTCCTTTAACCAATATTCCTGTGTTAGATGCTTAAATTCTCGCATTTTAGCATCTACACCAAACATATCTAAGAACTTCGCTGCCGCTGTGGGTATGTATGGTTGCGCCATTATAGCCACTTGTCGAATAATCTCGGCAGTTAATGCCAATACTATGCCCATACGTACAGGGTCGGTTTTTTTAAGCGCCCAAGGGGCTTGTTCGGCAAAATACCTATTCGCCTCACCAACCACGCCCCAAATGGCGGCAATTGCCAAATGAATTTGCTGCCCCTCCATTGCGGTACGGGCTTTAATTATCGCATTTTTAGCCAATGCCACCAATGCCAAATCTTCTTCGGTCAAATCGCAAATTTTTGGCAGTTTGCCATCACAATTTTTGGCTATCATCGAGAGTGAACGCGATGCTAAGTTACCTAAATCATTGGCTAAATCTGCATTTGTGCGGTTAACGAACGCTGTGTGGCTATAACTGCCATCTTTGCCATATGGCACTTCACGCATAAAGAAATAACGCACTTGGTCTAGCCCATATTGCTCAATTAAATCGTTTGGCGCAATAACATTGCCGATAGATTTGCTCATCTTCTCACCTTCGACATTGATAAAACCATGCCCAAATACCCGCTTAGGCAGCTCAATGTCGGCAGACATTAGCAATGCAGGCCAATATATTGCATGAAAACGTAAAATATCTTTGCCGATTATATGCAAGTCACAAGGCCAGAATTTTGCGAATTTTTCATCATCGGTTAAAAACCCTGCGCCTGTTAAATAGTTGGTTAAAGCATCGACCCAAACATACATAACATGTGCATCATCGTCAGGCACGCCAACGCCCCAGTTAAATGTTGTGCGCGAAATAGAAAAATCGCGCAAACCATTTTTAACAAAATTCACCACCTCATTGCGTCGACCATCTGGCCCAACAAATTCGGGGTGCTTGTCATATAAAGCCAAAAGCTTGTCTTCATATGCCGAAAGTTTAAAGAAATAACTGTCTTCTTCCATCCATTCAACGGGCGTTCCTGTTGGCGCTATAAATGTTCCATCTTCTTGTTTTGTTAGCTCTTTTTCGTCATAATAGGCTTCATCACGCACTGAATACCAGCCGCTATATTTCTCTAAATAAACATCACCTTTTGCTAACATACGCCGCCAAACCTCTTGTGCTACGGCTTTATGGCGCGGCTCTGTAGTGCGAACAAAATCATCAAATGAGCAGTTGAGTGCAACCGATAAATCTTCAAAGGCTTTAGAATTCTCTGCCGCCAATTGCTCGACGCTTTTGCCTTGTGCTTCGGCAGTTTGTAGCATTTTTTGACCGTGTTCATCTGCGCCTGTTATATATAGCACATCATAGCCGTCTAGTGCTTTAAAGCGTGCTAGGGCATCGGTTGTCATCATTTCATAGGCATGTCCAATATGTGGTGCGCCGTTGGCATAGGGTATTGATGTGGTGATATAAAATGTTGGTTTTTCGGTCATTTTTAGTATTTGCCCTATTGTGCTATTTTTTCTAATTGTAAAAACTCAGTAATGACGGTTTGTTTTTTATCCATATTAAACGCCTCATTCACTCTAAGCTTTTGTTGGCTATTTTCCCACAATTCAAACAAAGCATCAAGCGCCAAATGGTTTGATAATTGTTCGAAAAGTTTAATTTCTATATTTGGCAGGTTTTCACCCTGCCCGCTTAGAGATATATATTTTATTAACCGCGCCAATAAAGTTAAATATTGCTCTGCAAAAAACTCGTAGCGGGTTTCATTGGCTTTTGTTGCCATTTTTGTTGCAAAATCATGTAAATCATCGCGTGATATGTTCGGCAACTGCTCTAATAGCTTAATAGTTTCCAAATATATTTCTAAACCTTCGACATCTATTACCTCTAAAAGCCGTGAAAAGCTGCCTTGCGCTAAATAGGCAATAATATCGGCTTCATTTGGGTTGATTTCTACTTCATATTGCTTAATTAGCGCCGCCATAACCTCTAACGATAAATCTGGTAGCTTTAACATTCGGCATCGCGAGCGAATGGTTGGCAATAATTTTGCGGGTTTAGAGCTTACAATTAGAAACACCGTGTTTTTTGGCGGTTCTTCGAGCGATTTTAGCAACGCATTGGCGGAATTTATGTTCAAATCGTCGGCGCTATCAATAATTATTACCCGCCAACCGTCTTTTTCGACAGTAAGGCTTAGAAAGCGTTCCGCTTTGCGCACATTTTCGATATTAATATTCTGCCCGAAACCTTTGGTTTTTTCGTTATACGCCCGTTTTAAAACAAATAAAGAGGGGTGACTGCGCGCCCTAACCTGCCGAGATGAAATAGAATTAAAATCGACCTCAAGATTGGTTATTTTTGCGTCAGTTATATTTTGCACCGTTTTATAGTGTAAGATAAATTGGGTAAATTTATAAGCGAGTGTTGCTTTGCCAATGCCTTTCTGCCCTGCGATTATCCACGCATGGTGCATTTTTCCTGACATAAACGCATCAAACAAAACCTGCTCTGCTGCCTTATGACCAAGCAGATTGTTATTATCTCGCGGGTGTGGGAAATTTTCAAGCTCATCAATGTCCAAAATATCAGTCATTTTGCTCCAAAAATTGTTGCATATCTACCCAAATATCTTGGTGGATAGCGTCTATACTTTGTTCGGCATTAATAATGGTGCAGCGTTCATTTTCAGCCGCTGCAATGTCTAAATAACATTTACGCAAATCTAAATGGAATTTCATTCGCATATTTTCGAACCTATCTTCAGAAACCATGTCCGAAGTTTGTTTGAGCTCTGCCATGCGTGCATTGGCGCGTTTTAAGCCTATTTTTGGGTCTAAGTCTAGAATATATGTTCTATCGGGTAGGCTGTTCGCGACTACATATTTTTCTATGGTTTTTATGAGTTCAAGTGGTACATTGCCTGCTACACCTTGGTAAGCGCGGGTTGAATCTAAAAACCTATCGCACAGAACCCAAACGCCATTTTTTAAATTTGGGCGAATTAGTTTTTCTAAATGGTCGGAGCGTCCTGCGGCAAATAGCAATGCTTCAGAAATTGGTGACCAATTGCCAATATCCCCTGTTAGTAAAAGCTGGCGCAATTGTTCTGCGCCATCGCTGCCCCCTGGTTCACGGGTTACAATGACTTTTATTCCGCGGGTTTGCAATTTTTCGGCAAGCCGTTTAATTTGGGTGGATTTTCCACCACCCTCGCCGCCTTCAAAACTAATAAATTGCCCGCGCATAATCACCCTTAAACTATAACTATTATAGTTTTTATCACCTTATGCTTGTCAAATGTCAATATATTGATTTTATGTTTGCACCATTACTAGGTAAACAGGGATAGAATCTTGATGTTTAATATCAATTTTACTAAATACACTACTGCCCAATTGTTTTTTATATTCAATCGCCTGTTTAATATCCTTAAACATTGCCACTTGAATAAACTCTCCAGTGGAATTTGGTAGTTTTAGTGCTGGTTTTTGTAATTGTACAGAACCAGAACTTGAAATTGCTGCACCTATTTCGGGGTCGAACTCTTGCATATCTGTAACTTTTAGTTGCGATGATTTGGCTTTTTTGTTGGTAAGCTTAACCGTTTTTGGTTTTGTGTTTTCGGCAACAAACTTTGGTTGATTCCAACCGAATAATTGGTCAAAGAAACTACGCCCTGCTTTTGACTGCCCTGAAACTTTACCACCAAGCGCGGCTATTTTTTGCACGTCTTTATCTTGGTCTAATGCAGCTTTGCCAATATATTCTACCCGTACATTACCAATGCCTTTGTTTTTAAACCCAAGCTCGATAGATGCCGCGCGAGATAAATCTATTATCCTGTTATTAAAATAAGGCCCACGGTCATTTACCCGCACAATAATGGTTTTATTATTGTCTAAATTTGTAACCTTAACCAATGATGGCAATGGCAATGTTTTATGGGCAGCTGTGAGTTCATACATATCGAACACTTCGCCATTGGCGGTTTCTCTGCCATGGAACTCTTTACCATACCAAGAGGCTTTACCTGTTTTATTGTAGTTTTTATCTTCACGCGGGTAATACCATTTTCCTGCTACTTTATAGGGCTTGCCAACTTTATAATAGCCAATTTTTTGAGGAATTTCACCCTTGTTGTCATAAATGCGTTCCGACGTTTTAACGCCATATTCATTAAGCCCAGTAGAACCACAACTGCTTAAACTTAGAACTCCAAGCCCGACAATAAAAAAACCAACATTGCGGAGTTTTTTAGGTTTTTTGTATAGGCTAGTAATGTAGGATGAGAAGCCGAACGAAAACCCACTAGCAAAGCCCTGAGCGACAGTTTTTTTATTTTTCTTTGTTATGTTCGAAACTTCAACCCAAGCCATGGTATTTCTCATTCTATTAAACTTAAAATATATTGATGCAATTTACCCTAAATTTACCAACAAATCTGCTTATTTCAATAGCCATGTTTAATGAAAAGTTTAGGCAAAGGGTTAATGCTTTATTAATGCCAAAAACATCACAAATTATAAATATATCTGTAAAACCCATAAAAAAGCTTGCAAAATACCAAATCAGATTCTATTTACAGCATACATAAACCGTATGGCATTCCTTGGATGGGTGGCAGAGTCCGGTTTAATGCATCGGTCTTGAAAACCGACGAGGGTGCGAGCCCTCCGGGGGTTCGAATCCCTCCCCATCCGCCAGCCACTAATTTATTAAGTTATTGTAATGTATAGCTATTTTATAGTTAGTAACTTTAAATATGCCCAAATTCCGTTAATTTACTTGAAACTGCGCAACAAATAGAGCAACATTTGTCTAAATCGAACTGCCTATTTATGATTAAAGAACGCACATATTTATATAAAAGAAAAACAGGAATTTTCTATTATGTCAGGCGTTATGTTGCATAGTGGTTCAAAGTGTACTATAGATTTAAATCGACTATATAACATCAACGATTGTCTAGGAATAGAGGATATAGTGCCTATGGGCGCGGGAATTGATTTGAATATCTGCACCACCATCGTACCATTTATCTACGGCGTGCTGCGTGGCAACACTGCCTAGAATCAAAACTCAAACCAAAATAATTCAATTAGAAAGAACAAAAAATGGCAATGAAAAGCAATTCAAAAAAATTCGGCTTAGTTCCAGTCCTGATACATTGGGTGACCGCCATTCTGATCATCGGATTGATGATTTCAGGTACAATAATTGCGGGGTTGACCGACCCAGACGTCAAAACCAACATGCTGAAAATGCATGCTCCTCTGGGGGCGCTTATTGGTATTTTGACTCTGTTTCGTATTGTCTGGTGGTTGTTTTTCGATAAAAAACCCGTTCCTCCTAAAGGCTCGCCGAAATGGCAGAACTTTTCTGCACAAGTCGTTCACTTCGGGCTATATTTTGCTATGCTACTGATGGCGATAAGCGGAATAGCCATGTTCCACCTTTCTGGTGCTGGGCCAATCATTGCAGGTTGGGTCGATGCACCTCTGCCTGATTTTAATGACTTTGCGCCTCGCCGCGTACACGGCATTGGTGTTTGGTTGCTTGTAGGCCTCCTAGTGGCACATGTTGGCGCTGCCCTGTATCACACAATCATTATGAAGGACGGTTTGTTACGTCGCATGTGGTTCTCGCGTGACTAGATTAAGCTCATATCGGTAACTAAAGAATAAAAGTTAAATAAGGTGATCCGTTCTGCATGCCGACAGAGCGACAAAACCAATGGATGGTAGAGGACGTTATTTGGACAATATATTCATTAACGTCTTTGGCTATCAATGAAACAAGAAGCCATTTATTTGTATAAAATGACTAATGGTTTCCACGCCAATCAAATTGTTGATGGGTGGATAGTGTTTTATAATAGAGCTCGACCACATACTGCACATGATAAACATACCCCAGATGAGGTATGCTTCAAGACAATCAAAGCAAGAATAGTGGCATGAATATAATTAGAAAACAGGCTCTACAGTATTTTGGAACGGTTTATAGGGGCAAGGTCATTCTAAAACTTCAAATAGAGAGCTCGAGGTCACTGCGTCTAACTCTGTCATTTTTATAACTATCCACTCATTTTATGCACATAGTCTAGTTTTAGTTTAGCTGACAGCTTGCATCTCTATGGGGATGGGTTAACATTGCGGAGTTCAAAAAATAAAATTGTATTATGTAAAAGGGAGAATGTAATGATAGGTAAGTTCAAAAAATATATTATGATGCCCATTGCGCTGGCGTCGTTGGTGGCTTTGCCGCTGATGAGTGCACAGGCGAATGAAGATAAAAAATTGCCATATACGGTAAATGTTACGTTGATTACATCGAGCGATTTGGACACAATGACCGATGATGGCAAACGTGGTGGTGCTGCACGATTGGCAGCTGTTATTAAAGCTGAACGCGCAAAAAATGGGAATTCTATTTATGCATTTGCTGGGGATTTATTATCGCCATCAATTATGGCGGGCTTTGATAAAGGCGAGCATATGGTTAAATTGCTTAATATGGCACCGCCTGACATTTTTACTCCCGGTAATCATGAGTTTGATTTTGGGCAAGACATATATTTAAAACGTATGAGTGAAGGCAAGTTTACTAAGCTTGGTACTAATATTCGCTGGGGTGACGGACGCGAAGTTGAAGGTATGCAAGATACTAAGATATTTGACTTTGACGGTATTAAAATCGGTTATATGGGGATGACGACTGAAGATACGATTGATATTTCTAGCCCCGGTGACATTAAGTTTTTAAATGTTATTGAAACGGCCAAAAAAACTGCTGCTGATCTGCGCGCTCAAGGTGCAGACATTGTTGTTGCTGTGGTTCATACCGACCAAGAAAAGGACTTTAATCTATTAAACCAAGCTGGTATTGACATTGTTCAATCGGGTCATGACCATGATTTGCACATTTTTTATAATGGCAAACAGGCTTTAATTGGTTCTAAAGAAGAAGCTGAATATGTGGTTATGATGGATATTGAATTTACCGTTTCTGAAAAGCGTGGCGAACGCCGTGTTAAATGGTGGCCTAATTTCCGTATTATCGACACCGCGACTGTAACGCCTGACCCTGAAGTGGCAGCTGTGGTTAAAGGTTATGCCGATACATTATCGGTTGAGCTAGATATCGAAATTGGCAAAACCATTGTTGAACTTGATACGCGTAAAGCATCGGTTCGTATGGGTGAAACCGTATTTGGTAACTTGGTTGTTGATGGTATGCGTGCAGCAGTTAATGCCGATATAGCCTTTACTAATGGTGGTGGTATTCGTGGTAATAAGGTTTATGAGCCTGATACTGTGTTAACACGTCGTGATATATTGTCGGAATTACCGTTTGGCAATACCAATGTTAAGATTGAACTTAATGGTGCGACTATTCTTGAAGCATTAGAGCATTCGGCTCGTAAGCTTCCTGAAAGCAATGGTGGCTTTTTGTCAGTATCTGGCATGAAATTTACCATTGATACCTCAAAGCCTGTTGGCAGCCGTGTATCGGATGTTATGGTTGGTGGTGTGGCGCTTGATAATGCTAAATTATACAGCGTATCGACCAATGACTTTATGGCTAATGGTGGTGATGGATATAAAATGCTTAAGTCAGCAAAATATCTTATCGACGCCTCTGCTTCTAAGTTTATGGCGAATGATGTTATGGTGCATGTTCGTAAATTAGGTGAAATATCTACTACAATTGAAGGGCGTATTACGATTAAGTAATTGGCTTGTTATTGTTTTAAGACGGCGTGTTTAACTCTTGTTAGGCACGCCGTTTTTGTTCCTATTCTCCCTTAATTAAACAACTGCCACCCTAAATTTTCGCACGTTTGCATTATAATCAAACGTAAGGGAGAACCCTACAACCTGTCGAGGGTGCAGAGCACCCGCCCGCGCGAAACGAGCGGGTACTCTTGGGGTGCTGGTCAAAGAGAGGTAAAACCGAACGAAAAAATTAAGTTTATAGCCCTAGTTTTTGTTTTATCAAGTCGCTTACTGCTTGGGGGTTGGCTTTGCCTTTTGTGGCTTGCATAACTTGACCCACGAACCAGCCTGCCATTTTGGGTTTGGCTATGGCTTGGGCTACTTTATCGGGGTTGGCGGCTATTACGGCATCTACGGCTTTTTCGATTGCGCCTGTGTCGGTTACTTGTTTCATGCCGTTATCTTTAACGATTTTTGCGGGGGCATCGTTGGTTTTTAACATGAGTTCGAAAACTTCTTTAGCGATTTTATTGGAGATGGTTTTATCGGTAATAAGACCGACCAACTCGCCTAGGGATTGAGCAGATATTGGCGAGGTTTCGATGGTTAGACCTTGTTTGTTTAACATGCCGAATAAATCGCCTGTTACCCAGTTTACTGCCAATTTATTATCGCCACCTTTAGCGACTTGTTCGAAATAGTCGGCATTTTCTGGGGCGGCTATTAAAATGTTGGCATCGTAGGAATTTAAGCCGTAATCGCTCATTAAACGGGCGTGTTTGGCATCGGGTAATTCGGGGATTTTGGCTTTTATGGCATCGACAAATGATTGTTTTAGCACCACAGGCAATAAATCAGGGTCGGGGAAATAGCGGTAATCGTGGGCTTCTTCTTTTGAGCGCATTGAGCGGGTTTCGGCTTTGCTTACGTCCCACAGTCTTGTTTCTTGGGCAATTGTGCCACCTGCTTCGATAATATCGACTTGTCTTTGGGCTTCATATTCAATTGCCATGCCGATATTGCGGATGGAATTCATGTTTTTAATTTCGCACCGTGTACCAAGTTCTGCACCGGGACGGCGAACGGATACATTAACATCGGCACGCAGTGAGCCTTGCTCCATATTGCCATCGCATGTGCCTAAATAGCGCAAAATTGTACGGACTTTGGTGACATAAAGCTTGGCTTGTTCGGCTGAGCGCATATCGGGGTCGGAAACTATTTCCATTAGGGCTACGCCTGAACGGTTTAAATCTACACAAGACTGGCTTGGGTATAAATCGTGAATAGATTTGCCCGCGTCTTGCTCTAAATGCAGGCGTTCTATACCGATGTCGTGGGTTTTACCGTCAGCCGTTTCGATGGTGACTATGCCTGCGCCAACGATTGGGTCGGTAAATTGTGAGATTTGATAACCTTGCGGTAAATCGGGGTAAAAATAGTTTTTACGGTCGAAAATTGAAATCAGGTTGATTTTTGCATTAAGTCCTAAGCCTGTTAGCACCGCTTGTTCGTAGCAAAATTCGTTGACTACGGGCAACATACCCGGCATTGCGGCATCGACCAAGCTTACTTGGCTGTTGGGTTCTGCCCCAAATTCGGTCGAACTGCCCGACATGAGTTTAGATTTTGAGGTGATTTGGGCATGAATTTCTAAGCCTAAAACAATTTCCCAATCGCCTGTTGCGCCTTGAATAAGAGACATGTTTATGAATCCTTCTTTAATTTTTTGTCGCCATCATACATGGTACGAAATACGCCTTGTTCAAATTTAATATGTTCGTCGATTAATGCCCGCCAGATATTTTCGGCAAGATCGGGGTTCATATTATAATTTTCGGAATCTTTACGCATACGATAGGCAATTTCATCTATTCTTGTTGGAACGATTACATCGTCGATAACTTGTTTAAACCTTGGCGCTTGTGCTACATACCCTGCCCGTTCCGCCATTAATGGTAAAATAAGACTGTCCATTCTATCTATTTCAGCGCGGACATCGTTTAGCGTATTGCATTTTTTTGCCTTGGTCATTTGTCACTCAATTATTTTGCTATCAGTTGGGCTTGGGCGGTAAAGTTAGCCGCTTTTTCCATAACATCTGCAGTTTTAAATAATGTTTCTTCGTCGAAGGTTTTACAAATTAACTGTAATCCAAAAGGCAAACCGTTTGCCGATATTCCCGCAGGGATAGAGATGGCCGGTAAGCCAGCAATATTAACTGTTACGGTG
>CAZHCZ010000017.1:0-25528 GCA_964531635.1 uncultured Hyphomicrobiales bacterium | reverse complement strand
ATATTATTTATATTGGCGGCGATGTTCAGCGCAATAAGTGCTGGTTATTTGGGGTATAATACGATTTCTAGTTTGGTTAAAACCTCGGTCATTGATAAGTTTGAAGCAGTACTGAAGGGACAAAAGAACCAGTTGGGAATTTTTTTTAATGAAGTTGAAAAAGATATTGTTGTTAAGGCAAGTTCTAGTTTAACTATTAATGCACTATATGATTTTAATAATAGCTGGAAATTAATGGGTTCGAATGCGGAAGAAATATTACAGAAATCATATATTAAATATAACCCTTATAAGGTTGGAGAAAGACAGTTGCTGGATTTGGGTTCTGGGACTGAGGATTATCATGAGGTTCACAGGAAATATAATTTTGAATTTCGAGAGTTTTTAGAATCACGCGGGTATTATGATTTGTTTATATTTAACCTTGAGGGTGATATTATATATTCAGTTTTTAAAGAAAGTGATTATGCAACCAATGTTCTAACAGGTAAATATAAAGATAGTGGTTTGGGTAAAGTTTTTAGAAAAGCCCTAAAAATTAAAGATAAATCAAATTTTATTATTCAAGATTTTGAAGCTTATGCACCCAGCAATGGTACGCCTGCTAGTTTTATTGCTGAACCTATTTACGCTCCCGGTATTTCTAACCGTATAATTGGAGTAATTGCTTTACAAATGCCTGTTAATATTATTGAAAATATTATGAATTCTAAAAAAAGTTTAGGTGAAACAGGCTCGACATTTTTAACAGGAACTAATCAGATATTGCTTACCTTGCCCACCAATATTACCAACCCTAAAGTTTTGGAAACTAAAATTAATACGCCAATTTTAAGCGCGGCGTTAAATTCTGAAAATATTATTGCAAAATTTGACCAAGACTATATGGGAAATAGTGCGGTTATGGCTGTAACCTCGTTTAAATTTCATGGTTTGGAATGGATATTGGTTGCAACCCAAAAAACAGAAGAGGTTTTTTTACCGCTTTATAATGCACGCAATTATTTGGCTTTTGCAACCTTACTTATTACCATTTTAGTGGCAATATTTGGAATTATTTCATCACGCGCAATTACTAAGCCAATTTCGAGGCTTACGAATACAATGTTAAGCATTGCTGGAGGTGATAATGCCGTTGAAATTAAAGACAGTGAGCGAAAAGACGAGGTCGGTGAGATGTCACGCACGGTTATGGTGTTTAAGGATAATGCCATTAAACGTATTGAAATGGAGCAGGCACAAATTGAAGAGCGCAAACAAATGTCGATAGAAACCAAACAACAAAAAATTGAGTTTGCAGATGAGTTTCAAAAAAATATTATGGGGTTTATTGAGAATGTTAGCAACTCATGCAATGATATGAACAATAGCTCGGTGAATTTAATAAATGGCTCGCAAAAAAATAAAGAACAATCTGAGGCTACTCAATCGGCTTCTGATCAAGCATCGGCTAATGTTCAGACCGTGGCGGCGGCGGCGGAAGAACTGTCGTCATCTATTGGTGAAATTAGCCGACAAGTTAGCCAATCTAGTATTATTGTTGAAAAGGCTATGGTTGGTGCTGCACAATCGACCACAAAAGTTAATGAATTAACTGTTGCTGCCGAAAAAATTGGTAATGTTATTGAAATTATTCAATCTATTGCTGAGCAAACAAATTTGTTGGCGTTAAATGCGACCATTGAATCGGCTCGGGCGGGAGATGCTGGGCGAGGGTTTGCGGTTGTCGCATCTGAAGTCAAGGCATTGGCTGCGCAAACATCGAACGCCACTGATGAGATTAGTAAGCATATTAAGAAAATTCAAACATCGACTAAAGACACGGTTATTGAAATTAAAACCATTACCGAAACTATGAAACAAGTTAACTCGATTACTGAAGCTGTGGTGCAAGCTGTAGAGCAGCAGGGATTGGCGACCAATTTAATTAGCGAAAATATTCAGCAGGCATCGGGCGAAACGCAATTGGTTTCGGAAAATATGGAGCATGTAAGTGAAAGAGCCATTGAGGCTAACCAGTTGGCGCATGAGATGAACAGTGCGGCTGAACAAATGAGTGGTAAAACACAGGAACTGCGCAAAGAAGTTAATGTATTTATTCAGAAAATTGTAGGGTGAATATAAATTTTACCAAGTGTGGTTGTAGTTTAGAGTTTCTGGGGAAATGTTGGGTTTATTATTTTGTAATTTTAGACCCAATGACTTGGTGGTTTGACCTATGATTGTTAGGTCGAAGGGTAAGTTTTTTGCATGGGCAGCTATGATTTTTCGGTTTTTGGGGGAAGAAGTGAACAGAATTTCATAATCGTCACCACCTGTTAGGAGTTTTGATAAAATGGGTTTTTGGTTTTCTATTATTAACTTGGTTTCTTGACTGAAGGGTATTTTATCGAGGTCTATTTTTGCACCTAGATTTGATTGGGTTAGAATTTGTGTTAAGTCGCCTAACAAGCCGTCGGAAATATCCATTGAAGCGTGCGCGAAGTTGGTAATTATTGTTTGTAATTCTACTCTAGGTTCGGGGCATAAATAATGGGCTAGGTGGCGGCTGAATTTGCTGGTTATGGCATCTGCGCCGTTATAATCGGGGTGAGCCAACAAGCCTAATATGCCGTCGCCTATTGTGCCTGTTACATAGATGTCGTCGCCCAATTGCGCCGACGACCTCCTTGGGACTGTGTCTGCTTCTAATAACCCTAATAGGGTAATTGTAATGGTGAGTTGCCCTGTAGTTTTTACTGTATCGCCGCCCATTAGGCTAATATTGTAGTTTTGTTGGTCTATCGCCAAGCCACGGGCGAAATTTTTTATGTAGGCTTCTGTTATGCTGGGCGGTAATGAAAGAGATAAAAAATAACCAAAAGGAGTAGCACCTTTGGCTGCCAAATCGGAAATATTAACCCGTAAAGCTTTTTGCGCTAGGATTGTTGCATCATCATTTGGAAAAAAATGAGTGTTGGCAACCAGACTGTCCATATTAATAGCCATTAAGCCATTGCCTATATTGCCAAGGGTGGCAATATCGTCCTTAAGCCCGTCAGCACCTGAAGAGTTTGCTGACAGTGGAGAAAAATATTTGTTGATTATATCTTTTTCTTGCACTGTCCCGCTCTCTATACTTTAGTTGCAACCTACTGCATATCCCTTAATGGTTGTAATTGCAAATCAAATATTAAAGGTCGCGAATATCTTTTGCTATCGCATCTAATATTCCGTTTATCATATTGGTTTCGCGGCTATTGAAAAACGCTTTAGACAGGTCAACATATTCATTTATAATTACTTTTGGTGGAATATCATCGCGCTTTAACATCTCATACCCGCTGGCGCGTAAGATAGCGCGTAGGGTGGTATCTATGCGTGCCATTGGCCAATCTTTGTTGAGTTTTTGGTGAATTGCATTGTCTATTTCTTTCTGGTTTGCAACTATACCGTGTAATATATCTTTGAACAAAGCTATATTCATTGGCGACAAATCAATTTGCATTGAGTCTTTATTTTCGGCTTCGAAAGCGGTTGGACCGCGGTCATTTATAAAGTCGTCTATAACAATACCAAGGTCGGTGCCTGCTATATCCATTTGATAAAGCGCTAAAACTGCGGCAAGGCGCGATAATGAACGGGCGGGGACTGTTTGTTTTTTGGGAGTATTTGACATTTAATGTGTGACCTTTATGGGCGACGTTTCGAAGTGGGTTTGTAATTTTATCATTTCTAGGCAAGCATTTGCAGCAAAGCCGCCTTTATCCATACCTTGGCTATCGGCACGTTTTTGAGCTTGAGTTGCGTTTTCGACTGTTAAAATGGCGTTGGTGATGGGGAAAGCTTCAGCAAGTGACAAATCGGCAAGACCGCGGGCGGATTCTCCGACGACAATATCGTAATGTGAGGTTTCGCCACGAATAACACAGCCTAGGGCGACCGCGCCATCGAATTTACCACTTTCATAGCCTAACATAGCAGCGAGTGGAGTTTCTAATGCGCCTGGCACTGAGATGACTTCATAGGTTGCTTTGCCTGCCTGTAGGGCGTTTGTGCAGCCTTTTAGTAGTTCGTTATTAATTTCTGGATAATAGGGGCAGGCTATTACTAAAATATGAGGGTTTGACATTTTTATCCTTAATTTATTGGTCTTTGATCGACTATAGTTAGCCCGAAGCTGTCTAAACCGATTAGATTTTTTTGAGCGGAATTTGATAGTAGAATGATGTTTTTTACGCCTAAATCGGCTAGAATACTTGCGCCTACACCAAATTCTATTAAGCGTTTTGATGAAGGACTTGTTGGCTTTTCTTGTTGGGCTAGAATGGTTTCGGATACAACTGTTGGGCGTGTGTCGCGGATTAGGACTATAACCCCCCTACCCTCTTTTTCGATGAGTTCCATTGATTTTTGAATTATCGAGTGATTGCTAGATTTTGCGCCTAATAAATCATCGATAACATTAACCGCGTGCATACGGACTAGGACGGGTTCATCGGTGGTTATATCGCCTTTTACTAAGGCTATATGTTCGGCATATTCTATTGTGTTTATGTAAATTTGGGCTTTAAACTCACCACCAAAACCGTTGATTTTTGTACTTACGCTGCGTTCTATTAAATTATCGTATTTATGGCGATAGGCGACTAGCTTTTCAATTGTTGATATTTTTAAATTATGGTGTTTTGCGTATTTTATCAAATCTGGTAGGCGTGCCATTGTGCCGTCATCATTCAAAATTTCGCATATTACGCCTGCGGAATTTAAACCTGCTAGACGGCTGATGTCGACTGCCGCCTCGGTATGCCCTGCGCGAACTAGAACACCACCATCGCGCGCGATTATAGGGAAAACATGCCCTGGTGAAACTATGTCATGCGCGGTTTTTGATGGGTTTATAGCGGTGGCAATTGTGTGAGCGCGATCACGCGGGGAAATTCCTGTGCTGATATCGTCACGCGCTTCGATTGATGTGGTAAAGCCTGTTGAGTGCCTTGCCTCGTTTTTGCGTGCCATATAGTCTAATTTTAATTCATCGGCACGGGATTGGCTTAGCGGCAAGCAGATTAAGCCGCGGGCGTGGGTTGCCATAAAATTTATAACATCTGGCGTGGCGAATTGAGCGGGGATAACAAGGTCGCCCTCATTTTCGCGGTCTTCGGCATCGACTAAAATAAACATTTTGCCTGACTTTGCGTCTTCTATAATTTCTTCGATTGAGGAGAGATGTTGGCTTAAGTTTTCTTCGCTCATGCTAATTTTCCTTGAACTTTGAAATTTTCTAGAATATTGACGACATAACGTGCCATTTGGTCGATTTCTAGGTTGACTTTACCACCTATTTTTTGTTCTGACCATGTGGTCATTTTTAGTGTATGGGGGATAATGTTGACGCCAAATTGGTTATCATTGACCTCGTTTATAGTCAAAGATGTGCCATTTAGGGTGACTGAGCCTTTGGGCGATATATAGAGGGCGAATTTATTTGGAAACTTAAAAGTGAACCGCAGGCTATCAGCATCCTTTACTATATTGGTGATTGTTGCCACATCATCGACATGACCGCTGACCATATGCCCGCCAAGTTCATCGCCCATTTTCAGGGCGCGTTCTAGGTTAATTTTATCGCCTATTTGCCAATTTTTTAGGGTGGTTAAGTTTAAGCTTTCGGTTGAAACGTCTATTTCGAAAATTGTTTTATTTTGGGTTTTTTGTTTGCTGGTGACGGTCATACACGCACCTGAACAGCTGATTGATGCGCCAATATCTATGCTATCATATGCGTAATTTGTAGCGATTTTAAACTTAACTATGCCGTTTGTTGGGCGGGTGGTATCGACAATTTCGCCAATGTCTGAAATTAAGCCTGTAAACATAGGTCACCTTTTAAAAGAACGCGGTTTATGTTTATTGAAAAACTTAAGGTCTTGCAAGGTTAAAGTTTTTGTTTTTGCCATTGTTCGAACTTATCAATATCTATTTGTTTGGTCGATAATTTTGTGAAAATATTGCTTGCCAGTAGATTTTGAATACCGCCTTCTACAGCTTCTTTGCCGCCCTCTCCTATTATTGTTGGTGCGAAGAATAGATTTAGCTCATCTACTAGGTTATGTTTGATGAACGCGCTGGCTATTTGCGCGCCGCCTTCTATCATTAATCTGTTAATGCCTTGTTCAGCGAGTGTGGTTAGAACCTGATTCAAATCAATATGTTCTGTGGTGTTTTTTATAGATTGAATCTGAACATTTTTTGCGGTTAATGCCTTGATTTTTTCTTCATGTAGAGAATCAACTTGGTGGTTTGTAAAGACTATGGTTGGAATCTTATGGGCGGTTTTGGCTAAAGCGGAATTTGGGTTTAATTGTAGTTTACTGTCTAAGATTACTCGTGTTGGTGAACGGTTTTCTAAACCTTTTAGGCGGCAATTTAACATTGGGTCATCGGCAATTGCAGTGTTTATGCCGATTAATATTGCATCACTTTGGGCACGTAAAAGGTGGGTGTATTGGCGGCTTTGGGCGCAGGTTATCCATTTTGAGCGACCATCTTGGTGAGTTATATAACCATCTTTTGACATAGCAAGTTTTAACATGACGTGAGGTTTATTGTGGGTTATGCGGCTTAAGAAGCCTTTTAGGGTTTGTTCGGCTTGTTTAGCAAGCAGACCTGTGCTGACTTTTATAGTGTGGTTTTTGAGTATTTTTATGCCTTTTCCCAATACTCTTGGGTCGGGGTCGGTTATGGCGACGTGGAGAGTGGATATTTTTGCATCGACTAAAGCGTTGGCGCAGGGGGGAGTTCGCCCAAAATGAGCGCAAGGCTCGAGTGTTACATAGACGGTTGCGCCTTTTAGGCTGTAGGGAGCGACTTTTTTTGCCATTTCCAGCGCCATCACCTCGGCATGGCGACCGTCTTTTTGGGTATAGCCGCGCCCAATAATTTGATTGTCTGCGACTATTATACAACCCACTGGCGGGTTATCGCCTGTATTGCCTTGTGCGTGCTTTGCCATGTTAATGGCTTGTTGCATATAGTGATTATTTGTCATCTTCGGATAAATTGCTTATTATATCGCCAAATTCTTTGGCTTCGTGAAACTCTTTATAGACTGATGCAAAGCGAATATAGGCGACTTCGTCTAAAACTTTTAGCCCTTCCATAACCATATGCCCTATGGTTTCGGACTGAATTTCGTTTTCGCCTGTGCTTTCTAATTGGCGGGCTATGCTGCTGACCATGCGTTCGACCCGCTCTTGTTCGACACCGCGTTTACGCAGGGCAATAAGTACCGATGCCATAAGTTTTTCGCGGTTGAAGGGAATACGCCGTCCATTTTTTTTGATGACCGTGAGTTCGCGCAATTGCACACGTTCGAAAGTGGTAAAGCGACCGCCACATTCGGAACAAAAACGCCGACGCCGAATGGCTGTATGCTCATCGGTTGGTCGGCTGTCTTTTACTTGGGTATCGGTATTTGCGCAAAATGGGCAACGCATAATTTATCCTTTTATAATTAGGCTACGAACCTAAACAAAAGCGGTTATGCGTTGCTTTTATTTGTATTTAAGCTTCGTAAATTGGGAAGCGGCGGCATAGGTCGCGGATTTTTCGTTTTACCAGCGACTCAGTTTTGCCGTTTCCTTCTTCTCCATTCTCTACCAAACCGTCGAGAACTTCAAGAATTAGCTTTGCAACAAGCTCAAATTCTTTTATTCCGAAGCCACGGGTTGTACCAGCGGGAGTACCAAGGCGAATGCCTGAGGTAATTGTTGGCTTTTCAGGGTCGAATGGAACGCCGTTTTTATTACATGTAATATTGGCACGACCAAGCGCTTCTTCTGCCGCTTTGCCTGTTAGCTTTTTAGGGCGCATGTCGACTAAAACTATGTGTGTGTCTGTGCCATCGGTTACAATATCTAGACCACCAGCTTTTAATGCGGCGGCTAAAGCTTGTGCATTATTAACTACGGCTTGGGTATATTGTTTAAACTCTGGGCGCAACGCTTCACCAAAGGCAACGGCTTTAGCCGCTATAACATGCATTAAAGGACCGCCTTGAATGCCTGGGAAGATGGCTGAGTTGATTTTTTTGGCTAAATCTTCATCATTTGTAAGAATCATTCCGCCACGAGGACCACGTAGGGTTTTGTGAGTTGTTGTGGTGACCACATCAGCATGAGGGAATGGGCTTTGATGTTGTCCGCCTGCTACCAAGCCTGCAATATGCGCCATATCAATCATTAATTTTGCGCCAACTTCATCGGCAATTTCGCGGAATTTTGCGAAATCTATCTCACGCGGGATGGCACTGCCGCCTGCTATGATAACCAGAGGTTTATGTTTTTTAGCAAGTTTTAGCACTTCGTCATAATCTATAAGATTATCGGATTTTTTTACACCATAGTGAACGGCATTGAACCATTTGCCTGATTGATTGGGCTTGGCACCGTGGGTTAAATGACCGCCTGCATCTAGGCTCATGCCTAAAATGGTATCACCCGGTGAAATCATTGCCATAAACGCAGCTTGATTGGCTTGTGAACCTGAATTGGGTTGAACATTTACATATTTTGCACCAAATAGGCGTTTGGCACGTTCTATTGCTACATTTTCGATTGTATCAACATGTTCACAACCGCCATAATAGCGTCTGCCTGGGTAGCCTTCGGCATATTTATTGGTTAAAACTGAGCCTTGCGCTTCGATAACTGCGCGGGACACTATGTTTTCTGATGCAATAAGCTCAACTTCTTCGGATTGACGGCGGTATTCTTTGTCTATCGCTTTGCGGACTTCATAATCGCTATCGCTTACTGATGCTGAGAAAAACTTTGGGAAAAGCGCTTTAGCATCTATTTGCTCAGCTGGGCTTTCTGTTGCCTCTACTTTTTCTGTTGCTTCTACTTTTTCTGTTGTTTCTACTTTTTCTGTTGCTTCTACTTTTTCTGTTGCTTCTACTTTACCTGTTGCTTCTACAGGTGTTTTAGCTTCGGTTTCTGGGGTGTTTGTTTCTGTCGTATCGGACATAGTCGCCTCCATACATGAGTTAATATTTAGGCTTAATAATGATTTTTGTTGGTGTGACTTGTCATTCAAATGAACCTATGATTGCTCAATAGCATATGTAACCCATCATGCCAAGCAAAGTGTGTTTTCTACTTATTATCTGTGTGTTACTATACATTAAAAAAAATTAACGTGGATTCTGCTCACGTTTTTTGCAATAATTTAACTTATGAACCTTATTTTTGACGTTATTAACTCAATGAGTAACAATATTCCTTTATGGGTTTCTTTTGTTATTATTGTGCTTGCCATAATATCATATGCTGTCGAAAAAATATCGTTAGAAGTGACATCTTTATTAATTATTGCATCGTTTTTGGTGCTGTTTTACTTTTTTCCTGTCGAAATTGCAGCAGGGCAAAATTTATCGAGTATTGATTTATTATCGGGGTTTGCTAACCCTGCGCTTATTACCATATTGTCGTTATTGGTTATTGGGCAGGCCTTGTTTCAGACGGGCGCACTTGATGGGATTGCTAAAATAGTTTCATATTTTGGTGAAAGAAACCCGCAACTCACCATTGCTGCTATTTTTTTAGTGGCGGGGTTTGTGAGTGCGTTTTTAAATAATACGCCTGTGGTTATTATGTTTTTGCCGATTATTATTGGCTTGGCTCGCAAGGTTAATATTGCCGAATCACGCGTTGCTATGAGTTTGAGTTTTATTAGTATTTTAGGTGGAATGACCACGCTTATTGGTTCATCACCCAACCTTTTGGCATCGGCAATTATTGAGAGAAAAGGCTTACCGCCTATTCAGTTTTTTGATTTCACTGCCCCCGCTTTAATTTTAACCACGGTTGGCGCAATATATGTAATATTTATTATGCCGCGAATTTTAAACACGCGTAGCAAGACGTTGACTGACAGCGAAATAATGATGAATAGCGCTAAAGGCAAGCAGTTTTTGGCGCAAATACGATTGAATTATGACAATCCTTTGATTGGGGTAAAAAGCCGTGTGGGGTTGTTTCCTGAGCTTAAAGGAATGACTGTCCGCTCTATTAACCGTGGCTATCAGGTTATATTACCACCATTTGAAGATGTTACTTTAAAGGCGGGTGATGTTATTATTCTTGCCGCTACGCGCGGTGTTTTAACCCAACATTTTAATAGCAAAAATAGTTTTATTCGAGCCAGTTTTAGTACAGGCAATAATATGGGTGCTGAGTTGGATCTTTCTAATTTAACTATGGCAGAATCTATTGTTGCGCCAGCCTCAAGAATGATTGGGCAAACCATTAGCCAGTCTAACCATTTGGCGCAAGCAGGTTGTGTTGTGTTGGGCATACAACGCCGCAGCCGTATGTTGCGCCAAGCGATTGACGAAGTACGCCTTGAAGCGGGCGATGTTTTATTATTGCTGGGGCAACGCACCGATATATTTGGGTTGCGTAGTTTTAAAGATTTACTGGTATTAGAATGGTCGGCCACTGATATGCCGTTATTAAACCATGCACGTCGGGCATTGCTTGTGTTTGGTGTTGCTATTGGAGTTGCGGCTTTTGGGTTCGTGCCGATTGTAATTTCGGCATTTATTGGCGCACTTACGATGATATTAATGGGGGCGTTGAATATTAGGCAGGCGGCAAGAGCAATTGATAGGAAAATTGTTTTATTGATTGCTGCTGCTTTGGCTATGTCGACCGCTTTGGAAGCTGTTGGCGGTGCGAGTTTAGTGGCTGACGCTATGATAGCATCGCTCGACGGGCAAGAGATTTGGGTTATATTATCGGCCTTTTTCTTATTGATTGCGGTTATGACTAACTTTTTGTCGAACCATGCGACTGCAGTTTTATTTGCACCGATTGCTTACAGCACTGCCATTAAGCTTAATGTTGACCCGCAGATATTTATTTATACGGTGATTTTTGCTGCCAATTGCTCGTTTGCAACGCCTATTTCTTATCATACCAATTTATTGGTTATGGGCCCTGGTAATTATAAGTTTTTTGACTTTGTTAAAGCGGGTGTGCCGTTGGTAATTATAATGTGGATTACATTTACAATTGCTATTCCGTGGTATTACGGGTTATTTTAGCCCGTATTTTATGGTGGCTTTATTATGAATAATAGGTTTTATCTTACCGGTGAGGAAGATTGTGTTTATCTTGAAAACAAGAAAGAACGCAAGATATTTACGAGCCTCACTGGAGTGAATAGCGCACAGGATTTTAATTTATTGACGCAAAAAGGCTTTAGAAGAAGCCAAAATATGGCTTATATCCCTGCCTGTGAGGCGTGTAGTGCTTGCAAATCTACGCGAATAATTGTTGCCGACTTTAAGCCTAGCAAAAGCCAGAAAAGAGTTTTTGCTAAGAATAAAAATATTCACCGAAAAATTTGCTCAACCCAGCCAACAGCTGAACAGTTTGAATTGTTTGAAAAATATATTGCCGCCCGCCATAATGGTGGCGATATGAGTGATATGGGAATTGACGACTATATTAAAATGGTTGAAGAAACGCCTGTGAATAGCCGATTATTTGAATATTATAATGAGCAATCACTTGTGGCGGTTGTGTTGACTGATATTCTTGAGCGTGGCGTATCTATGGTTTATAGCTTTTTTGAACCTGAATTGATTGGGAATAGTTTGGGGAAATTTTTGATATTAGACCATGTTGATTATGCGCGGGAGCAGCAATTGCCTTATGTTTATTTGGGTTTTTCTATTAAGGGAGCCAAAAATATGGAATATAAAGAACGGTTTAAACCACAAGAACAATTTGATGGTGATGATTGGGTGCGGGTTTAGAATTTTTTGGAAATGTTGGCTTTTAGGAGTTGCCATTGGACGCTTAATTGGCTTGGAGGGCGGTGCGTGGTTAGGGACAGATTGGCGCGCAGGGCGGGGAGTATAGCGGGGAAAAGTTGAGTGTTTTTTATGTCTTTTAGGTGGAATTGGGCAGCTTTATAGTGGGTTTGCCCAAATTTTGCGAAATCTTGTTGGGTTGAGAATTCGGGCGGAATGAATATTTGATTGCGCGATTGGTGCAGTTTATGGTGGGTTAGGCATTTGGCTACTGTGTAGGCTACGCCTAGGTGACCTGATATGTTGCTTAAAAGTTTTGCGGATTTTATGTCGATGGAAATTGCGGTTAATTGCAATAGGGCTGAGTGGGTTTGACCTGCATAGGCCTCGAAGCTTGCGGTGTTTTGCATAGGGTTGGTGTATAGGTCGAATATTTTTGCATCTATGAGGCTTATGAGTGTGGCTTTTGACCAATTGTTTTTCTCGATAGCTGTGAGTAGCGCTTCAGATAATGGGCTTTGTGGGGTGTTATTACTTATGGTATCGCGCCACCATTGACAGCGGATTTCGCCTAGCATTGGGTCGGATACTTTTGCGGGTAGGCTGTCTAGTTCAGCATAAAAATTATAGAGGGTGGTGATTGAGGGTTGGATATGCGCGGGCATTAGGCTTATGGCTAGGGTATCGAATTTTTGCATGGATTTACCCCTATTCTATAGCGATTAGGGCGGCAGCTATGCGGCGGTTTTCGGACAATAGGACATTATAGGTACGGGCGGCATTGCTGGTCGACATGAAGTCTATGGTGATGTTATTTTTTTTACAAAGCTCGCGAATGGGTTTTGGCGGCATGTACATTTTTTTGCCCAAGCCTAGAATGAGCATGTCTATATTATTTGCTTCGGCTATTATTGTTTTGAAATGTTGAGGTTCTAGTGTCTCGCCATCTGCCACTTGCCAATTATACATGCCTTGGGGCAGGATTAGCAATGAGCCTTGGTGAGACATATCGGCAAAACGGAAGCCCATATTGCCATAAGAATCGAGTTGATATTGTCCTTTTAAGTATAAGCTCATGGTTCTATGGGGCTTCTGGGAGTTTGTTTTTGCTCCAATCGCGCTTAACACCGAGTGCTAGCAAAACTGGTGAAGCTACAAAAACTGATGAATATGTACCAATAACCACGCCCCAAATCATCGCTAGGGATAAACCTTTTATTATCTCGCCACCGAATAGAACTAATGATGTGAGGGCAATTAAAGTGGTGACTGAGGTTAGGATTGTGCGGCTTAGCGTGCTGTTTATTGATAAATTTAGCAAATCTTCCATTGGCATTTTTTTGAATTTGCGTAAAAATTCGCGTACACGGTCAAATACAACCACTGTATCATTGAGCGAATAGCCGACTATGGTGAGTAGAGCTGCGATTATTGAGATATTAAAATCTAACTGCAAGAGCGAGAAAAAGCCGATTGTTATGACTATATCATGCACCAAAGCGACCACTGCACCGACTGAAAACTGCCATTCAAACCGTGCCCAGATATAAATAAGCACGGCGACAATAGCTATAATAACCGCGATTATGCTGCCTTGCACCAATTCACCGCTGACTGTAGGCCCTACAACTTCGACACGGCGATATTCTATATTGCCTGTTAAAGTTGCTTTGATAAGCTCAATGACTTTTTGTTGTTTTCCATCGCCACCTTCTTGGCTTTGAATTTTAATTAACACTTCATCTTCGGCGCCAAATGTTTGTAATTGAACATCGCCTAAATTTAATCCTGAAACGATTTCGCGGAGTTGTCTTAAATCGGCAGGTCCATCGAGAGTTTTAATTTCTATGGTTGTTCCGCCTATAAAATCTATGCCGTAATTTAGACCTTTGGTTAAGAATAAACTTACCGATGCGACAATCATTATTACCGACAGGGTAAGGCTTATATGTCGAAAAGCGATAAAAGGAATTTTGGTTCCTGCTGGAACAATTTGAAGCCCTTTCATAGGGGTATTCCTCTCTTATAAATTATATAGGAATTGATTTAGGGCGTTTGTAGCGCACCCAAAACGAAATAAGCAAACGGGTTACGACAAAAGCCGTGAAAACTGAGGTGACAATGCCGATGGACAATGTAATGGCAAAACCTTTTACCGGTCCTGTGCCAAGGAAATACAAAATAGCGGCGGCAATGAAGGTTGTTATATTGGCATCTAAAATTGTGGTTAGAGCGCGGTTATAGCCTGTTTCTATTGCCACTATTGGCGATTTGCCTTGTCGAGCCTCTTCGCGAATTCTTTCGAAAATAAGCACGTTGGCATCGACTGCCATACCTATGGTTAGTACTATGCCTGCTATACCCGGCAAGGTAAGCGTGGCTTGTAGCATGGAAAGCACGCCAATTATTAGCAATAGGTTGATAAATAATGCTATATTGGCGAATAGACCGAACAACCCATACGATAGCAAGATAAATGCAACAACGCCGATTAAGCCGATTATTGATGCAATTCTGCCCGCTGCGACACTGTCAGCGCCTAGGCTTGGACCTACTGAGCGTTCTTCTAAAATTTCTAGCGGGGCGGGCAATGCACCTGCGCGCAAGAGGATTGCCAGTTCATTTGCGCCTTCAACCGAAAACCCACCTGAAATTTGACCTGAGCCACCACGAATGGCTTGGCGAATTACGGGTGCTGAAATGACTTGGCTGTCTAGCACTATGGCAAACGGCTCGCCGACATTTTCGGCTGTATAATTGCCGAATTTTTTTGCACCGCTGGTATCGAACCTAAACGAAACTATTGCTTCGTTGGTTTCTTGAGAAAAGCCTGCTTGGGCATCGACTAAATTTTCGCCTGTTAAAATAGGGCGTTTTTTAAGCACGTATAATATGCTTTCGCTCTCTAAGTCGGGCAGAACAAAACTGTCGGATGGTATATTGCCATCGGGGCTGGTGCGGCTATCGACTTCATGGAATGTTAGTTTGGCGGTTTTGCCGATTAGGCTTTTTAGTTTATCGGGCTCGACCCCTGGTACTTGAACTAAAATTCTATCGGTGCCTTGGGGTTGAATGGTCGGTTCAGTTGTGCCTAGCGCATCTATACGGCGGCGGAGAATTTCTATAGATTGTAAGACCGCTGCTCTTACTCGTGCTGTGCGTTCCTCTGGAGTTAAGGCAATGCTTATTGAATTTTCGGAGGTTTTAGTCACTTCTATATCGCGGGTTGTGGCGGCTTGTAATAGGCTGGTATTAACTGGCACAGACAAAGCATTAATGGCAATGAGCGCCTCTTCCATTTGTTCGGGTTTACGAACTTTTAGAGTGACCGCGTCGGCGGTTATTCGTAAACCAGAATAGCCAATACGCTTTTCGCGCAATGCTGTGCGGACATCATCGCGGACTATATCTATGCGTTCTTTAAGTAAGACGTTGATATCGACCTTTAGCAAAATATGTGAGCCACCTTTTAAGTCTAACCCTAGGTGCAATTTATTTTTGGGCATAAAGCTTGGTAAGCTTTTATTTTGCTCGTCGGTTAAGATGTTGGGCAATGCAAAAAACAGCCCTATAAGGCCGACCAAAGCGATTGCGGTGGTTTTCCATGCGGAAAAATGCAACATATATTTGCTTTCGATATTATTTCAAAATAAAAAAGGGGTGCGGTGAATTTAGCACCTGCCCCTTAAAATTTGTGTTTATTTATCGGCTACGGGTTCACCTTTAACGCGCACTTCGCCAATCATAGCACGAACAATGCGCACTTTAACACCTTCGCTAAGCTCAATTACGACCTCGTTATCATCGACAATTTTAGAAATTTTACCGATTATGCCGCCACCTGTTACCACTGTGTCGCCACGGCGTAAGTTGGCTATCATCTCGCGATGTTTCTTGGCTTTTTGTTGTTGCGGACGTATCATTAAAAAATACATCAGTAAAAATATGAAAATTATGGGTGCAAAGCTAATTAACTGCTCCATGAGAAGTGTCCTTTTATTATATTAATTCTGTATTGGAATATAACCTTGAATTTAAACTTTGCAATGTCTCTGAGTAAAAAAAGTGAATTTTATAAACTTTTAATTGAAAACCTATGTAAATTCGTCATATTTTAAGCAAAAAGGGTAAAATAATAATGGATAATACAATTGTTGAACAGTTAGAACGCATTGCCAATTTACTTGAAGTAAAAACAGTGAAGCCTAAAACTGACTTTTCGGCTAGTGGATTTGTTTGGGAAGCCGAAGATGGATATTTACGACCATTGGCGAAAATAAACGCTGTCGAGTTGGGCTTATTATTACATATTGACGCACAAAAACAGACGTTGCTTGATAACAGTTTGCAATTTGCTAAAAAGCTTACCGCCAATAATGTTTTATTGTGGGGCGCGCGCGGAATGGGTAAAAGCTCTTTAACTAAGGCGGTGTTTTTACATATTGCCAAAGACTATCCTGAGCTTAAGTTGGTTGAAATTCATCGTGAAGATATTGGCAGTTTAAATTTGCTTATGCGCCAATTGGCAAAACGCAATGAACAATTTATTTTATACTGCGATGATTTGAGTTTTGACAGTGGTGACGACAGTTACAAATCGCTAAAAACCGTATTAGAAGGCGGGCTTGAGGGTAAGCCTGATAATATTATATTTTATGCAACCAGCAACAGACGGCATTTATTACCGCGCGAAATGATTGAAAATGAACAGGCCAACGCCATTAATGTGCGTGATGTTATTGATGAAAAAGTATCGTTATCGGACAGGTTTGGGCTGTGGGTTGGTTTTCACAATTCAACGCAAAGTGAATATTTGGCGATGATTGGTAGTTATATTGAGCATTATAAGTTGGAGATTGATAAAGATGAATGGCGCAAGTTGGCGCTTGAATGGGCTGCCGCGCGTGGTGGCAGAACTGGGCGCGTGGCGTGGCAGTTTATTAACAATTTAGCGGGTAAACTTGGCTGTAAGATATTGTAAAAAATTATACCCAATAATAATGTTCTAAGAGTGACATAATTATCGGGATATTCTTGCTTATCTTGCTGCTAGATATTTGCGTGGGTTTACTGAAATTGCACCACGGCGAATTTCGAAATGCAGTTGCGGCTTGTTTACATCGCCCGATTGACCTGAGCGTGCTATGGCTTGACCACGTTTGATTTTATCACCTTTTTTGACCAATAATGAACCATTATGTGCATAGGCCGTTACCCAACCGCCTGTATGTTTTATTAACACCAAATTGCCATAGCTTGGCAGACCGTTGCCAGCATAGGCTACTGTGCCACTTTCGGCAGCTTTAACGGTTGTACCTGGTGGAACGGCTACATTTATGCCTTCGTTACGTGTGCCACCTGGTTTTGCACCATATTCAGAAATTACCCGCCCACTTACAGGCCAACGGAAGCGGTTAGAAACTTGCTTTACTGCCTTTGGTGCTACTGCAACAGCTTTTGGAGCAATGGCGGCAGGTTTTGGTTGTGCGACTACACTTGCGCTTGCATTAACATTAACTCTTTGCCCAATTTTTAAGCCTTCGCTACCTGTAAAGCCATTTATGCGGGTTAAATCTTTAAAATTCATATTATGTTTGCGGGCTATAGAATAGAGCGTATCCTTTGGCTGGACTATATATGAACCATTGCTTGTTACCACGGGGTTTACTGTTGGTGCAGGCTTAAATGATACTGGCGTTTGCGGGAGTGAATTAATTTCGGGGCGTTGATTAATATAGGCTGTTTTGGGTGCAGTTGAAGCATTTGATGCGGTTTTACGCGGTAAAAATATAACCTGCCCAATATTAAGAGAAGTGTTTTGATTGAAATTATTTGCACTGCGCAATTGCTCAACTGTTATGCCGTACCGACGCGAAATACTGTATAATGTATCGCCTGTTGATACGCGGTAAGAATCTGGATTTCTGTTATACATCCAATTTTCATTATTTTTATTCGCCGATACAGCGTTAGGAAGCGATGCTGTAAATTGGCTATCCACCGCTTGACGGGTTGGAATGCTTGCAGTAAATTGACTGTCCGTACCTGGCGGGTTTGCCGCAATATCGTTACTTAGCCTGCCCAATGTAGATTTTTTAATGCTATTTTCGGCATTTTGACTATTTTGTAAATCTTGGTATGCAAACCTTGCCACATCGGCACTACAGGCGGATAATCCGACCAGCAATAATGTTGGAATAACAATGCGAGTGGTTTTTTTTAGGGCATTCTTAGATAAGTTAAACATATTAGATACTCATTACAAAGTCTGAATTAATCGGAAACAAACGGTTACCGAATTAGATTGAATTGTACCTAACTATTATGAATAAGTGTTTAGCAAGCGTGGTTAAAAATTTGTTAATGTATTTTTATTTGTTTAATTGCAGCCACCAGCGCATCTAAAACCAGCAATGTTGATGCGTGCCTATTGGGGTAATCTTTAACTGAAGCTAGTAGTTTAAGCTCTTTAAACCGACCTGTCGGTGCGCCCTGCCCCGTCTTTAACATTGTTTGCATTTGCTTTTGGGCTAGAATAACTTCGCTAAATTTAGCGCCTATAATAGTATTGGCTACAATTGAAGCTGTTGTTGAGCCTAGGGCGCAGGCGTTTATTTGTTGCCCAAACTTAGTAATTATTTTATTTTTTGTTATAATATCAACCTCTACATTGCTGCCACAAGACACACTGCGTTTTGATGCTGTGGCATCTGAATTGACCAAACGCTGTTGTAATGGGATGTTAGATGCGTATTTAATAATTTTATCACTATAAATTTTATCTATCATTTTTTTAAATTCAAACCTTGAAAATTTTGCATTTTCACTTTATACCCTACTTGATTTTGAAAACTACCCTCTTATATTTACAAAGTCAAAATAAGGGCTCCAAATAAGAAAGGTTAAGACCCTATGAGTGAAATTATTAAGCCAAGCAGAGAACAAGCCGAAGCCGCTGTTCGCACCTTATTAGCATGGGCGGGTGATGACCCAAGCCGTGAAGGTTTACTCGACACGCCAAAACGTGTGGTCAATGCTTATAAAGAATATTTTAGTGGTTACGCAGCCGACCCCAAAAAGGTTTTAGGGCGTAGGTTTGGCGATGTTGGTGGTTATAATGACATTGTTTTATTGCGCGACATTGACTTTTATTCGCATTGTGAACACCATATTGCACCATTTATTGGTAAAGCGCATGTGGCATATATACCCAATGAAGCGGTTGTTGGGATTTCTAAAATTGCACGCGTGGTCGATATTTTTGCTCGCAGGCTACAAACTCAAGAAACTATGACCGCACAAATTGCCAATGCGTTGGAAGATGCTATGAACCCACTTGGTATTGCTGTACTTATTGAAGCAGAACATCAGTGTATGAGTATGCGTGGAGTGATGAAGTCCAATGTTGATACTATTACCACTCAATTTAGAGGTGAGTATAACACGCCCGAAATGAAGGCGGCATTTATGTCGATGATTAGAAAGTAATAATATTATGTCTAACGCCCCATTTGCAGAACGTTTAACCATTGAACAGGTTGAAGAAGCTTTTGACCTTGCGCCTAAATTTGATGACAAGGGTCTTATTGTTTGTGTAACTACTGATGATAAAACTGGTGATGTTTTAATGCTGGGTTATATGAATAGAGAAGCATTTATTAAAACCATTGAAACTGGTGAAGCGCATTATTATTCGCGTTCACGCAAGGTTTTATGGCATAAGGGCGCGACATCGGGCTTGGTGCAGAACGTTGTTGATTTGCGAATTGATGATGACCAAGATGCCATTTGGCTTAAAGTACAAACCCAAGGTTCGGGTGCGAGTTGCCATGTTGGATATATGAGCTGTTTTTACCGCGAAATTCCGACTGGTAAAACACCTGATAAAGATTTAAAGTTGATTTACAAAGAAGATGAAAAAACTTTTGATCCAAAAAAAGTTTATGGCGATGCGCCTAACCCGACTATTGTTTAAGCAGATAGTCATATTATTTTCATTTTTTGCGCCTATACTGCTTAAAACAATAACAGTGTGGATTTAAAAATGCGAAATGGTCAAAAACCGCTTATTGCTTTTGCACTTGGTGGCGGGGCTGCCAAAGGCTGGGCGCATATTGGAATGCTTACATTTTTAAGCGAGGCGGGAATAAAGCCTGATCTTATTTGCGGGACATCTATGGGCAGTGTTGCTGGTGGGTGTTATGCTGCGGGAAAGTTAGATAAATTAAAAGATTTTGCATTTTCGATGACCAAAAGACGGATGTTTTCGTTTATGGATGTGCGCTTTGGCGGGGGGATTATTAAAGGCGGGCATTTGGTTAAAGAGTTGGATAAATATTTGGGGGATATTGAGTTTAAAGATTTAGACATTCCGCTTGTATCTATTGCCACTGAACTGGCAACTGGGCACGAAATTTGGCTTAGAGATGGACCTATTATACCCGCCATACGCGCGAGCTTTGCTATGCCCGGTGTGTTTTCGCCTGTGAGTTTAGATGGTCGGTGGTTGACTGATGGAGCGTTGGTTAACCCTATTCCTGTTTCGGTATGTCGTGCATTTGGTGCGCGGGTTGTAATTGCTTTTGGCTTAACATCGGCGGTTTATTTGGCGAAAAGCCACAGTGCCTATATGTTTGATACCCAAGATGATATTGGCAATAAAGATAAAACTATCGCATTGATTAATTCGGTAAAACAAGGGGTGCATCGGGTTAAAACTGAGGAGCCTAGTATTGGCTCTGTGACTATGGCATCGTTTAACATTATGCAAGACCGAATTGCCCGCACTCGGCTGGCTGGCGACCCGCCTGATGCAATGATTACACCCGATGTAGAACATATTGGGGCGTTTGAGTTTGATAGAGCGGAGGAATTATACGACCTTGGCTATGCCGCCGCCGAAGAAGCCATGCCCTCGATTATTTCTGCGATTAAGCACCTTGGGGCTTAATTTATATACTCCAAACTTTAGTAGGTTACAGCAAGAGAAGTGTCCTTATAGTCTTATCAGCACACCACCTGTCTAATTAAGGGTGGAACTCACTAAAGGTATGCTTGTTCTACAATGCCGAAAAAATCATCGGCTTTTAGGCTTGCGCCACCGACCAACGCGCCGTTTACATTGGGGACGGACATAAGCTCTTTGGCATTTGCGCTTTTGACTGAGCCACCGTATAAAATACGCATTTTATCTCCATCGCGTTCGAACATGCCTTTTAGCAAATCGCGGATATTATCATGCATTTCTGCTACATCTTCTAATGTTGGAACTAAACCTGTGCCAATTGCCCATACTGGCTCATATGCCACGACTATATTATCGGCATTTGTGCCATCTATGGGGATTGATTCGGTAATTTGTTGGGAAACTACATTTAAGGCCTGCCCTGCTTTACGTTCAGCCTCGGTTTCCCCTACGCAAATTATAGACAATAAACCAGCACGTTGGGCGGCTATTACTTTTTCTTGAACATCTGCAGAAGTTTCGCCATGGTCGGCACGGCGTTCGCTATGCCCTAGGATAACCGCACTCACGCCAATGTCGGTTAGCATTTCGGTTGAAATGTCGCCTGTATGTGCGCCGCTGAATGCTGCATGGCAGTCTTGTGCGCCGATTTCTAGATGTTTGGCGCGTTTAACGGCGGTGCATAAGATAATTGCTGAAGGGCATATCATCATATCACATTTGATGTTTGGGTGATTTGCGATTTTCTCGTTTAGGGCATCTATTTCGTTTAATGATGCTTTTAGACCATTCATTTTCCAGTTGCCAGCTACAAGTGCTTTGGGCTGATTTGTCATAATTTTGTCCCTTTAAATCATATACCCTAGAATTTATGCCAAATTTAGTTATAAAACAATTATTATATTCGTTTTTATGTTTATTTAGCTTAATAAGGGTTGTGGTTATTTAATAGGCTATTTATGATGCCTAAAAAATTGTTGATTATTGTACTTGGTTTTAAGGGAAATATTAATGTTATCTGCTATGCGCAAAGGTTCGGACAATTGGTTTATTAAAATCTTTTTGGGTATTGTTATTTTAGGGTTTATTGCCACTGGTGGTTTGGTTTCTTATTCTGCCATACAGTCTGGTGCAAATGTTGCCACTGTTGGTGATGCCAACGTGTCGAACGAAAGTTTTTTTAATGCCTTTAATAATGAAGTCAATAGAGCGAACCAAGGCGCAAGCCAGCCATTATCGCCCGAATTTTTAAGCCTAATTGGGCAGCAAGTCATGAACGGCGCTGTTAACCGCGCCACAATGGAAAATAAGGCCATGGTTTTAAACCTAGCTGTTGATGATAACGTTGCTGCGCAAGCTATAAGACAAGACCCAGCCTTTACTGGCAGTGATGGTAATTTTAACAAGGCTATTTTTGATGATGCACTAAGACGTAACAACCTTACCGAAAAAACTTATGTCGAACTTATTAAAACGCAAGAAGTTATTAGCCAATTGACCGATAGCTTAGCCGATGTTCAGACTAGCCCTGGAATTTATGTTAGTATTATTAATGAATTTAATAACCAACAACGTATTGCCGAATATTTTCATATGAAAGAAACGGCTTTTAAAACCCCCGAAACACCAACAGATGCTGCACTTGATGCTTATTACCAAAATATTATTAATCAATTTAATGCGCCTGAATATCGTTCTGTCGAACTGCTAAGCCTTACCCCTGAAACATTGGCAAAAACTATACAAGTAAGCGATGCTGATGCCAGAGAAATTTATGAAAATACAAAAGACATTTATAGCACTAATGAAACGCGTGAAATCTCGCAAATTATTTATAACAATGCTGAAGAAGCCCAAGCCGATTATGATAAGTCGCTAACTGGAACAACATTTGCTGAACTTTTAACAGCAAAAGGCCTAAGCGTTAATGGTGCAATGTTTGGGACATTTGAAAAAGATGGACTGCCATTAGAAAGCATGAAAAATGCCGTTTTTGCACTTGAATTAAACACTGTTAGTAAGCCTGTTGACCTAGGAATTAGCGTGGTTTTGCTTTATGTTTCTAACATTACACCTGCCAGTAGTAAAAGCTTTGAAGATGTTAAAGCCGATATTGTAAAAGCTGAACAATTAAGACTTGCTGCCGATAAAATTTACGACATGCGCAATGATGTTGAAGATGAAATTGCCAGTGGCTCATCTTTTGAAGAAGTTTCTAAAAAACTTAACATCGAGTTTAGTGCTATTCCGACGCTCGATACAAATTCTCTGGATATTGATGAAAAGCCTGTTAGCTTACCACAGGCAATTGGTTTGTTTCAGGGTATTTTTGCTAGCGATGTAGATTTGGATAATGAACCATTGGACACATTAAATGGCGGTTTGGTTTGGTATAAAGTTAGCAAAATAATCGATGCTCGCAACCGCGATTTATCCGAAGTAAAAGATAGAGTTATTACTCTATGGAAAAATACTGAAGTCGAGAAAGCCATGTTTGATAAAGCCGATGCGCTTGTTGAAAAAGCAGGCGATATTGATGAATTGGCAAGTGGGTTTTCTAGTGTTAAAATTTCGCCTGCACTTAAACGCAATGACCAATCTGTTCAATTGCCCGACAATGCTATTGTCGCTTTATTCGCCATGAAACTTGACGAATATAGTTATGTTGCAAGTACTATTGATGATGAAAGAGCGATTATTTTTATGAAGCTTAAAGAAATTATTGCTCCAGACACGACCGATGTCGATGATAATAACAATTTAATTCGTCAAAGCATTGCGCCTGATATTGCCGCTACATTACTTGAAAGCTATATTGAAAATAGCAAAATAATATATGGCGTAACAATTAATCAACCCTTGGTTGACCGTATCGTTGGTGGTCACGACCCCAATGATGGGGGTGACCATGCTGGGCATAACCATTAATTTTTAAGGCGTTTTGATGAAAATTACCCCAAATTTAAGTAACTTTTCGGATGTTTACGCCCAAAAAAAACCGCAACTTGTTACCACACGTTATATTGCTGATTTAGAAACCCCCATTTCGGTTTTGCAAAAATTAACCGCGGGTAAAACCAATTGCATGTTGCTTGAAACTGTTAATAAAGGCACGTTAAGAGACAGATATTCGATGGTCGGTATGGAGCCTGATATTATTTGGCGGGCTAAGGGCAACAGTTCAGAAATTAATGAGAATGCTCTTAAGGGCGGTAAAAACTTTAAGCCACAAACTGGTGACACATTAAACAATTTACGGGCGTTGCTTGAGCAATCGCGTATCGAAATCCCCGAAGACATTCCGCCGATGATGGGTATTTATGGCTATATGGGTTTTGATAGCTTTAAGCTGGTTGAAGATATTGACGCCAACCTACCCGACCCGCTTGACCTGCCCGATATGTATATGATTAGACCCACATTAATCGCGATTTTTGACAATGTTAAAGAAGAAATTATTCTTGTTACTTCGGCTTGGTATGATGATAAATTAGACGCAAAAATTGCTCATGCTAACGCTGTGGAGCGGCTGACTAATGCAGTTGAATTGCTCGATGGGGCTAAGCCTAGCAGCCCAAAATATAATGAAGAGCTTACATTCAACGCTCCTGTTTCGAACATGGCGCGTGATGAATATATTGCTATTGTCAATAAAGCTAAAGATTATATTGTGGCGGGTGATGTTTTTCAGGTGGTATTAAGCCAGTGCTTTACTAGCGATTTTGCACTTACTCCGTTTGAACTTTATCGGGCGTTGCGCCGTATTAATCCATCGCCATTTTTATATTACTTAAACTTTGATGGCTTTGCTGTTGTTGGTTCTAGCCCCGAAATTTTGGTTCGGGCGCGCGATAATAAGGTTACAATTCGCCCTATAGCTGGCACAAGACCACGCGGTGCTAATGCGCAGGAAACTATAAATTACGGCAAAGAATTATTGAGCGACCCTAAAGAGCTGGCTGAACATCTTATGTTGCTCGATTTGGGGCGGAATGATGTTGGGCGTATTGCCAAACTTGGCACGGTAAATATTACTGATAGTTTTTTCTTGGAATATTATAGCGAAGTTATGCATATTGTTTCTAATGTCGAAGGAGAGTTATCGCCTAAATTTGACGCTATTGATGCGCTTATGGCGGGTTTTCCAGCAGGCACAGTATCGGGTGCGCCTAAATTGCGGGCGGTTGAGATTATTGAAGAGCTAGAACTTACTAAGCGCGGCCCTTATGCGGGCTGTGTGGGTTATTTTGGTGCCGATGGTAATATGGATTCTTGCATTGTTTTGCGTACTGCTATTATTAAAGATGGTAAAATGCACGTTCAGGCGGGTGCTGGCATTGTTGCCGATAGTGACCCGCAGAGTGAATACCAAGAATGTGTTAACAAAGCACGGGCTTTATTCCGCAGTGCTGAAGAGGCTGTTAAACTCGCTAACTCTAGCAAATATGGGCAGTAGAGGGTAAAAATTTATGATAATTTTAATTGATAATTATGACAGCTTTACTTATAATTTATACCATTATATTGGGGCGTTTACACGCGATATTGAAGTGTGGCGCAATGATAAAATTACTGTTGCAGAGGTTATTGCTAAAAAACCTGAAGCTATTATTCTTTCGCCTGGGCCTAAAACGCCTGATGATGCTGGAATTTGTTTGGAGTTGATTAAGCAAACAGATGGTGATATTCCTATTTTTGGCGTTTGCTTGGGGCATCAATCTATTGCTCAGGTTTATGGCGGAAAAGTGGTTCGTGCCAAC
>CAZHCZ010000016.1:0-27013 GCA_964531635.1 uncultured Hyphomicrobiales bacterium | reverse complement strand
GGTCGATAAAGAGTTGGAACTAAAACATGCGCAAGCACCCTACACGCTTAAATGGGCATTATGATGAAATTTCGAGTTGGGATAGCCCAACAGGGGCGCAATTGTGTGTATATTATAAAAAGGCTCAAGCAACCCCAAAAGGCATTATCCATATAAACCACGGGTTGGCTGACCATGCTGGTCGCTATGCACACTTTGCCGAACGCTTAAGTGCAGCTGGCTATCATGTTTATGCACAAGACCACAGAGGGCATGGCGCAACATTGGCACCAGACAGCGAGCAAAGTGTGTTTGCTTATAAAGACGGTTGGGAAAAAACCTTACAAGACATGCATTTTGTCAACAGCCAAATTAGCAACAGGCACCCCAATCTACCCATAATTTTATTTGGGCATTCTTTGGGCGCAATGCTGGGTTATAATTATTTATTGCGGTGGTCAGATACACTTCATGGCGCGGCTATTTGGAATGCGGCAATTGTTAAAACATTTGAGTTTTCTATGCTTAAAACTGTGCTTTGGGTTGAGAGTTTTTTCAAAAAACCGCAAGATGGCAGTATAATTAGCCAACTGACATTCGATAAATTCAATAAAAGCTTTAAACCCAGCCAAAGCAACTCTGACTTTTTGTCTAAAGATGTTAATGCATGCAAAGCATATGATGATGACCCTGATTGTGGTTGGGTGGCGAGCGTATCTATTTGGGGCGATATTGCAAATGGCATTAACGTTGGTGCTGCCGATATTGGCATTGAAAAAATACCCAAATCTATGCCAATTCATTTGTTGGGCGGTACAGATGACCCTGCAACAAATTTCAGCAAGGCCGTTTTACTATTTTCAGACCGTATAAAAAAACGGGGCATGAGTAATGTTAAAACGGTTATTCGTAAAGGTGGTCGGCATGAAGCATTAAATGAGCCCGAATCCGAGCGCAATGCGATAATGGATGATTTTATTGTCTGGCTTGATAAAAGTATTTAATATTTGTGTATTTTTCTAAACTTATTCCACAGCATAAATGGCAACCCCGAAAGATAAGTTTTTACATATCTAATATTTTGATAATTGCCATTTAAAGACACACGCGGCAAGGCATGTAAATGGTTTTTATGGCCGTTATATAACATACCCTTTTGGGTTGTAACAGCGGTTTTATAGCCTGCTTGTTCGGTCAGTTCAAACTCACGCGTCCCTGCTTCAGCGGCTGTGCCATAAGGGTAGCAAAAATGCTGACATTCAATACCAGATTTTTGTTTTATAATATCGCGCGATTGAACAATTTCGTGGTTTGCTTCGGTAGAGCTAAGTTTTGCCAAAGCAGAATGGCTTATTGTATGTGCGCCAATTGTTACCAAATCATCTTGTTCTAATTGTTTTAATTGCTGCCAGCTTATTGCTACTCTTGCAGTTTCTGCCAGTGCATCATAATTATATTTCTCGCACAGTAACAAAACAGCATTGCATTTTTCGACCTCGCCCATATCGCGCAATTGCCAATAAATTTGATTATAAACTTCATATTTTTGCACGACTGTTTGGCACGATTCGTCTATATTTATTCCGCCCTCAGACAGCAGGATATGGTTGTTGTTTTTAATAACCCCATCTAAAGCCCGCCACCACATAAATAAACTATGGTCACATAAATCGGTTGTTATATAAATTGTAAAAGGGCAATTATATTTTTTAAAAACTGGATAAGCATGTTCTAAATTATCCAAATAACCATCATCTATAGTAAAAACAATGAATGGTGTTTTTTGAGGGTTTTTTAACCGCTGTTCAACATCATTTATTGAAATAATATCATAATTGTTATTTTGTAAATATATTATAGTTTCTTCGAGAAAATTTGGAGTAATTTCTAGCAACCCATTGGGTCTAAACTTTGTTTCGTTATGATGAGCATTGGGTAGAATATGGTGCAACATAAATATTATGCCATCACCCTGTGCTATGGGTTTTAGCAAGGTGGAAAGCCCGCTAAAATACACAAAATTTAGCATGTTTTTTAATAAATTTGACTTTAAAAAACGCATTGTTTATCCTGCAATTTTATTAAATTCATTCATATCTGCGCCCGTTAATAGCAAACCATAGTCAGAGCCTTGGTGTTTTTTAAGCGCAAGAAACGATTCTTCTAGGCGTTTGGTCGCCCTATCCTGCCAATCGGCAACCAATAATGTTAAGTCTATCTGACCATCAATAAAGTCGGTAATATGTTTTTGCTTTATATCGTTAGAATGAACAAGTATAACATCGTAAACTTGGTCAAGTTCATCAAGAAATTCGGACATTTCGGTCGATGTAATAACATTATCAAGTATGTCTATACTTGAACCTGCTAGTAAAAACTCTAAATCTGATTTTTTGTCATTAATTATGCAATCTTCAAAATAGCATCGCCCGCTGATAATATCACTAAACCCAAAATTAGCGGTATCAACCGTTGTTTTAGAAAATAGCTGACTTTGCACATCTAAGTCTATAATCAGGGTTTTTGCACCCTTCATATCGAGTATGCGCCCTAAATTTAATAATGTTTCATAGGGTTCATCTTGGTTTTCTAAGCCGGAAATCATAAAATGTTTTTGAAAACCACTGCCCGATTGAGCAATTAAATTGTCGGTTAAATCTATAAAGCTATCGGCATATTCGGTATCTAAGTGCGATAATATGTCGTTTTTTTGCTTATTATTCTGGCGGTTAGATATGTTAATATATGGGATAGCCGCCATAAATGAAAGATCGGCAAAAGATATTATGCCTGTGGGCTCATGATGTGCAAAAGCCGCATTTTTTTTACCGTTTACTGCTTTTAGTGTAAAAACATTTGTCGGTTTGCTCGTGTATTTGTTGATAGGTTGGTTTTTTGTGCCTTTTGGGTCATTGTCAAAACTTTCGGTACTGTTTGTTTTGTCGAGGCGGCTCATTGTTCTAATGCTGGCAATAACAATACCCAACAATAGGGCAATAACACCCATTACCGAAAACATCATAGTACCATTAATGCCTGATTGTCTTAGCGGGATAATGGCTGGTGAAATAATTTTTACCTTCGATGTGCTTAGGTTGGTAATATTTCTAAGATTCGATTCTCGCGACTTTGCCAAATAAGAATCTAACAATGCTCTGTTTGCAGAAGCCTCTCTAATAATTGCGTTTAACTCCACCTCTTGCCTTAATGTCGATGCCCCACTGGCTTTAATGTTATCCAGTTCTGCCTTTATGCTATCTTCCCGACGGATAGATATTTCGGCTTCATTACGCAATGATAATAATATATTGTTGGCTTCGGTTCTAATTTGGGCATTTATATTTGTAAGCTCGGCATTAAGGCTGGCTAAACGTGGGTGAGAGGGCAATAAAGTTTCGGACAAAACAACAATCTGGCGTTGAGTCGCTAAAACTTGCTGGCGATATTGTTGAATAAGTGCCGAATTTAAAACATTTTGCGCAGCATTTAAGTTTCCATTACGGGTGAGCAATCCATTAAGAGCGTCACGTCTTGCGACAACTTCAGCACGTTGTGCAGATGCAGTGGCAATACTTCTATTTAATGCACTTAAACGCTCCGATAAAAGCCCTTGGTTATTTTGACCTTCAAAAATACCATTTTGAATGCGGTAATCGACAATTTTGGCATCCATATCGCGCTGTTTGGCTTGTAAATCTCTTACCTTCTCCTCTAGCCAGCGGGTTTCATTATTATTTTCGGTAGAGCTTGCCGTGGCTTTTTGCTGTTTATAGACATCGGTAATAACCTTTACCATTCTTGCCGCTAAATCTGGCTTACTTGCCGTATATGAAATTTCAATAACGTTCGAATCAGGCACCAAACCAACTTTAAGTTTGCGTGCAAAATATTTTAACATCGCTGTTTCATTGCCTTTTGTTGCCTTATTAAATTCGGCAATAGATTTAAAGTTAACAACTTTGTTAACATCTCTGGCTAAATTTAGTGATTTTAAATACTGCAATTCATTACTTAAAGAGCGGCTAACATCCACCAAATTAATTTGTGCGCCTCTAGAATTTACCTGTGAAACATTGGTTAACTCCGACCTTCTATCTTCTAATAAAATGCGAGTAGTTGACGTGTACTGAGGGTTTTTATTTAACAAATACAATACAGTACCAGCAAGTGCTATGACAATTAATGCCAAAATTAACAGCCAATGCTGTACTATACCAATGAAAAAATCTTTCGCTGTAAAATCATTGGTCGAGATGTTCTTATGTGTGTTTTGAGTCATAATATTATCTTCTGATTCCCTAACTATTAGACAATTATTAAATGAACAAGATTTGAATTAAGTTAACAAAATTCAAAATGGTTAAACTTTTTTAACCAAACTCCTTTAGAAATAATTCACAACTACTGATTCTAAAGTTTAAGGATAAACTATTGCGCAATCTAACTTTTAAAATAGCGTTTTTATTGTCATTGTTTTTGAGTGCGTGCGCAACTGTACAGCAACCATCGCGCCAATATGATGACCCGCAAATTTCAACCAAACCACACACTTTATTAATCGGCGAGCAAATTCAACTGACCGTTTTTGGTCAGGTTGAACTTAGCCGCACTTATCGTATTGATGATAAAGGCAGTATTTCAATGCCACTTTTAGGCAATGTGCTTGCAATTAACAAAACACCAAATGAATTCGCGCATTATGTTGCGTTCTTATTGTCGCAAAAATATATTAAAAACCCGAGTGTCAGTATCGAAATGATTACTTATTCGCCTATATATATTACAGGCGCTATTAAGAATGCAGGGCAATTTGTATTTATTCCGGGTATGACTGCTGAGGCCGCTATTGTCAGCGCAGGCGGTTTCTTAGAAAGCGCCAATAAAACCATTGTAAAAATTACCCGTCGCGATGGTGGCACTGTATTGGAAAATAATGTTGCCCTGCAAACCCCGCTTGCAGCTGGTGATATTGTTCGGGTTTATGGCAGTATATCAACAAATAATTAGTGACCATTATGAAAATACTTCACATATTACGCGCGCCAATTGGCGGTTTATTTCGGCATGTTTGCGATTTGGCCGAAAACCAAATTAAAGATGGGCATGATGTTGGTTTTATAACCGCAATACCACCCGATAATGATTATGTTAAAAAAACATTCGCAAACATTGAACCAAAGCTAACTTTAGGAATAAGCGCATTAAATATAAGCCGCCTGCCAAGCTATAGTGACTATAAAAACATAAACACAATAGCCCAAAAAATTACTAATAATGACATTGATATTATTCACGGGCATGGAGCAAAAGGCGGTGCGTATGCGCGACTTATTAAAAAACAATTCGGCAAAAACTCCAATATAAAAACATTTTATACTTTGCATGGCGGGACATTACACTATAGCCCCACCTCACCTATTGGTTTTGTGTTCCTAAAATTAGAAAAATATTTACAAAAATATACCGACGGATTTATATTTGAAAGTGAAAATTCTAAACGGATTTTTGAAAAGAAAATAGCACCGATAAATAAACCATTCAAAACCGTACATAATGGCTTAAAACCAAATGAATTTTGCAGTATAATACCCAATAAAGATGCCGCCAATTTTTTATATATTGGCGAATTGCGCATGTTAAAGGGTGTGGATTTGCTTATTAATGCTTTTGCCAAACTCTGTTCTTCTAAAACCAAAAAACTTAAACTTATTATTATTGGTTATGGCCCAGATGAGGACTTGTTTAAAGATATGGTGGCAAAGTTGGGTATTTATGACCAAGTTACCTTTATGCCACCCATGCCCGCAGCCGAAGCCTTTAAACTGGCTAAAGTTCAGGTTATGCCATCACGCGCCGAAGGTTTGCCTTATATGATATTAGAAACCATTGCCGCTAAAATGCCACTTATAGCTAGCCATGTTGGTGGAATACCTGAAATATATGGCAATAATGCCAATATGTTGTTTGAAAGTAACAACCAAGAAGCACTTTATTTACATATGCAAGCAGCGTTAGAACAAGACAGCCTACATATTACCAAAACAAGCGCTTTGCAAAATTATGTAAAACAAAATTTTTGTGTCGATAAAATGTCTAACCAAATTACAAATTTTTATAACGAATGACATTGGTTTAAAACTATTTAAACCAATTTAGCATAAAGTATATGTAACAAAAACATAGACAATTTAAAGTGTATAATTATGACGAATAATAAGCCTATAAAACTTAAAAATATATCGCGTCCACAATTGCTCGGATTGTTCCGTTTAACCGACTTTGCAATCATATTAATTACGGGGCATATTACAAATGTTATTTATATTTCAAATGCATTTTCAATTACTGTAGGCAATAATAGTGCGTATCTTATTCTTGAATTAATATTGGCATTGTCAACAATTGTAGCTTTTGGGTTTTTCAATATTTATTCTATTTTAGATATTCGCAATGTTTTAAAGCATGGGTTGCGGGTTATAATGGCGTGGACTGTGGTGTTTGGTTTGCTCGCAACTTTCTTTTTTCTTAATAAATCTGGCATTGACTTTTCACGTATTTGGTACATAAGTTGGTATTTGTCTGGCTTTGCAGGCATTATGATATCGCGAATTATTTACCGTAAACTCATAAACATATGGTTTGAACAAGGGCGCTTAGAACGCCGCGCTATTGTTGTTGGCGGTGGTAAACCTGCCGAAGAATTAATAAAAGCAGTAGAAAGCAGCAGTCGCGGTGAAGTGAAGATTCTTGGGATTTTTGACGATAGATATGATGAGAGGTCACCCGATATTGTCGCAGGTTTGCCAAAATTGGGTGAAATAAATGATTTGGTAAAATTCGCTCGTGAAGCCAATATCGACTTGCTGCTTATATCCCTACCCGTTTCGGCCGAAACGCGGTTGTTGCAATTGCTTAAAAAATTATGGGTATTGCCTGTCGATATTCGTGTTTCGGCATTACAAAGCAAATTGCGTTTTCGCCCGCGTTCATACAGTTATATTGGCAAAGTGCCTGTGTTAGATTTGTTCGATAGACCCTTATCGGACTGGGATGTAATAATAAAAAACATCGAAGACCGAGTTATTGCATTATTTGCGTTGCTATTATTATCACCCGTTATGGCAATTGTTGCACTGGCAGTAAAGCTAGACAGCCCCGGCCCAGTTTTGTTTAAACAAAAGCGCTATGGTTTTAATAATGAACTTATTATGGTTTATAAATTCAGGTCAATGCGTAATGATTTGGCCGATAAAGATGCCAGTAAATTGGTAACCAAAGCCGACCCACGGGTTACAAAGGTTGGTCGGTTTATTCGCAAAACCAGCCTCGATGAACTGCCACAGCTTTTAAACGTATTAACAGGGCAGCTTTCACTTGTCGGCCCACGCCCACATGCTGTACTCGCCAAAGCCGATAACCGCTTGTATAACGAAGTTGTCGATGGTTATTTTGCACGTCACAAAGTTAAACCCGGCATTACAGGTTGGGCACAAATTAATGGTTGGCGCGGCGAAACCGATACCGAAGAAAAAATTTACCAACGTGTTGAACATGATTTATATTATATCGAAAAATGGTCTGTATTTTTTGATTTATATATTTTGGCAATGACGCCATTTTCATTATTAAACACTAAAAACGCCTATTAACCCAATGAGCAATACAAGCATTTCCAACAGCCAATCAAATAACGGTATATTCGCTACGGTTGCGCATGTTTTGCTTTCTATTGCTTTTCTTTCTAGTGGCTATGTATTAATAGAGCCTGCACCATTTGATCTTATTATTTTACTGTCTATAGTTGTATTTCTATTTGCAGGGGCTAGATTTCCATCGCAAATTAATTGGGTGTTTTTTATTGGCATTATTCACTTAGCGGGCAGTTTTATTGGCTCTTTAATGTCTAACAATTTTTCCGATTCTTACTTCCACATTATTATTACCACTTATATGGTTTTATTTTCGTTCGGTCTTATAATTATGGTTTATAACGACCCACAAAAGATAATTAATATTATAATAAATGCCTATATAGCAGCAGCACTTATTTCTACCTTTCTTGCTATAATGGGCTATTTTAATATTGCCTCTACCAGTGAAGCCTTTACTCTTTACGGGCGAGCAAAAGGCGGCTTTAAAGACCCTAATGTTTTTGGGCCTTTCCTTGTTTTACCATTGCTTTTTTTAATCGATAAAATTATTCACTTCCGCTTAAAATATAAAATAATCCCGATAATTATGTTGGGTATTTTGCTTTTAGGCTTATTGTTAAGTTTTTCTCGTGGTGCTTGGGGTTTGTTCTTTTTTTCTAGCCTTATATTTTTTCTTTCAATGTATTACACATCTAAAACCAATCATTTTAGAGTTGTGCTATCACTTTATATTTTTATAGCACTTATTTTTCTTACTCTAGCTTTGCTGGTCGCTATTAACCTTCCTGCGGTTGAGGTTTTATTTGCGGAACGGGCTTCATTAACACAGGTTTACGATGTTGGCGATGACGGGCGGTTTGCAAAACATTTTTATGCGCTTAAAATTGCTATAGAACAACCATGGGGCATTGGTGCGCGTGAATTTAGGTTCGAATATGGCGAAGATGTGCACAACACCTATTTAACAACATTTCTTATTGGCGGGTGGATGGCTGGCTTTAGCTTTATATTTATCATGCTAAGCACAATGGTTTATGGGTTTAAATATTGTTTTACGCGCCATAGCCTACAAAAACAATTTTCATTTTTTTACGCCGTCTTTTTAGGTCTTGCGTTAGAGGCGTGGATTATAGATATAGACCATTGGCGACTTTTATTCATAGTACTTGGAGTTATTTGGGGTATTATTTTTTATCAAAGAAAGTATAGTGAGTACACGTAAAATATTAGGTAAATAACGATATGGATGAATTAGAATTTGGGTTCGATATTATTGCTATTTTATTTATTGCTGGTGGGGTAGCGGGTTTTATCGACGCTTTGGCGGGCGGCGGCGGCCTTATTACTTTACCCAGCCTATTGTTAACAGGTATGCCGCCATTAAGTGCTTTAGCAACCAATAAGTTTCAAGGGGTTTTTGGCACTCTAACCGCCTCTGTTACTGTTTATAAAAAAAATATTGTTACAAAAAAAGATGTCTTTTTTATATTTTTCGCTTCGCTTTTTGGCGCTGGTTTAGGTGCAGTCATATTATTATATATTAATGTAGAAATGTTAGAGGTTCTTATACCGATTGTTTTATTATCTATTGCTTGTTATTTTTTATTTGGTCCCAAGTTTAACGATGATGAAGACCGAAAACCACTTATCAGCCGACCATTATACCGTATGGTAATTATTCCCATTATTGGGTTTTACGATGGTATATTGGGTCCAGGGACTGGCTCATTTTTTGCAACGGCTGGGGTTGCTCTTCGAGGGCAAACCCTTATTAAAGCAACAGCCATTGCCAAGTTTTTAAACTTCGCATCCAACTGTGCTGCGTTGGTGGTTTTTATTTTTTCAGGCAATATTGTTTGGTTGTTCGGTGCTATAATGATTTTTGGACAAATCGTTGGTGGCTATTTTGGTTCACTGGCAATTGTTAATGGCGGTACGAAGTTTATTAGGCCCCTTATAATTATTATGTCATTAGCAATGACTGTAAAATATGTATTTTCTGTCTGGGTTTGAAAAATAACTCTAATTATGTTGGAAAACTATAAAATAATTTTGACATAATGGCATATTCATTTTATATACCAAATCATTGCCGGTTTAGCTCAGTTGGTAGAGCAACTGATTTGTAATCAGTAGGTCAGGAGTTCGAGTCCCCTAACCGGCACCACATTAAACCCTTGCTTTTGCGAGGGTTTTTGTTTTTGTGGGGTGGACAATATGAGAACAAAATGGGGTTTGTAAGACTAATATTGCAGTCTACCAGTAGACTATTTGTTAATGATGTAGATGTTCTAATGAAATCAATAGATATGAAGCCACGGTTAATTGTTTGTTAATCCCCCATTGTTATAGTTTATATTAGTAACAATATGGGGTTATTAAACAAGGAATACGGACCAATGGCATTTTTCGAGCCCTCTAAAAATAATGCAAGGTTAAATGCCTTGAGTAAATCATTTGCAACAATAGAATTTAAACCAAATGGTGAAATTATAACGGCAAATAAAAACTTTCTAGATACTGTCGGTTATGAGCTTTCCGAGATTCAAGGCAAACATCACAGCATGTTTATTATGGAAGCTGAAAAAAATACCGAAGACTATAAAACGTTTTGGAAAAAACTCGCCGCTGGTATTTCTCAAACTTCGGAATTTCAAAGAATTGGCAAGGGCGGTAAAAAAATTTGGATACAAGCATCCTACAGCCCACTGCTCGATAAGCAGGGTAAAACATTTGGAGTGTTAAAAGTTGCAACCGATATTACTCAAGGGAAAATTATAACTGCCAATTGTAAAGGTCAGATGTTAGCCGTTAATAGATCAAATGCCACAATTGAATTTAATATGGACGGCAAAATTATAATTGCCAATGAAAACTTTTTAAATGCAACTGGGTATAGTTTAGATGAAATAAAGGGCAAGCATCATAGTATATTTATTAACCCTGAAGAAAAAGACACACCCGAATATATAGCGTTTTGGAAAAATTTAAACGCAGGTGAATTTCATTCAGGAGAATATCTACGGTTTAAACGCAATGGTGATGAATTGTGGATACAGGCTTCATACAACCCTATATTTTGTGATGATGGAGTGCCGTTTAAAGTTGTAAAATATGCAACAGATATTAGCCAGCAAATATTCGCGCAGAAAAAACGCCTTGAAATTCAAAAAACTATGGATGTCGATTTAGATAAAATTAACACCGCCATTAAAAACACCAGTCAACAATCGAACGATGCCGCAGAGGCAACAACTGAAATGTCTTTAATTGTTCAAAGCGTTGCCAGTGGTATTGAAGAATTGTCATGTTCGGTTAGTGAAATATCCGAGCAAGCAAGTAATGCCTCACAAATTTCTGCAAAGGCTGTTGAACAAGCAGGTCATTCCGACGAAATTATTAGAGGGCTTGCAACATCTGCTAATGAAATTGGCGATGTTATAAATTTAATTGCCGATATTGCCGAACAAACCAATTTATTAGCGCTTAATGCCACTATAGAGGCCGCAAGAGCGGGCGAATCGGGCAAAGGTTTTGCCGTTGTAGCATCTGAAGTTAAAAACCTTGCCAACCAAACCGCCAAAGCAACCGACCAAATAAGAAAGCAAATTGGCGACATTCAAGGTTCTACAGGTTCTGCAGTCGATGCGATTAAGACTATCGCTAAGACCATCGACAAAATTAATGATATATCTATGAATATATCTGCTGCAGTCGAAGAGCAAGCGACCGTAACGTCTGAAATATCAAACAATATGCAAACCACCTCAGAAGGGGTCGGTAAAATTAGTGATAACATGAATAAAGTTGCTAAAAATGTTGATTCAGTAAACGAATTTGCTAAAAAAATAAAAATATCTTCGTCATCATTAACTTAATTTTTTAACGTTTTACGGGATCTTTGGCGATTAACAAATATGTTATGGATTGGTGACAAAAAACATATAATCATGTGTTATTCTCACTTTTAAAGGCTCAAGCTATATTTTACTATTTGTTAATGTGTAACTGATAAAAAATGCTCATATAATTACTTGTATGGGGCTACAAAACTAATGTCATTTTTTAAATATAATAAAAATATAGCAAGATTAAATGCTTTGAGTGAATCATTCGCAACTATAGAATTTAAACTCACTGGTGAAATTATAACGGCAAATAAAAATTTTCTTGATACTGTCGGCTATGAACTGTCCGAAATACAAGGCAAACATCACAGTATGTTTGTTAATGAAAAAGAAAAAAACACCGAAAACTATGAAAAATTTTGGCAAAAACTAGCTGATGGGTTTTCTCAAACTGCAGAATTTCAAAGGGTTGGTAAAGGCGGTAAAGAAATTTGGATACAAGCATCCTACAACCCACTCCTCGATAAAAAAGGAAAAGCTTTTGGAGTATTAAAAGTAGCAACAGATATTACTAAAAGTAAAATAAAAGCAGCAAACTTTGAAAAGCAAATGTTAAACGCTAATAAATCTAGTGCAACAATTGAATTTAATATGGACGGTACAGTTATAACTGCAAATGAAATTTTTTTAAACGCAATTGGCTACAGCCTCGCTGACATTAAAGGCAAGCATCATAGTATATTTATTAACCCAACAGAAATAGACACACCCGAATATACAGAGTTTTGGAGAGTTTTAAACGCAGGTGAACTTCATTCAGGAAAATTCCTTCGGTTTAAAAGCAATGGTGATGAATTGTGGATACAGGCTTCATACAACCCGATATTTAATGATGATGGAGTGCCGTTTAAAGTTGTAAAATATGCAACAGACATTAGCGAGCAAATATTCGCGCAGAAAAAACGCCTTGAAATTCAAAAAACTATGGATGTCGATTTAGATAAAATTAACACCGCCATTAAAAACACCAGTCAACAATCGAACGATGCCGCAGAGGCAACAACTGAAATGTCTTTAATTGTTCAAAGCGTTGCCAGTGGTATTGAAGAATTGTCATGTTCGGTTAGTGAAATATCCGAGCAAGCAAGTAATGCCTCACAAATTTCTGCAAAGGCTGTTGAACAAGCAGGTCATTCCGACGAAATTATTAGAGGGCTTGCAACATCTGCTAATGAAATTGGCGATGTTATAAATTTAATTGCCGATATTGCCGAACAAACCAATTTATTAGCGCTTAATGCCACTATAGAGGCCGCAAGAGCGGGCGAATCGGGCAAAGGTTTTGCCGTTGTAGCATCTGAAGTTAAAAACCTTGCCAACCAAACCGCCAAAGCAACCGACCAAATAAGAAAGCAAATTGGCGACATTCAAGGTTCTACAGGTTCTGCAGTCGATGCGATTAAGACTATCGCTAAGACCATCGACAAAATTAATGATATATCTATGAATATATCTGCTGCAGTCGAAGAGCAAGCGACCGTAACGTCTGAAATATCAAACAATATGCAAACCACTTCAGAAGGGGTCGGTAAAATTAGTGACAATATGAATAAAATTGCTAAAAATGTTGATTCGGTAAGCGAATTTGCACAAAAAGTAAAAGTATCCTCGTCATCACTAACTTAATTTTCTAATATTTTGCGGATTATAGAAATAATCTCATCTATCTGGCTTTTACTAACAATTAATGGTGGCGATAGGGCAATTATATCGCCTGTTGTCCGAACAAGCAGTCCATTTTCATAAGCTTTTACAAAAATATCCGAAGCGCGTTTGCTGGGTTTGTTAGCAATTGGCTCAAGCTCAATAGCCCCAATAAGACCAGTATTACGAATATCAATAACATGAGGGGCATCTTTTAACGAGTGTAATGCCTCTTGCCAATAAGGTGCAAGCTCAGCCGCTCGTTTAAACAAATCTTCTTGTTTATATGTTTCAAGCGTAGCAAGGCTTGCTGCTGCTGCCATTGGGTTGCCCGAATATGTATAGCCATGGAAAAAGTCTATCATATCTTCTGGGCCTTGCATAAAGGCATCAAATATTGTGTCCTTTACCAAAACTGCACCCATAGGAATTACGCCATTGGTTAAACCTTTAGCGCAGGTTATTAAATCGGGTGTTACGTTATAATAATCAGCAGCAAAATTTGTTCCCATCCGCCCAAAGCCCGTTATAACCTCGTCAAATATTAAAATAATTCCGTGTTTATCACATATTTTGCGCAAGCGTTGCAAATAGCCCTTAGGTGGAATTAACACCCCTGTTGAGCCTGCAATGGGTTCGACAATAACCGCCGCTATAGTCGATGGGTCATGCAAAGCGCAAATGCGTTCTAAATCATCGGCAAGGTTAACACCATGTTGTGGCTGACCTTTTACAAAACTATTAAGTTCGGGCAAATGTGTATGCGGTAAATGGTCGACCCCGCCAAGCAATGTGCCGTACATTTTACGGTTATTGACCATGCCGCCAACAGAAACACCACCAAAGTTAACCCCATGATAAGCCCGTTCGCGCCCAATTAACCGCGTGCGCCCACCTTCACCATTTAACTTATGATAAGCCAATGCAATTTTAAGCGCCGTTTCGACTGCTTCTGAGCCACTATTGGTAAAAAACACATGATCTATATTTTGTGGCGCAAGCTCGGCAAGGCGGTTGGCAAGTTCAAATACTTTTGGGTGTCCCATTTGAAAAGCGGGTGAAAAGTCGAGCGAGGCGGCTTGCTCAGCAATCGCCTCGGTAATAAGCGGGCGGCAATGCCCTGCATTAACACACCATAAACCTGCCGAGCCATCTAAAACTTGGCGTCCATCGGCAGTTGTATAATGCATATCTTTTGCCGAAACAAAAAACCTTGGGTTTTTTTTAAACTGCTTATTGCTAGAAAATGGCATCCAAAATGCGCTTAAATCATTCGGGGGAGCAACTGAATTTACCAACATTATATTTCCTGCCATAGTTTGTTCATTTTTATACTATAATATTATAGATAGAATCACTTAAAATACAAAGGAATATAATATGAAAAAACTCGTTGTCATCGCAATTTCTAGTTCATTACTTTTATCAGCTTGCACAACCTCCGACCTTACCAATAACAATTTTGATAAAACCGCCATTGGCGCAAGCTTAGGCGCACTTGGTGGTGCATTGGGTGGTCTGCTATTGTCTGGTGGTAGTGATAAACGTAAAAATGTACTTATTGGCGCGGGCATTGGCGCATTAGTTGGTGGTGGTATTGGGCTTTATCAGGACAATCAAGAGCAAGAATTACGCAAGGAGCTTCAAAATACTGGCGCAAAAATTACCCGCCAAGGCGATAAAATTATCATCAGCCTGCCTTCTAATGTAACTTTTGCAACAGGACAATCTGCCGTACGCAGCGAGTTTTTCCCCGCATTAAATGCAATTGCCAGAACATTATCAAAATATAACCAAACTTTACTCGACGTAAATGGTCATACTGACAGCGTTGGCTCGTTTAGCTTTAACCAAACATTATCCGAACAACGGGCGTTAAGTGTCGCGCAATATGTTAGCAATCGTGGTATTGATAACCGCCGTTTGCGCATTCAAGGCTTTGGCGAATCTCGCCCAATTGCCAGTAACGGTTCAGCCAACGGACGCTCCGCCAACCGCCGCGTAGAAATTGCAATTATACCGTTAGAACAGTAAGTCGATTGCCTGCTGTAAGTTAGTTTTTAGAACGTTCTGTGCAAGTATTTACAACTGCACAGAACTAAAAATTACATATGAATAACTTTGTCATAAGCATCTAACACCGATTCGTGCATCATCTCAGACAGTGTCGGGTGTGGGAATACGGTGTGCATAAGCTCGTGTTCGGTGGTTTCTAAACCTTGGGCGATAATATAGCCTTGAATCAATTCGGTGACTTCGGCACCAATCATATGTGCGCCTAAAAGCTCGCCTGTTTTGGCATCGAACACAGTTTTAACAAAACCATCGGTTTCACCAAGTGCAACCGCTTTGCCATTGCCAATGAATGGGAATTTACCAACACGCACTTTATAACCTGCATCTTTTGCTTTTTGCTCGGTAAACCCAACAGATGCCACTTGCGGGTGGCAATAGGTACAGCCTGCAATTGCCGCGGGGTTAAGCGGATGCACATTTTTTTCACCCGCAATTTTTTCAATACAAATAATGCCTTCATGGCTGGCTTTATGGGCAAGCCAAGGTGGGCCTGCAACATCGCCAATGGCATAAATACCATCGACATTGGTTTTGCTCCATTTATCGACCACAATATGCGTGCGGTCAGTTTTAATTTTAAGTGCTTCTAAGCCAATATCTTCGACATTACCAACAATGCCAACGGCAAGGATAACACGGTCATAAGTCCGTTGTTCGATTTTACCATTTTTGAGTAAAATTGTGGCGGTAATATCGGTTTTATTAGGCGTTAGTTTTTCAACCTTGCTCGAGGTTAAAATATTCATACCTTGCTTTTTAAAGCTTTTAAGGGCATGGGCAGAAATATCTTTATCTTCGACTGGCAACACTCTATCCATAACCTCAATAACGGTCGTATTAGAACCTAAGGCATTGAAAAAACTTGCAAACTCTATACCAATTGCGCCTGAGCCTATAACCAGCAAGCGTTCAGGCACACTGTCAGGCACTAATGCCTGTTTGTATGTCCAAATATATTTACCATCGGGCTCCATACCTGGGAATGTCCGCGCGCGCGCGCCTGTGGCAATAATAATATTTTTTGCTTTAACATCTGGCAAAGCCTTGCCATTGGCGGTAACACCAATAACGCCTTTGGCTTTAATTTTAGCCGCACCGTCAATTACATCTATTTTATTTTTTTTAAACAGCCCTTGAATACCCTTATTCATCTGTGCAGCAATACCACGAGAGCGTTTGACAATTTTTTCTAAATCAAAACTCACACCTTTAGCCGACAAACCAAATTCTTCGGCTCTATGCGCCATCATGTGATATTGCTCTGATGAGCGCAGTAAAGCTTTGGTCGGAATACAACCCCAATTCAAGCAAATACCACCATAATGCTCACGTTCAATAACAACCGCTTTAAGCCCAAGCTGTGCCGCACGAATGGCGGTTACATATCCCCCTGGTCCCGCACCAATAATTGCCACGTCATAAGTTTTTTCACTCATTATAATAATCCTTACAATAACATACTAACAGGTTGTTCGATAAAAGTTTTAAAGGCTTTTAGGAATGCAGCTCCAACCACGCCGTCAATAACCCTATGGTCGCAAGCTATGGTTACAGTCATTATGGTTTTAGCAACAAACTCGCCATTATCGGCAACCACAACCCGCTTTTCACCCGCACCGATAGAGAGGATTGCCCCCTGAGGCGCATTAATAATAGAGGTAAATTGCTTAATACCCATCATGCCCATGTTAGAAATGGTAAATGTACCGCCTTGGTATTCGCTTGGTGATAATTTCATTTCCCGCGCCCGACCAGCCAAATCTTTGGCATTGGCAGAAATTTCGGACAGGCCTTTTTGGTCACATTTGGTAATAATTGGGGTAATTAAGCCATTATCAATAGCCACTGCCATGCTTATATCTGCATGTTTATGAATTAAAATACTATCGCCAGTCCAACTTGAATTGGCTGCAGGTACTTTCATCAACGCCATTGCTGTGGCTTTAATTACAAAATCATTGACCGATATTTTAACTTCACCCGAGGCATTTAAGCCTTTGCGGGCGTTTAATAAATTATCAATTTCGCAATCTACGGTTAAGAATATATGCGGCACATCACGTGCGGTTTCGGTCATGCGTTTGGCAATAGTTTTGCGCATACCATCGGCGGCAATTTCTTCATAACTGTCATCGGCATATAAAGCTTTAACCGCTATTGCATCAACGGCTGTCGATACAAAACCAGCAGCTGCGGCTTGCGGTTTAGCAACGCCATTTTTAACAGCATCTAAAACATCGCGTTTGATAATACGCCCATTAGGGCCTGTGCCTTTAACAAGTGCAATGTCGATACTTTCCTGCCCTGCTATGCGTCGGGCAAGCGGTGATGAAAAATGCGCCTTAGCCGATTTTACAACAGGTGCAGGGTCGGCTACAGGCGTAGGAATTGGCTCAGTTTTTGAAACTGTTATCACCTTTTCAGTAGGTGCCGTTTTTTCTGGCGAAGATATATCAAAACCTTCGAGTGCCTTAGCGTCTTCGCCTTCTTCAAGCAATAAAGCAATAGTCGCATTGACCAACACATCTTCTGTGCCAGCCTCTACTATAATTTTACCGATAACACCTTCGTCTACAGCTTCGACTTCCATAGTGGCTTTATCGGTTTCTATTTCGCACATCACATCGCCAGCGACAACGCTGTCGCCTTCTTTAACTAACCATGATGATAATTTACCGCTCTCCATTGTCGGAGAAAGTGCTGGCATTAATATTTTAATTGGCATTTCTATTCTCCTTAATCGGCATAACAAGTTTTACGAGCAGCATTCACCACATCAGTGGCGTTTGGCAAAGCCAGTTTTTCGAGGTTGGCGGCATAAGGCAATGGCACATCTTTCGATGTTACTCGTGCTACAGGTGCATCTAAATAATCGAACGCGCCGTCCATAACAATTGCGGCCAACTCTGCACCCAAGCCACATCTTACCCAGCCTTCTTCGACCGTAACCATGCGTCCTGTTTTCTTAACCGATGTTATAATAGCCTCAGTATCAAGCGGGCGAATTGTGCGTAAGTTAATCACTTCAGCATCTATACCTTGCTCGGCTAGTGTTTCGGCAGCTTCTAACGCCAATTTAACACCCATAGAATGCGAAACTATAGTAACATCTGCACCACTGCGCTCAATTTTGGCTTTACCGATTGGTAAAATAAAATCATCAAGCTCTGGCACATCCATTGTTAAGCCATAAAGCAATTCATTTTCTAAAAAAATAACAGGGTTAGGGTCTAAAATAGCGGCTTTAAGTAAGCCTTTGGCATCTTCGGCACTATATGGCGAGATAACTTTTAACCCCGGAATATTGGCATACCATGCGGTATAATCTTGGCTATGCTGCGCACCCACGCGTGATGCTGCACCATTTGGGCCCCTAAATACAATTTGGCAACCCATTTGCCCACCCGACATATACAATGTCTTGGCGGCAGAATTAATAATATGATCAATGGCTTGCATAGCAAAGTTAAAGGTCATAAATTCGACAATTGGTCTAAGACCGCCAAATGCCGCCCCTACCCCAACGCCTGCAAAACCATGTTCGGTAATTGGCGTATCAATAACCCGTTTTACACCAAATTCTTTTAACAAACCTTGGGTAACTTTATAAGCGCCTTCATATTCGGCAACTTCTTCACCCATTAAAAATACTTTTTGCTCTTTGCGCATTTCTTCTGCCATCGCATCACGCAAGGCTTCACGCACTGTTTGTTGTTTAAATGTTGTTCCTGCGGGTATTTCGTCCGTTTCAGGCACAATAGCCACTGGTGCTTCGGTTGCAACAGCTTGTTCTGCTGGTGCATCTTCTTCAACGCTTACAGCTTTGGGGGCTGCTGTTTTAATATTATCTGCCGCACTTATATCTTCGCCATCTTCAAGTAAAATTGCAATTGTCGAATTAACCAGCACGCCTTCTGTACCCGCTTCAACAATTATCTTACCGATAACACCTTCGTCAATAGATTCGACTTCCATCGTTGCTTTGTCGGTTTCTATTTCACATAAAACATCGCCCGAAGCAACGCTATCGCCCTCTTTAACCAACCAATTTACCAGTTTGCCATCTTCCATTGTTGGTGACAATGCAGGCATTAAAATTTCTATAGCCATTTTTTAAATTCCTACAATTTGTTTAAACTTCAATCAACACATCTGTCCACAATTCACTTGCATCTGGTTCGACATCATTAATAGCAAAGTCTGCCGCATCAGTAACAATGACGCGAATTTTTTTATCCATTTGCTTTAATTCATCTTCAGTAGCAAGCCCGCTTTCAAGAATACGCGCTTTAACCTGGTCAATCGGGTCACGCTCGGCACGCATTCGCTTTACTTCATCTTTTGAACGGTATTTAGCAGGGTCGCTCATTGAATGACCACGGTAACGGTAAGTCATCATTTCAAGAATAATAGGCCCATTTTCTCGGGCATGTTTAACCGCGTCATAAGCAGCTGCATAAACCGCACGCACGTCCATACCATCGACTTTAACACCCGGAATATTAAAACTTGCACCGCGTTGTGAAAAGTCAGTTAGCGCAGATGATCGCGAAACCGAAGTGCCCATAGCATATTGATTATTTTCGATAATATAAACCACAGGTAAGTTCCAAAGCTTTGCCATATTAAAGCTTTCATAAACCTGACCTTGGTTCGAAGCGCCATCACCCATATAAGCAATGCACACATTATCTGTGCCATTATATTGATTAGAAAATGCCAACCCTGTGCCAATTGGCACTTGCGCACCAACAATACCATGACCACCATAAAAATGTTTTTCGCGGCTAAACATGTGCATAGAACCGCCTTTGCCTTTAGACAAACCGCCCTTTTTACCCGTAAGTTCAGCCATAATTCCGTTAGGGTCTAGCCCAACAGCCAACATATGTGCATGGTCGCGGTATGATGTAATATTTTGGTCACCCTCTTTAAGGGTCATCTGAATGCCCGTAACCACAGCTTCTTGCCCAATATATAAATGGCAAAAACCACCAATTTCACCCATACCATAAAGCTGACCCGCTTTTTCTTCAAAACGCCTGATGAGCAACATGTCATAATATGACTTCATTTCCTGCTCTTCAGTAAAATTGGCTATTTTGGCACTTGGCGCTTTAGATTTTTGTACATTTTTTTTATTAGCAACAGTACGGGTGACCATAGTTTGCCTTTCTATAAATATCATTTATTGATATTTTGAGGTTTTAATTATTCAATTCAACTCATATAATATAATTTGTTTAATATAATATAACCATTGTTAAAAAGATAGTCTCAAATTTACATTTTTAATGCACAGTAACCTTTTGTTTTATATTAATAAAAACATTATTAACCTATATTTAGTTAATTACAAAAATCAACCACGTGGTCGTAGAATAACCAAATCGTTTTTCCCGACCAGTCCTAGTTTTTTTCGGCTCAATTCATCTAAATAATCGCCGTCAATATTATTTGAATTTAATTTGTCGACATTAATTTGCATATTATTGCGCACATCTTGCAAACGAACCAGCTCGCTGTGTAGCTCTACCTGCTTATCTTGTAATTGCCAAAATGAAATAAGCCCGCGCTCGCCATCAAACAAATGATAGCCAAAGTAAAAGCTCAAGCCTGCTAAACAAGCCGCCATCAAACCCGCACGTAAGAATTTTTTAAATCTATAAAATAACATTTAATTACCGTTTATAATTGTTAGTTAACCGCAACCTTACTTAAGCCATCGCGGTTGTATATATCATCTCTAAAATGAACAGTGCCAGCAGGTGTTGCCCAGGTGGTTATATATGCTAAGCGTATTGAAATACGGCTTTTTAAGTTAATATCCTTACGCTTGCCTGTCGATAGCGTTTTTGCAGATTGTGCAGCACTCCATTTTGGCTCATCACGCAATACCCAATCTACAACTTCCCGAATACCCTGAATGCGTACACAACCTGAGCTATAGGCGCGGTACTGGCGGGAAAATAGACTTTTAATCGACGTATCATGTAAAAATACGGCATGAGCATTGGGAAAATTAAGTTTTATCTGCCCTAAAGCATTTTCTGGGCTTGGGTCTTGCCTATAAGCATATGTAAGTGCCTTGGGAGATGTAAAATCAATATTCTTAGGATTAAGTTCCTTACCGCCCCATTTGGTATAAATTCGCATACCTGTTTTTTTAATATAAGACGGGTTGGAGATAATTGTTGGTACCAAATCCTTACGGACAATCGAAACAGGAACATGCCAATATGGGTTGAAGTTTATTTGCGACATTGTGCTAGAAATAACGGGTGTTTGGCGGTCAGGTTTACCAACAACAACAACATGCCGAGAAACCACTTTACCCGCTTCGACAATTTCGAGTTTCATTTCAGGGATATTAACAACAATTGCGCGCTTATTAATGTTTTTTCGAGCTTTTTTAAGTCGGTTAATATTAATTTTAAGTTGTCTTATTCGGTTTTTTGCAGATATATTTAGCGCATTTAATGTCCTAGGATTAACCGCACCATCAGTTCGCAAACCGTGGCGTGCCTGAAAACGCCTAACGGCTTGTACAACATTATTATCATACACCCATGCATTGCCACGAACTGCGGGCAAATCACCCGTGGAATAAAGCCGTTGGCGTAATTTTATAACCTGTTCGGAATTCATACCAAGGCTTAAATTACCCCTAATTATCGCCCAACCACCATTATTGGCAATGTTGGTATATTTTAGCACAGCAACTTGCATTGCTTTTATTGTATCACTGCTTAAAAGAGGGGTTTTTGAATTGTTTATTACTGTACCGAAATTTTTGTTATAGCTCTTATTTACATCATAAACATTTGCCGAACTTGCGTCAAAAGCAGTTCTAGGAAAATATTGGTTTTCAAATGTATTAAAACGAGGAATATCATGATCAGCTTGCGCCAGTGTTGCCGTTGCAACAGCAAGGCTTAAGCCTAACAATGTGGATTTAACAAACTTCATTCTAGACCCTGTATTTATTCGCATGGCTAATTAATACAAAAACTTAATTAAAAGCTTGTTAAATTTTAACCATGTAAACTGAATAAATAGGCCTAAAGGCTAAATAGAAATCACATTCTTGTGATGACCACACTTTTAGGGCAATATGTATAATCCAAAACCATGCAGCATAACCGCTTAGTTTATAACCTAAAGCGAATTTGGTCTGCCCAAAAACGTTCTAATTTGCGTAAGGAATTTACAAAAATGGACATTTCGCCCAACGTCAAATCACCAACTTGTTCAATTTGGGCGATTTGACGCGCAAATAGCTCATCGAGTGTTTCTCGCACTTCTTGACCTTTGGGCGTTAATCTTATTTTTACCGAGCGTTTGTCTTCTAATGAGCGCTTGTGTTCAATAAATTGCTTATCGACCAGTTTTTTAAGGTTATAAGAAACATTAGACCCTAAATAATAACCGCGTGATTTTAATTCACCTGCAGTAAGCTCTTTATCACCAATATTATGTAATAATAACGCCTGAACAGAATTAACTTCTTGCCAGCCTATCCTATCAAACTCATCTTTAATTACATCTAACAAACGCCTGTGTAGTCTTTCGACTAACGATAGGCACTCTAAATAAGTGGGTTCAAGCTGAACTTCTTTTTCACCATGCAATGTAGTCATTGGCTGAGCATATAAATTATTCATCTTTTACACCATTCATTAAGTGTGTTTTTGCGGTTTTTAAGTTGCATATCCACAGTGTTATAATTGCTTGGGTTTTAAATTACTTGATAGATATTAAGGCAAATCTAAGGAGAATGATTAACCAATAATTAATATTTGAAAGGTGGTTTTGTTTACTGTATCATTATAAAACAAAAAGCATAAAACGCCCTAAATTTGCCATATTTTAAGCAGATTTGGGCTAAAAAACTCAGAAAATTTATTAACCTTGTTTTATCTTTTGACTCAACTCTGTGTTTATTTTGTCACAAATTTTCCAATATTTTTACTTTTAATTGCAAAATTATGAGTTATATATACGCATATATACTAAAATAAGAGCATCTAGGCGCAATATATATGACTAATTTTGCAGGAAAATTCCCCAATACTCGTATGCGGCGCAACCGTAAAACGCAATGGGCAAGAAAACTCGTTCAAGAAAACCATTTAAATGTATCCGACCTTATATGGCCGTTATTTGTTATTGAAGGCGTTAATCAAACGCAAGGCATTGCCTCCATGCCTAATATATTGCGTTATTCGGTCGATTTGTTGGTAGAGCAAGTACAATATGCCCATGAATTAGGAATTTGCGCCATTGCTCTATTTCCTAACAACCCAGATGAGTTGCGTACGCAAGATGGGCGCGAGGCGTATAATGAAAATAATTTAATCTGCCGTGCGGTGCGTGCCATTAAACAACAAGTCCCCAATATTGGCATTATTTGCGATGTCGCGCTTGACCCCTATACAAGCCACGGGCATGATGGGCTTATGGATGGCGACATTATATTAAATGATGAAACACTACATATATTGCAAAAGCAAGCCATTACACTGGCCAATGCAGGTTGCGATATTATCGCCCCATCCGATATGATGGACGGGCGCATTGGCGAAATTCGTAAAGCCTTAGATGCGGAAAACCATACTAATGTGCAAATAATGGCATATAGCGCCAAATACGCATCGGCATTTTACGGGCCTTTTCGTGAAGCCGTTGGTGCTAACACTAAATTAAAAGGCGATAAAAAGACATATCAGATGGATTGTGCCAATAGCGATGAAGCCTTGCGTGAAACCGCACTCGACATTGCCGAAGGTGCGGATATAATTATGGTTAAACCCGGTATGCCATACCTAGACATTATCAGCCGTATAAAACAAGAATTCAAAACCCCAACATTTGCTTACCAAGTTTCGGGTGAATATGCGATGATAATGGCGGCAGTTCAAAATGGTTGGCTCGATGAAGATAAGGTAATACTCGAAAGCCTAATGGCATTCAAACGCGCGGGCGCAAATGCCATCTTAACTTATTTTGCACCCCATGTTGCTAAGCTGCTTACATCCAATCAGGAATAGGCAAACCTTTTTCACGTAAAAATTCAGGGTTAAACAATTTGCTTTGATAGCGGTTGCCATAATCACCCAATATTGTCACAATTCTATGCCCTGTGCCTAATTCTTTGGCAAGCTGAACCGCACCAGCAAGATTAATTCCGCTCGAACCACCCAAAATAAGACCCTCATCGACGACCAAATCAAAAATAATATCTAAAGCGGCTTTATCGCTAATATTATATGAAAAGTCGGGTTTAAATTCTTCAATATTTTTAGTAATTCGCCCCTGCCCTATGCCTTCGGTTATTGATGAACCACTCGAAGCCAATTTGCCCGTTTTATAATAAGAGTATAGTGCCGCGCCATCTGGGTCTGCCAATGCTATTTTAATATCTTTATTATGTTCTTTCAAACCTATCGACACACCCGCCAACGTACCGCCAGTACCAACAGCCGATACAAAACCATCAACTTTACCATCTAAATCGCGCCAAATTTCTTGCGCGGTGGTTTCAATATGGGCTTGGCGATTGGCAATATTATCGAACTGGTTTGCCCAAATCACTCCATTAGGGTCACTCGCGGCTAGTTCTTCGGCTAATCTTCCTGAATATTTAACATAATTATCGGGGTTCTTATAAGGCACGGCAGGCACTTCGATAAGTTTTGCACCACCCAATCGCAACGCAGCCTTTTTTTCTTCACTCTGCGTATCGGGAATAACAATAACCGTATTAAAACCCATAGCCTTAGCCACCATAGTCAGCCCAATGCCAGTATTGCCAGCAGTACCTTCGACAATAGTACCGCCTTTACGCAATTTCCCCTTTTTAATGGCATCTAAAATAATATATAAAGCCGCACGGTCTTTAATCGACTGCCCAGGGTTTAAAAACTCAGCCTTACCCAATATTTCACAGCCCGTAAGTTCCGATAATTTTTGTAGTTTAATTAATGGCGTATTACCAATTAAATCAATTACCGTATTACTAAATTGCTCAGCCATATTTTACACCATACATATGTATTAATTTTGAAATACCATTATATAATGTAAAATCTTATAAAACAAGGTATTTATTTCATTGCCAAAATATCCACCAGCTTGCTAGCGAACTCGGTTTTTGCTTACCATTAATTAATTATATTTGTCTGACTTTTACCGCTCAAACTTAGCAATAAATTGCGTATTATTACCGTAAGACTAATGTTTATTGCCTAGGCGACCATTGGTAGAGCGTGTCTAACTGGTCGGCTGAAATATACTCAAATCCGCAGGATTTATAGAACTCATTTGATGGGCTGCCATTTAAGGCTAAGAGGCGAATTGGCAACGAAGCAATCGTTGCTGCCTCCTTTAGATCGTGAATAATTCGACGACCGACACCGCGCCCTTGAAAGGCAGGAACAACATAAAGATGATCCAGATACAGATGATCGGTTTTTTTCCGAACGACAAAAAACCCAACGCGCTTTTCTTCAAAATATATAATTTTTGTATCCGAAGCTTGAAATGCGCTAAGAAAGCGTTTTTTTGCACGCTCTGGATCAAAGCGGTTTACAGCTTGCAAACTTGGGCGCATTGCTTCTACACGAATTTCTGCAAGCAATTCTGCATTAATATCTTTTGCGGTTTCAATTCGCAGAATACCTTTAAACATCACTTTAATCCAAAGCCACGCCAAACATGGCAACGGCAATAATCGCACAAGAAATCGGTGCTTCATATTTAATAACGTAACACAAACAAGGTTTGCTCACAAGCCTGTACTAACCCTAACTCCCCAGTTTTTGCCGTTCAAACCATGCAATTAATTGTGCTGTATTGCCAACTGCAACCTGTTTCATTGCCCGCGCTCTGTGCATCTCGACAGTTCTTATTGAGCGGTTTATCTCAAGTGCAATTTCGCGGTTGGTTTTACCTTGCGATACAAGCGTAACAATTTGCAATTGCCTGTCGGTTAATTTGTAACGCTTACGTTCCACAGCGCGGTTTAGCGGTTCAAAGCAATAAATAGCCTTTGCAAATGGGTCATCAGGGTTGGCCGATTGCCCCCTGACCTGACACCAAAACTTGGTTTTATTATAATGCTGCATTACCCGCTCATCATAATATATTGCTCTATTCGCCATATTGGTTTGCCACATTTCGCCTGTTCGCAAAAAGTCGGCAAATTTTGGATATAGCACCTGAAACCCAGTACCAATCAGTGTTTCTTTCTCATAGCCAAACAAAGTCGAAAATTCATGATTACAATCACGAATAATCCGATAAGTGGTATAAACCAACGGCACAGGCAAATCATTCAAACCAAACAACATACCGTATTAATACCACTATGCCATTACTATCGTCAACCCTATAGTATAAATAACTAGGGAGAATAAATTGACCAACATCGAACAAGATCCGATTGTTATAGTCGGCTATGCTCGCACCGCATTGGGTGCATTTCAAGGTGGTTTTAGTAATGTTAGCGCTACAGAGTTGGGCGCAACTGCAATAAAAGCAGCACTTAGCCGCGCTCAAATTAAACCCAATGATATTAGCGAAGTTTATATGGGTAATGTTTTATCGGCAGGGTTAAAACAAGCCCCTGCCCGCCAAGCGGCATTGGGTGCTGGGCTCAACAAATCCACCCCTTGCACGACCTTAAACAAAGTCTGCGGTTCGGGCTTAAAGGCGGTTATGTTGGCTTTCGATAGCCTGCATGTTCGCCCAAAC
>CAZHCZ010000015.1:0-27543 GCA_964531635.1 uncultured Hyphomicrobiales bacterium | reverse complement strand
ATCGGAACAACCATTGCCATTCTTCGCCTGAAGGTGTTTGGGTGAAAGCGCAAGGTTTTAGACATTATGAAAAGAATATAGCGCTTGATGCTGCTGATTTATCCAGAATTGCCAGCATTACAAAAGTGTATACCGCTGTAACCATCCTTAAACTATATGAAGATGGCAAGTTGGATCTTGATGCAAAAATTTCCACATACCTACCCGAAGATATAACCAGTAATATTGCCAATGGCGATACATTGAGCGTCCGCCAATTGCTTAACCACACCTCTGGCTTGTCGAACTATATAATAAAAACTTATCAGGGCTGGTCGGACAACACAATTCAAGGTCTGTCAGCTGAAGAAAATCTCGCCTATATTTACGGGAGTCCCGCGGATTTCAATCCGGGCGAGGGCTTTAACTATTCGAATTCCAACTATCTTTTACTGGGTATGATTATTAAAAGTGTGTCGGGCGAGAAATCAGCATATGAAGCCATCACCAAACTTATTCTTGAGCCATATGGTCTTACGAATACTATTGCTGAAGCTGGAACCGAACCTCCCGTTCAATCGTATTTATTTGGCGAAGATGGCACAACGCCGATTAACAGCACGCAAGTCGCGACTAATGCCGTTGGTGGTATCGATATGACAGATGGAGGAATTTCGGCCAATGCGCTTGATGTTCTACGATTTTATCAAATGCTAACCAGTGGAGAAATTCTAAAGCCAGAAACGGTCGCTAAAATGCAGACATGGGAAACCCCACAATTTCCAGTTGCAGAGGGCATGGTCGCGATGACGGGCTACGGACTTGGTCTCACGGAAATTTCAACACATAACACAACCGCTTTTGGACATTTTGGAGCAGTTGGTTCGTTTGGTTCTCTTGTTTATTATTTTCCGAAAATTGACACGAGCATTGTTGTGCTGAATACTACAAGCAGTGCTGCTCTTACCGGAGTTCACATGAGTGAAAAAATCTATACTAAATTGTTCAAATAGTTTTTCATTCTGTATTTTAGTACACTTGAATACATCAATATTTATGTACCTCCCCACTGTTTTTTGGGGAGGTATTCATACCCCCTCTTTACTAAAAACGCTCTAACGCGGCTAATGTTAAACTCGTGCTTGCCATGGTTCAATCTTCAATATTCATTTCTGCTATATATGAATATATCACATTTTTATTTTAAATATTTAGCATGAAATTTTAAATGCTTTTCTATAAATGTAGCAATAAAATAATAGCTATGGTCGTAGCCATCATGTTGTTCAAAACTAATTGTATAGTCATTGTCTTTAGCAGCAGATATAAGGCTTTGTGGTTTGAGTTGATTTTCTAAAAAATCATCGTCTAAACCCTGATCGACTAAAATGGGCAATTTATGAACTGCATTGGCTATTAAAACTGAGGCATCATAGTCCTGCCAATCATTGCTATTATTACCTAAGTAATTTTCAAAAGCTTTTTTACCCCAATCACAATTTATTGGGTTACAGATTGGGCTAAATGCCGAAATGCTTTTATAAAGTTCACTATTCTTTAAGCCAATGGTTAAAGCGCCATGCCCACCCATAGAATGTCCACTAATTGCTCGTTTTGTATTTACAGCAAAATTAGCCTCAACCAATGCAGGCAACTCAGTCACAATATAATCATACATTTGATAATGGGTTTTCCATGGTGCTTGAGTAGCATTTAGGTAAAAACCAGCCCCTAGGCCAAAATCATAAGTCGCGTTTTCATCATCAGGCACATCGACCCCACGTGGGCTTGTGTCTGGGGTTACAATGGCAATGCCTAGTTCTGCTGCAATGCGCTGTGCACCTGATTTTTGTATAAAGTTTTCATCATTACAAGTTAAGCCTGAAAGCCAATAAAACACGGGTACTTTTTTATCCATGCTTGCTTGTGGCGGCATGTAGATGCTAAATGTCATATCGCAATTTAAGCGATTAGATGTATGACTAAAGCGCTGTTGGTAGCCGCCAAAGCTTTTAATGTTACCAATTTGTTTTAATGTCATGTCGCTGCCCTTATGAATGTTCAAAATGAATAACAGATCGAATAGACTCGCCGCTATGCATAAGATCAAACGCTTTATTGATGTCTTCAAGCCCCATCGTATGGGTAATAAAATCATTAAGGGCAAATTCACCCGCTAAATACCGCTCTACATATTCAGGCAATTCACTGCGGCCCTTAACGCCGCCAAAGGCTGACCCGCGCCAAACACGCCCTGTAACCAGCTGGAATGGGCGTGTCGAAATTTCTTTACCTGCGCCTGCAACGCCAATAATAACGGACTCACCCCAACCTTTATGGCAACATTCTAAGGCACTGCGCATAATGTCGACATTACCAATACACTCAAAAGAATAATCAACACCGCCATCGGTTAATTCTACAATTACATCTTGAATAGGCTTGTCGTAATCTTTTGGGTTTATGCAATCGGTTGCGCCGAGTTTGCGAGCCAATTCAAACTTTCTCTCATTAATATCAATACAGATTATGCGACTGGCCTTTGCCATAGTGGCGCCAATAACAGCACTTAAACCAATGCCGCCTAGCCCAAATATAGCAACCGTTGCGCCTTCCTCTACTTTTGCTGTGTTCATTACAGCGCCAATGCCTGTTGTTACACCGCAGCCTAATAAGCAAACTTCTTCTAAGGGTGCTTTGGGATTAACTACAGCCAGTGAAATTTCGGGCAATACAGTATATTCAGAAAATGTCGAGCAACCCATATAATGAAAAATGGGTTGGCCATCTTTGAAAAAACGCGTTGTACCATCTGGCATTAGGCCTTTGCCTTGAGTCTCTCTAATTTTTTGACATAGATTGGTTTTGCCTGATAAGCAAAATTTACATTCCCCGCATTCTGGTGTGTAAAGGGGGATTACATGGTCACCTACTTTAACCGAAGTTACACCTTTACCAATTTGTTCAACAACACCGCCACCTTCGTGGCCTAAAATTACTGGAAAAATACCTTCAGGGTCGTCTCCAGATAAAGTAAAAGCATCGGTATGGCACACGCCTGAGGCTAAAACCTTTACTAAAACTTCACCTGCTTTAGGCAGCATAACATCAATAGTTTCAATAGACAGAGGTTCGCCAGCCTTCCACGCAATTGCGGCTTTAGATTTTATGAATTCTATTGTCATGCGCAGTTCTTTCTATTTGTATTGGGGATTGCCCTAGGTAACGAATAAGTTTATACATTAACCCACTGTTTAAGTTGTTTAATTTGCGTTTTGACATCACTGTTGTTAAAACGCCATTCACATTCCTTTAAACATAGCCCAAAATGCGCCTTTGGAACACCATTAAATTTACGCATACTCTTCTTGCTCACAATGGTAGGCAATAAGTTCGCGAAGGCGGCGGAAATAATAAGCTGATATTTTGATTTGGTTGGGTAAATCTAACTTTACCCAACCCATTTTTTGTTTTGTTATTCAGCTGGAACCATAACAACGCGAGCTTCAGCGCCAAAATGCTTCTTATTTAGGGTGAATATCAACCAGACCATGCCGATTTGAAGAGCCAAAGCAATTGCTGTAATGGCCCAATAGGAAACCGAAAACTTGTCTATAATGTTGGCTGAAACCAACCCTTTGTTGATGAAGAACTGAAGAAACACAGACATAGCAACACCGGGGCAAATCAGGGCGTAGGAGCCAGGGGATTTTTCCGTGCCAGTCACAAAGTGAGACATATATTGTTGGCGTTTTAGAACCATCACACCCAGCAAAGCAAAAACCAGTTGAACGGATAATACTTTGGCCAAGAACATCATGTCAGCGCCTGCATTTACCTGGCCACCAAAGTTGACGTGAAGACCGTGGTTTTGACGTAAAACCAGAATGCCCAAAATAGTCATGATTGGAATAACAATCATCAAGGTGGGTGAGGTTTCCTTTGCCGCGCCATGTTTCATCATGGCTTCAAAACCAAGAACCAATGCAACAGCTGAAAGAATGAGTGCTGTTATCAAAAAGAACGTGGAGGCAACCAAAGAAATGCCTGCAACCAAAGGTATATGGCTCATTGCAGCAGGTGCGGCAAGACCAACGCCAATCATCGAGAAGGCGAACGCTGGCAAGAGTTGAGCAAAGTTGTTGTTCATGGCGCGATTAAATCCGCCGTCAACTAAAACCCGACCCAAGAATTCAGCCAGGTTTTTGAATGCCAATACGCCAATTGCCAAAAATGCAATCAAAGCAACCGGGAACAAATATTCAATAACGCTCCATAAATTGGGGACAAAAACCAGACCAGCAATAAACAAAACGTTTACTGACATAGCAAGAGCCAATGCTTGGGCTTTAATCTGGATTTGCGCGTTGGAGCGTTGGTGATTGATAAAGGCATCGGTTTTTTTGAAGAGGGCGAATTCCTTCAAATTCCAAATCAACAGGCGAATGTTGAGATATACAAAGAAGGCAATACCAAGAACAGCGACAACAACCATAGATTGGCCAAGTAAATTTGCTGTTCCCAAAAAGGCCATAATATCTTCAAAAACCGGTACGGGACGTGTGGGATGAGGAACCCAAAACATCAAATACATAAAAAAGGTGGTGGCTAGACCCCCTGCCCCAACGGAAGCAAGAAAATAGAGGGGGGAATATTTTTCTTTCATTTTAGTTGGCATAATCAGCATGTTGTTATCTCCTTGTTGAGTGCTAAGTTATATTAGAAGCTGCTAATATACCCTCATAAAGAGCATGTCAAGTGTTCGCTTTAAAAAATGTTTGTTTTAGCTAAATGCTGTAATTATAACGAGTATGAAAATAGTTTATCGTTTATTAGCTGTGAAACGAGGCGCATTATGACTGCAAATATAAAGAATGTTGACGTAAAAACTGGCGAGCAAGAGAAGAAACAAAACAATAAAATTTCAAATGCGCGCTATGAGGCTGAAATGGCGCGATTGCAAATTAAGCTTGTTAAGATACAAGAATGGATTAAGCATCAAGGGCTTCGCGTGGCAGTCATATTCGAGGGGCGTGATGCCGCTGGAAAAGATGGATGAAAATTAGAGGTTTCGATCAATTGATAAATGCCACCGAAGGAATTAATTTTCTGGACGGAATAGTACAAACAAAACTGTGAGGTATGCCAACTGAAATATCCATACACCACTTTTAACTATATCTCAAACAATGGGTTAGTATAGCTTTGTAAAGCTTTTCACTCACAAATCTGCGTTAAAAATAACAACGAACGAGCAAAGCTTTGACCTGTTATTAGGATTGTAGTGGTTTTATTTTTTAAAAAACTTCAGCTCTATTGCACATCTGCTAAAGGATTTTCTATTATTGTTTTCCAGTCTAACATAAATATCGATTTTAGCTTTTTTTGTTCCACTTTTTATATGCATTCCATTGGTAAGTAAGTGAGGTTTTTCAATCTCAATTAAAAGTATATCACCACTTTAAAATAAATATAAATCTCCAACAGATTTTATAATTATCCCAAGATGAAGTTGCATTGATGCCTCGTTTTTAACTCGAATAATGCCACCATTTATTTTACTAAAAAGCAAATAAAACGATTGATTAATTATTTGTTCTAGTCTGTCAATAAGTACCGTCACTTTGAAATCCAACTTGTAAATTGTTTATTTTGTACAAAACACAAATGGACAGCATAAAACGCCAGAGTTATTTGTGAACACAATTCACTCTTAATGGCTGTCGTCATTCACACCTAATTAAATATTCTTATGCTTATTTAAATTAAACAGTTGGTTTTCATTGTTGCCAAGGTAAATATATAAATCACTAATCCTGTAACCTATTGAAAACGTTGGTGCACCCGACAGGAGTCGAACCTGTGACCTCTGCCTTCGGAGGGCAGCGCTCTATCCAGCTGAGCTACGGGTGCTTATTATTTTTAAAAATAGCTTAAACTTATTTATCTCGCAATGTATAATCTAACTTTTACAGAAATTCTTAGTGGGGCGCGGTAAGTTTTAGGAATATGTCTTCTAAGTCGGTTTCTTGGGTGCTTAGGTCTTTTATTTTTATATTTTGGTTTTGGACTTTGCTTAAAATTTCCATGATTTCGGTTTGTTTTGGAGCGTAATCTATAATTAAATTGCCTGAATCATCGAGTTTTGATTTTATGTTTTTACCAAAATTTGGGACGATGGTTATTGGGGTTTGTGGGCTGATAATTAGAGTCTTGCTATCGACCTTTGCCAATAATTCTTGTGTGGGTTGGTTGGCTATAATTTTACCATGGTCAATAATGGCGATTTGGTCGCACAATTCTTGAGCCTCTTCTAGGTAATGGGTGGTTAAAACAATGGTTGTGCCGCGCTTATTTAGCTCCAACACATAGTCCCACAATTGTTTGCGCAATTTAACATCCACACCTGCTGTTGGCTCATCAAGAATAAGTACAGGCGGGTTGTGAACTAAGGCTTTAGCAATAAGCAAGCGGCGTTTCATACCGCCCGATAAATCTCGAGCATAAGCATTGGCTTTATCGCCTAGCCCAACGGCTTCTAAAATTTCTTGGCTGCGGCGTTGAGATTTTGGAACACCATAAAGCCCTGCTTGTTGCTCTAATGTTTCGATAGGCGGAAAAAACGGGTCAAAGTTAATTTCCTGCGGTACAACGCCGATAGAAGCGCGCGACTGGCGGGAGTTTATATCTATATCAAAACCCCAAATGGATACAGAACCAGCGGTTTTATTAACCAAGCCTGCCATGATGTTTATTAAGGTAGATTTGCCCGCACCATTTGCCCCCAAAAGACCGAATATTGAGCCTATTGGAATAGATAAATCTATTGAATCTAATGCAGTTTTTTCGTTATCTTTGCCTATATTATAGGTTTTCTTTAGGCTTTTTATATCTATTGCATTTTTTGTCATTTGCTCAGTTTATGATAAAAAATGTAATAGTGCAATTGATTATGAAACTTGCACAATTAAAAACTGAGTTCATGTTTTTTGTGCGAAGAGCCGCGCAGGTTAATAATTGTAAAAACTTTAAATTTGTTTTTTTACTTTAAAACCAATTAAGTATAGCCATTAGATTTACCTTTTAAATTGACATATTATTTGCTAAGTATAGCTTGTTATAAACATAAACCTGTTTGGTTTAAAAATTAATTCTGGGAGGAAAGATAATGAATAAAACTTTACTTAGAACAACCGCAGTGGCACTTTTGTCATTAGGTTTTGCTGGCAACGCATTTGCCGTTGAATGGAATGTATCACTTTGGGGTAAGCCTCGCGCTTTTACAGCACATGTTGAAAAAATTGCCGAATTGGTTAAAGAAAAAACCAATGGCGAGTTTACGCTCAACTTGTCCTATGGTGGCTTATCAAAAAACAAAGAAAATCTCGATGGTATTTCTATCGGTGCATTTGAAATGGCGCAATTTTGTGCAGGTTATCATGCCGATAAAAACCCAACATTAACAGCATTAGAATTGCCGTTTTTGGGCATAACTACTCTTGCGCAAGAGCGCACAGTAAGCCAAGCCTATTACAAAGACCCTGTAGTTGTTAAGGATTTAGCACGTTGGAATGCAACATTGCTAATGCCCACACCATTACCACAGTATAATATTATTGGTGTTGGTGATGGACCAAAAACTTTAAAAGACTTTAAAGGTCTTACCGTACGTGCAACAGGTGGTATTGGCAAAGCTATGGCAGCAATTGGTGCTGTGCCAACATCTATGTCAGCATCTGAAGTGCGCCAAGCGTTGGATAGTGGTGTCGTAAAAGCTGTGGCATTTGCTCCACATGCGCATATGGCGTTTGGTACGGTCGAAACTGGTAAATGGTGGACAACCAACTTAAACCCCGGAACGGTTAACTGTCCTGTTGTAGCCAATAGCGATGCGCTTGCAGCATTAACAGACACCCAACGCGATGCACTCCTTGGTTCAGTCGATGAAGCGCTAGATTTCTATATCGAAGCTTATAATGGCAAAACCATGGATGCTTGGGGGCCAAAATTGGCTGAAAAAGGCATTGAAAGCATTACTTATAGCGACGAAGAGCTTGCAACCTTTAAACAGGTTGTTGCAGGTCCTGCCGCTGCTGCTTGGGTGGTCGAAAACACCGCACGCAATCTTCCAGCGCAAGAACTTTACGATACTGTTGTAGATTTAATTGCTAAATCTGCTGCAAAGTAACAAATAATAATGCTTGCCATAATTTACTATAGTTATGGCAAGTTATTTTTAGGAAATAAATATGTCTAGTGCATCATCGGTATTAGAAGATGGCTCGCTTTTAAGCAAGCTTGACAAATTATTATTTAAACTAGAAACGCCTTTAGCGCTATTAAGTGGGTTGGCGGTTTTCGCGTTAATATTTCTTGCTGTTGTCAGTGTTGGCGGGCGTAATTTGTTTAATCAACCCATACCAGGTTATATTGATTGGATAGAGCAAGCCATGCCGTTAATTGCTTTTATGGGTGTTGCTTATACGCAGCGTCTTGGCGGGCATATACGGATGGATATTTTAATCGGAAATTTAAAAGGCCGCTCCCTTTGGGTTCTCGAATTTTTAACAACATTTGCAATGTTTGCTTTAATGATATTATTGATTTGGGGCAGTTTTTCTCACTTTGACCGTTCGTTCGACATATCCGCACCCTTATGGAGCCGAGATTCGAGCTTAGACATTCGCTTGCCATTATGGCCAGCAAAATTATTAATTCCAGTGGCATTCTCAGTATTAGCGGCGCGCTTGTTTTTACAATTATGGGGCTATGTAAACGCAATAATCAGCGGTACAGATAAGCCAATTGCAGTGCCTCTAATCGAAGATGCGGCAACAGTTGCAAGTAAAGAAGCAGAAACAGTTTCAGCTTTTGAAGAGAAAGATAATAACAATGGATAGCACTACAATCGGGCTTATTGTTTCGGGCATTATGTTGTTTTTGGTCATTATTGGCATGCGTGTTGGTTTTGCCGCGGCATTAACGGGCTTAATCGGCTTAGTATGGATTTTCTGGGCAAAGAAAAATTACAATATGGGTGATTTTACTTGGGCGTTAACGGTCGCCACTAAAACCGCAGGTCAAGTGCCGCATTCAAAAATTTCGATGCAAGCATTGTCGTTAATTCCAACCTTTATATTTATAGGCTTTTTGGCTTATTATGCGGGGCTTACCAAAGCCTTGTTTGACGCGGCAAAAAAGTGGGTCGGTTGGCTACCGGGTGGGCTTGCGGTATCGACCGTATTTGCCACAGCAGGCTTTGCTGCGGTTTCGGGCGCTTCGGTTGCAACCTCGGCAGTTTTTGCGCGTATTGCTATCCCCGAAATGTTAAAACTTGGCTATGATAAACGCTTTGCTGCAGGGGTTGTAGCGGCGGCTGGCACATTGGCATCGTTAATTCCACCTTCGGCAATCTTGGTTATTTATGCAATTATTGTCGAACAAGATGTGGGCGCATTGTTAATTGCAGGTTTTTTACCGGGGGCATTTTCGGCACTTATATATGGTGGTATGATTGTTATTATGGCAATGGTTTGGAAAAAGTTGGGGCCGCCTGTAACAGGCTTTACTTGGAAAGAGCGTTTTGCATCTTTACCAGGGGTGTTTCCCATTTTCTTTGTCGTCGCGATTATTATATTTTTTATCTACAATCCGTTTGGTGGCGATGCTTGGGGAACGCCAACAGAAGGCGGTGCATTGGGTGCGTTTGTTGTGCTTATTATGGCATTTTATAAAGGTATGCGTTGGCCACAACTTAAAAGCGCGTTGCTCGAAACCGCAAAACTTTCAGTAATGATTTTTACAATCATCTGGGGCGTTTTAATTTATGTACGGTTTTTAGGTTTTGCCGATTTACCGGGTGTATTTTCAGATTGGATAACCTCGCTAGACAGCAGCCCAATGATGATATTAATTTTCATTTTATTGGCGTATGCCGTTTTAGGCATGTTTATGGATGCCATTGGTATGTTGGTTTTAACCCTACCTGTAGTTTACCCCGCAGTAATCGCTCTTAATGGTGGTGACGCGGTTTTAGCAGCCGATGCCGCCTTCGGCATGAGCGCAACAGGTTTCTCAATTTGGTTTGGCATCATCGTAGTAAAAATGGCGGAGCTATGCCTCATTACCCCGCCCATTGGTCTAAATTGTTTTGTAGTGGCAGGTGTCTGCCCCGATATTTCAGTACAAGATGTATTCAAAGGCGTATCTCCATTCTTCGTAGCCGATGCTTTAACAATAGCAGGTCTAATCGCCTTCCCAGCCATTGTATTGTATCTGCCGAACTTGTTGCTTGGTTAACTTGTTATAGATTATCGGGTCAAGCCCGATAATGACGAGGTGTATTTTGATAAGATGAGAATAATTGTGGCTGCATTTGTTTACATTCTTGCTAATAAGAAAAATGGAACACTTTATATAGGTGCTACCAATAACCTTGTACGTCGTATTTATGAACACCGAGAAAGTGTTGTTGAGGGGTTTAGTAAAAAATACAATATAAAAATTCTTGTTTATTATGAGCTACAATCAACTATGCCAATTGCAATCCAAAGAGAGAAAAATATAAAGCGTTGGGTAAGAAAGTGGAAAATTGAACTTATTGAAAAGACAAACACAAATTGGAATGACCTTTGGGAAGAAATAACTCAATAGTCATTTTTTAATATTACTACACCATGACCCCTATTTTTTTACACCAACCTCCAATCTCGTCATTGTCGGGCTTGACCCGATAATCCATAACTTGTGATACAAAAATAAACTTGTGCTTTACCAAGTAAAATATATGATTAAGCCAACTTAATTATTGGAGTGTGGTTGTGGCTAAATTTTTTAAAATATTCGTTATATTGGCAGCATTGTTAAGCTTAGCAGGTTGTGGAATAAATAATATCCCAACTTATGAGGAAGAAGCCAAGGCGCAGTGGAGCCAAGTGCTTAATCAATACCAACGCCGTGCCGATTTAATACCCAATTTGGTGGCAACGGTTAAAGCCTATGCTGCACATGAGCAAGAAACATTTACGAGCGTTATTGAGGCCCGTGCTAAAGCCACACAAATGACCATTCCTGCCGATATATTGTCCAACCCAGCAGCGTTCAGCCAGTTCCAAGCCAATCAAGGCAGTTTGGGTGCGGCATTGGGCAAGCTTATGGTGGTGGTCGAAAGATACCCCGATTTAAAAGCCGATAAAAACTTTCAAATGTTGCAGGTACAACTCGAAGGTACAGAGAACCGCATTTCGGTAGCGCGGCGCGATTATATTATCGCGGTTAAGAATTTTAATACCGAAATTAAAACTTTTCCGGGGCGGATATGGCACAGCGTAATGTATAGCGATACTGAGTATATGCAACAATTCGAAGTGGAAGCAGAAACCCAACAAGTGCCGAAGGTTAATTTTAACTGATGAATAAATTAAAGTTCGGCATTGTTATTTTGCTGCTCGCATTTACCACTGCGGTGTGGGCTTCATCGCATTTTCCAAAACTTGTCGATAGAGTTGTCGATGAACCTAGCTTATTATCAGCAGTTACAAAACAAAATATTATTGCAAAGTTAAAAGCGTTTGAAAACAAATCTGGCACACAAATTACGGTGGCGGTGGTTAACGATTTAGGTGGCTATGAAATTCGCGATTATGGCGTTGAATTGGCGCGGTTTTGGCAATTGGGGCAGAAGGATAAAAATAATGGTGTATTGTTATTAGTCGCCCCTAATGAACGAAAAGTCGCAATAGAAGTTGGCTACGGTCTTGAAGGCAGTTTAACCGATGGCTTAAGCTTTTTAATTGTTTCTGAAAAAATAACCCCATTGTTTAAAGATGGGCAAATGGGTGCTGGTATTGAAGCGGGTGTAGATGCAATAATACAGGCTTTAATTGGCGAGATTACAGAACAAAGCCTAAAGCAAGAAAAAGACCAAACAAGTTGGCAAGAAATACTGATTTTTACTTTGTTTTTTGGCATAATTATTTTTATAGCCCTAAGAAACAGCCGCTCAAATAATAACAGTGGTAACAGCTATAGCGGAGGGGGCTATAGCCACTCATCTGGTGCTGGGTTTTCGGGCGGTGGTTTTTCAGGTGGCGGGTTTTCGGGCGGTGGCGGCAGCTTTGGCGGCGGCGGTGCATCAGGTGGGTGGTAATATGGCATTAAATTTAAACTTAGATAAAATAGCCACAAAAATCAAAGATGTTGAAAGTAAAACATCGGGTGAAGTTGTGGTGGTATTGGCAAAACAGAGCGATGAATATCGTTATATTCCAACTTTGTGGGCGGCTTTAATAGCATTATTCGTACCATTAATATTTATCATTAGCAGTAATTTACTCAATGTTTTTGGCTTTAGTGGAGTGTATTTTTTACAATTAGTCGTGTTTTTATTGACGGTTTTATTGTTGCGTATTGAAAAGTTAAAGTTCTTACTTATTCCAAAATATATACAAAAAAAACGCGCGATGCGTTTGGCACGTGAGCAATTTTTAACCCAAGAACTGCACTCGACACAAGACCGCACGGGTGTGCTTTTATTCATCTCTTTATCGGAGCGTTATGTCGAGGTGATTGCCGATAATGGTATTTATTTAAAGCTCGATAAAGTCATCTGGCAAAATATTGTCGATAATTTAATAAACAACATCAAGCAAGATAAAATGAGCACTGGCATCCTATCAGCGCTTGATGAAATTGGCAGTTTACTACAAGAACACTTTCCTGCCGATGCTAAAGCCGATAAAAACCAATTGCCGAATCATCTTATACTTATTGATTAGCCTGTGTTTTATGCCCAAAAGTTATAATTGTTTATAACAACTAACAGTCAGTATAATATATTATCCTATGCAAATTTATTATTAAAGATGCAATTTTAGCAATTTATAAGTTTAAATGTTTGATATAGACATATTTTTAGTATGGTTAACCAATTATTATACGTTCATGCGTGAAAGTATTGGTAATTGTATTTATTTTATAAGTTAAACATTGCTAATGACTGTGGTCAAGGAGAGCAGAGATGATTTTAGAGGCTCAGAAAAAAGACGAAATTGTTAAACAAATCGTAGAGATATTAACCGCAGATAAATCGCACGAAAACGCAGAAAGCGGGTTCGAAGATTTTCTAAACGCCTTTTTAAAAAGAGGCAATTCAGAAGATTTTTCTCGTGTCGGTGTTGACCAATTGTGTGAACAATTATCGCAATGCTGGGCTGCTGCGCAAAACCGCAAATTTAGTCATAATAAAATTACAATTTCTTCCGATGAGCATGATAGCCATGATGCGCAATCTTATGTGCATATTATTAATGATGATATGGCATTTATTTTTGACTCAATACTCAATGAATTTAATGAAAATGGCTTTGCTCCTAAATTTGTTTTACACCCAATAATTTTTGTTAGCCGCGATTCTGACGCCAACCTTACCAAAATTGTCGGTGATGATGAATATGATGGCGACTTAAGCGGTGTTGCGCGGGAAAGCCATATTAATATCGTAATTGATAAGCTGAGCAAAGCCGAACAAAAAAAGCTTATTGAAGGTTTAGAAAATGTATTGCTAAACGTACGTTATGCGGTGCTCGACTGGAAACCAATGGGCGCCCGCGTTAAGCAGGTGCTTAAGTCCTACCGTAATGGGTCGCAAAACGTCCCGCCTAATGAATTGCAAGAATCTATGGAGTTTTTAGATTGGTTGCTGGACGATAATTTTACATTCTTAGGTGTGCGTGAATATTGCTTTGAAAATAAAAGCCTCGATGGCAGCTTTGTGCATGTAAAAGATACAGGTTTAGGTGTATTGCGCGATGAAAAAATAGAAGTGCTTAAACGCGGTGGTAAAAACCTAACCATCACACCCGAAATTTTAGATTTTATTATGCGCCCCGAACCCGTATTTGTTGCCAAAGCCAACATTAAGTCGGTTGTCCATCGGCGGATATATATGGATTATATCGGGCTTAAACTTTACGATGAAAAAGGCAATATTTCAGGCGAATTAAAAGTTGTTGGCTTGTTTACCTCGGGCGCTTACACGTCATCACCTCTAAACATTCCGCTGTTGCGCCGTAAATTAGAGCATGTGGTTAAACGTTCTGGTTTTAATAAAGGCAGCCATAGTGCCAAAGCCTTGGTCAATGTGTTAGAAAATTACCCGCGCGATGAGCTGTTTCAAATCGAAAGCGATTTACTGCTTAAATTTGTCTCGGCAATTCAGCGTTTAGATGAACGCCCCGTTACCCGCGTGTTTATTAGACCCGATAAATTCGACCGTTTTGTATCTATTTTGGTTTATGTAGCACGTGACCATTATAACTCGGAAATTAAACAAAAAATGGGCAAATATTTTGCTAAAAAGTTTGATGGTCGGGTCAGTGCGGTTTACCCTTATTTTCCAGAAGGCATGATGACGCGTGTGCATTTTATTATTGGGCGTAATGAAAGCCCATTGCCTAAATTTGACGATATACTTATCGAAGATGATGTGCATGAAATTGTCCGCACATGGAAAGATAAGTTTTTCGATGAATTGGACAATAATGTTTTAAAGATTTCACCACGCGAATTGCTCAACGAGTATGGCGATGGTTTTAGTGCCGCTTATCGCGAAAACTTTAGCCCGAAAATTGCTATTGAAGATCTTGTGGTTATGCATGAGCTGCAAAAATCAGGCGATATTGATGCAAAATTGGTCGAAAGAAATCAAGCCAATAGCCAAGAAGTGTCGCTAAAACTTTATTATTTTGGCGAGCCTATTGCACTAAGTGACCGCATGCCGATTATCGAAAATATGGGTTTCCGCGCCATTAATGAACGCTCATACCGTGTAAAACGCAGCAATAAAAACAATTCCGAAATTTGGATACACGATATTTCTCTAATTAGCCATGATGGCAGTAATATTAAAGTCGATGATAAAGGCAAATTATTAGAAAGTACATTCTTAGCCGTTTGGAAAAAACGCGCCGAAGATGATGGCTTTAACAAGCTGGTTTTAAGTGAGGGTTTAAATTGGCGCGATGTGGCAATGCTCCGCGCTTATGGGCGTTATTTAAAACAAACAAATTTGTCATTTTCACAACGTTATATTTGGGATACCTTGCGCAAACATGGCGATATTACGCTTAAATTTGTTGAGCTATTCCATCTTAAGTTTGGCTTAGACACCCCAAGTGATGATTATAAAGAACAAGATGAAATTGCCGATAAAATTATCAAAGCTCTAGATGATGTTTCGAGCCTCGATGAAGACCGTATCATTCGGGCATTGTTAAATGTTATGCATTCAACATTGCGTACTAACTTTTTCCAAATCCATGAAAATGGACAAGAAATGCCAACAATTTCGCTTAAAATTAGGTCTAAAAAAGTAGAGTGCTTACCCGCCCCAAAACCCTTTGCCGAAATTTTTGTTTATTCGCCACGGTTTGAAGGCGTGCATTTGCGCGGCGGCGAAATTGCCCGTGGTGGTTTGCGTTGGTCAGACAGGTTAGAGGATTTCCGTACCGAAGTTTTAGGCTTGGTAAAAGCCCAGCAAGTTAAAAATGCCGTCATTGTGCCTGTGGGTTCAAAAGGTGGGTTTGTACCCAAGCATTTGCCCGTTAATGGCACGCGCGATGAATTTATGGCAGAAGGCATAGCCTGCTACAAATTATTTGTCGGCTCATTATTAGACATTACCGATAATTTAGACGGTAAAAAAATATTGCACCCAAAAAATGTAACACGCTTAGACAAAGACGACCCCTATTTGGTTGTGGCAGCCGATAAAGGCACAGCAACATTTTCCGATATTGCCAACGGTTTGTCGGAGGACAGAGATTTTTGGCTCGGCGATGCGTTTGCATCGGGCGGCAGTGTTGGTTATGACCATAAAAAAATGGGTATTACCGCACGCGGTGGGTGGGAAGCAGTTAAACGCCATTTCCGCGAAATGAACCACGACATTCAAAATGAACCGTTTGAAGTTATAGGTGTTGGCGATATGTCGGGCGATGTGTTCGGCAATGGCATGTTATTGTCCGAGCAAATAAAACTCGTCGCGGCGTTCGACCATCGCGATATATTTATCGACCCCAACCCCGATGTTGCAAAAAGTTTTGCCGAGCGCAAACGCTTGTTCGAAATGCCGCGTTCTTCTTGGGTGGACTATAATAAAAAGCTCATTTCTAAAGGTGGCGGCATTTTCAGCCGCTCGCTTAAATCCATTCCCCTAAGTGATGAAATGCGCGAAATTACTAAGCTCGCAGGAAAAACCGCCACACCTAATGAATTAATGCAAGCATTATTATGCGCCAAAACCGACTTATTGTGGTTTGGTGGCATTGGCACATACATCCGCTCCACTGACGAAACAAATGCCGACGCAGGCGACCGTGCTAACGATGCCATTCGCATAACCGCACCTGAGTTAAAAGCCAAAGTTTTGGGCGAAGGTGCCAATTTGGGCATTACCCATAATGCGCGTATCCAATTTGCCAAATTGGGCGGTTATGTTAATACCGATGCTATTGATAATAGCGCGGGTGTAAACAGCTCCGATATGGAAGTGAATATTAAAATTGCTTTGGGCAGTGCCGTTCAAACGGGCAAATTAAATTATGAAAGCCGCAATGAATTGCTCGCCAGCATGACCGATGAAGTGGCAATGCTTGTTTTGCGCAATAACTATTTACAAACCCTGTGCCTAACATTGGCAATTGAACGCAATGAAGCCGATATGGGTTTTTATGAAAGATTAATGCTAAAACTCGAAGAAATCGGCGATTTAGACCGTGAAATTGAGTTTTTACCAACCAGTGCCGAGATGGCATCCCGCGAAGATGCGGGCGAAGGTCTAACCCGCCCCGAACTTTCAGTATTATTATCTTATGCAAAAATTTCACTCTATGAATTATTGCTAGAATCCGATGTAATAGACGATGATTATTTTAAAAAAGAGCTGTTGCGTTACTTCCCAACCACCATGCATAATGGTTATGACGATGAAATTTCGGGGCATAAATTGCGTCGTGAAATTATTGCAACGCGGCTTTCCAACCTTATGATTAACCGTGGAGGGCCAGCGTTTATTCGTTCTTTGGTCGATCAATCTGGTGCTACACCCGCTCAAATTGCCACCGCGTTTGCTATGGCATATGACAGTTTTGAAATGCTATCGCTCAATACTGAAATAGATAAGTTGGACAATAAAATAAATTCCGATGTGCAAGTTAGGCTTTATTTAAAAGTGCAAAATTTATTGCGCCGTCAAACCGCATGGTTTTTACGATTTGTAGACAATGGCAAAACCGATTTAAACAAAATTGTTACGCTTTATAAAGATGGCATTCAAACTCTGATGAATAGTTTTTCTGACCATTTACCAGCCGAAAGTTTTGAATTTGTGCAGAAACAAGCAGCAGAACTTATTGATGCTGGCGTGCCTAAAAAACTAGCCAACACTATGGCAGCAATGCGATATTTAGACAATGCGTCGGATATTGTGCGCGTAGCAGAGCGGGCTAATTTTGACTTAAAACACGTTGCTAAGCTTTATTTTTCAGTCGGCGATTTTATGGGCATTCAATGGCTTATTTCTAACGCACGCAAAATGCAAATGCACGATTATTATGACCGTCTGGCAATTAACCGCCTTATTAACGGCTTGCAAACCACGCATAGGCAAATTGTGGTTTCTATCCTTGCGCAAGATGATGATAAAGACAAAGCCCTTAAACTTTGGAAGCATAAATATGCCGACGAAATAGCCAAAGCCAATGTGGCGATTACCAATGTAAATGCTTCAGGCGCATTAACTTTGGCAAAATTAGCCGTTGCCGCAGCACATATTGGCGATGTTGTTGAAACTTGACCTTGCTATAGTTGAATATATTTGCCACTATACCTCAAACGGGGAGTAATATATGAACAATTCAACTATAAAAAGCGATGACGATTCAAAGGGTGCCGATTTTAAAGGGCGTATGGGTTGGATGCTGTTCGATTGGGCAGCCCAACCTTATTTTACCCTAATTTTAACATTTATATTCGCTCCCTATTTTACGAGTGCATTTATTGGCGATGATGTAAGTGGGCAGTCTTACTGGTCGTTAGTACTGGTTATTTCTGGGGTTATCTTAGCCGTTATGTCGCCCATTTTTGGTTCTATAGCCGATAGAATGGGGCCTAGAAAACCGTGGATTTTTGCATTTTCGGTTATTTTTGTTATCGGCTCATCATTATTATGGTTTGCTGTACCGGGCGATGACAGCGTTATTACATTGATAATGGTTGGTTTGGTTTTAGCCGCCATTGGCATCGAGTTTGCAGGCGTTTTTAACAATGCGTTATTGCCCACGGTTGCAGGCAAAGGCAAAATCGGCAAACTATCAGGCAATGGCTGGGCGCTTGGTTATGTTGGCGGGCTGGTTACTCTGGTTATTATATTGGGCTTTTTAAGCACAAGTACCGAAACAGGCAAAACCATGTTGGGCTTTAGCAGTTTATTGGGCTTTGACCCAGAGCTTAAAGAGGCCGATCGTTTTGTAGGGCCCTTGGCGGCAATGTGGTATGTGATTTTTGTTGTGCCAATGTTTTTATTTACACCCGATGAAAAACCATCACAATATGCACAAGCCCCAGTTATGGAAAATGTTAAAAATGGGGTAAAAGATTTATGGGCAGTATTAAAAGACATACGTAAAGAGAAAAATATCTTTGCATTTTTTATTGCACGCATGATTTATTTTGACGGCATAACCGCTTTGTTTGCTTTCGGCGGCATTTATGCAACATTTGCCTTCGGTTGGGATATTACAACATTAGGAATTTTTGGCATTATATTATCAATAGCCGCAGCTTTAGGTGCGTTTTTAGGCGGAATTTTCGATGACATTTTTGGGCCCAAAAAGGTTATTATGTTTTCATTGTTCGGCTTGGTAGTTTCAGCATTGGGTATTTTATCCATTAGCGAAACTTCGGCTCTGTTGTTCATTACCTTGCCACCAATAGCCGAAAACTCAGGTTTGTTTGGCAGTTTAGGCGAGCAAATTATGTTAATATTTGGCATTGGCATTGGTATATTTGCAGGTCCCGCTCAAGCCGCAAGCCGCACCATGTTGGTCAATATTATACCCGAAGGGCAAAATGCCAAATATTTTGGTTTGTTTGCTTTGTCAGGCAAGGCAACAACCTTTGCTGCCCCCGCAATAATTTTAGCATTAACCCTACAATTTGAAGATTACCGCATGAGCATGGTTACAATTTTAGGGTTTCTAATTGTTGGCATAATATTATTCACCAAGGTTTCGTCAACACGCTCTAGTGCTTAAAGTGGCGCATACCTGTAAACACCATAGCAAGCCCCGCTTCATTCGCGGCGGCTATAACCTCATCGTCACGCATACTGCCGCCGGGTTGAATAACCGCCGTTGCACCCGCCTCTGCTGCTGCCAGTAAACCGTCAGCAAACGGAAAAAACGCATCAGACGCAACAACCGAACCCTTAACCAAAGCGCCATCTTCGCCAGCAGTTTTAGCCGCGTCGATAGATTTTTGAGCCGCAACCCGCGTTGAATCAATACGGCTCATTTGCCCTGCACCAATACCAACAGTCGCACCATTTTTAACATAAATAATAGCGTTAGACTTCACATGTTTGCAAATTTTAAATGCCAATTTCATGTCGGTCATTTCTTGCTCAGTTGGGTGGCGCTTTGTTACAATTTTAAGTTCAACATCATCAACCGAACCATTGTCACGCGACTGAACAAGCAACCCGCCCGAAACGCTTCTAATGTTCAACCCTGCCGATTTGGCATCAGGCAACCCGCCAGTAATAAGCAAACGTAAATTTTTCTTAGCGGCAATAATCGCTTTGGCATCATCATCAATATCTGGGGCAATAATCACTTCGGTAAACACTTTAACAATCTCGGTTGCGAGTGCGGCAGTAATCGTACCATTAACCGCAACAATGCCACCAAATGCACTCACAGGGTCGCATTTTAATGCCGCTTTATAGGCATCGACCAAGTTGGCTGCAGTACCAACGCCGCATGGGTTGGCATGTTTAATAATGGCAACCGCTTTGGTTTTACTCGGGTTAAATTCGGCAACCAGTTCAAACGCGGCATCGGTGTCGTTAATATTGTTAAAGCTTAAATCCTTGCCTTGCAATTGTTTAGCAGTACCAACCCCATGGCGGTTGTCACCATTCACATAAAATGCAGCATTTTGGTGCGGGTTTTCACCATAGCGTAATGTTTGCTTTAATGTGCCGCCAAAAGCACGATAATCTGGCGTTGGAGTGTTTAACTGCTCAGCAAACCAGTTCGATATTGCGGCATCATAACTTGCAGTACGTGCGTAAGCTTTAGCGGCTAGTTTTTTACGTGTACTCAATATGGTTGCACCATTATTTTGTGCCATTTCATTTAAAACTAAATCATAATCAGTATTATCGACAATCACTGTAACAAAGCCATGGTTTTTAGAAGCAGCGCGTATCATCGCAGGGCCGCCAATGTCTATATTTTCGACACAATCTTCATAATTACCACCCTTAGTAACGGTTTCTTCAAACGGATAAAGGTTAACCACCAGCAAATCGATATTCGGAATATTATGGTCATTCTGCGCCTGAACATGGGCATCATTATCGCGCAAAGCCAGCAAACCACCATGCACAGCAGGGTGTAAAGTTTTCACCCGCCCATCCATCATTTCAGGAAATTTAGTAATATCGGCAACATCTTTAACAGGGATACCTGCTTTGGCAATAGCTTTTGCGGTGCCGCCAGTCGAGAGTATTTCAACCCCTAAATAATCTAGCTTTTGAGCAAATTCAATTAGCCCCGTTTTGTCCGAAAGTGAAATTAAAGCACGTTTAATGGGAGGGTTTGTATAGCTCATGGTTCAAGATTCCTATCGACCAATTGATAATGCCTGCCCAATTAACACATTTTTAAACTTTTGCAAATAGCCATTTATTAAGTTTTAAAAAGAGAGGGCATATTAATGTCATATTGTTGACAAGTCGCCTGCAATGTATTGTGTAACAAACACGCTATGGTCATCGGTCCAACACCACCGGGCACAGGGCTTAATGAACCAGCAACTTTACGCACCTCATCAGCATCTACATCGCCCACCAACTTATCTTTTGCGCCTTGTTGCGCAATGCGGTTAATACCAACATCAATAACACAAGCACCTTTTTTTATCCACGAAGCTTTGACCATATTCGCCCGCCCAACGGCAGCAATAACCAAATCGGCATTGGCACAAATTTGGTCGATATTTCTACTGCGCGAATGGGTAATGGTAACGGTGGCATTTTCTTTTAATAGCAACTGAGCAACAGGCTTGCCAACTAAGTTTGAACGCCCAATAATAACCGCATTTAAACCCGTCAAATCGCCAAGCTGTTCTTTAGCAAGCATTACACAGCCCAATGGCGTGCAAGATACCAGGGCATCAACCCCAGCGGCTAATTTACCCGCATTAATCGGGTGTAGCCCATCAACATCTTTAGCGGGTGAAATAAGCTCAATAATTTTTTGTTGCAAAATATGCTCAGGCACAGGAAACTGCACCAAAATACCATTTATTTTTTTATCCTGATTGAGTTTTTCTACTAGGTCTAATACGTGTTGTTCACTGGTATCAGCAGGCAGTTTATATTCGATAGAACGCATACCAATTTCTTGAGTTTGTTTGCCTTTTGCGCGCACATAAACTTCAGATGCTGGGTCGTTGCCAATTAAAACCACCGCCAATGCAGGCGTAATATCGTGTTTCGACTTTAAAATTGTTACAGCCGATTTAAGCTTGTCACGCAATTTTTGCGCTGTAGCCCGTCCGTCAATTTTAATAGCTTCGGTGGTTGTATCAGCCATATAAACCAAGCATTCTAGGCAAGTCTTCGGCGGCAAATATTTTAATAAAATACAAGCCTAAAATAAGCACGATAAACGATAAGTCCAACCCACCGATAGAGGGAATAAAACGCCGAATAGGGCGTAACATTGGTTCAGTTAAGCGTTGTAATGTCGAATAAACCGTAGCAATAAATTGATTGTTCATGTTTAAAATACCAAACACCATCAACCAGCTGAATATAGCCTGTAAAACCAATATAAAAATAATGATATTAACAATCATAACGACGATAGAAAGCAGTGCAATCATTAGAAAATCCTAAATTTGTTATTTTGACTATAGATATAAGGTATTTTAAAAATTTCACAAGGGCAGGATTCTACTATTACAGTTTTTAGTTAACTGATAAACCAGAAGAAGATTAAGCAATTAATATTCAAATTTTGCAGTTATGCGCAATAAATGCTCCTAATAACTCTTATAATGAAATAAATCTTTACGCTTAAGGGCGAGTCACCTATCCTATGGCTATCACCCAACAAAAAGAGTCATAAAATATGTCCGATGATAATTTAAAAAAACAAGCATTGAAATATCACAAATATCCTCGTCCAGGTAAAATGACCATTGTGGCGACAAAACCTTTGGGCAATGCGCGTGATTTATCTTTGGCATATTCACCAGGGGTTGCCGAGGCGTGCCTCGAAATTGTAAAAGACCCACAAACCGCACGCGATTATACCATCCGCGCCAATTTGGTTGGGGTTATTACCAATGGCACCGCAGTTCTAGGCTTAGGCGATATCGGGCCTTTAGCCTCAAAACCTGTTATGGAAGGCAAAGCGGTTCTGTTTAAAAAATTCGCCGATATCGACGTTTTTGACATTGAGATTGATGAAAAAGACCCTAAAAAACTAGCCGATGCCATTGCCGCATTAGAGCCAACATTTGGCGCGATAAATTTAGAAGATATTAAAGCCCCAGAATGTTTTTTGGTCGAAAATGATTTGCGCGAGCGGATGAATATCCCCGTTTTTCATGATGACCAGCATGGCACAGCCATTGTTGCAGGTGCGGCGATATTTAACGCATTGCGCTTGGTTAAAAAAGACATTAAAAATGTTAAAATTATATCGACAGGCGGTGGTGCAGCAGGCATTGCGTGTTTGAATTTATTACTAACTTTAGGCGCAAAACGTAAAAACATATATTTGTTCGACCGCGCAGGGCATGTGCATAAAGGCCGCAACGATGCCTCAGAACAAAAAATGGGCTTCGCTCAAGATGTAAAAATTAAAATTGAAGATGCGTTGGTCGATGCCGATATTTTCCTAGGGCTAAGTGGACCCAATTTATTAACGCCAGATATGATAATGCCCATGGCAAAAGACCCGCTTATCTTAGGTCTTGCTAACCCCGTGCCAGAAATTATGCCCGATGTTGCCAGAAAAGCCCGCCCCGATGCGATTATCGCCACAGGGCGGAGTGACGCCCCCAACCAAGTGAATAATGTATTGTGTTTCCCGTTTATTTTTAGGGGCGCACTCGATGTTGGCGCAACCACAATTAACGAAGAGATGAAACGCGCCTGCGTGGTCGCAATAGCCGATTTGGCAATGGCAGAAGCCTCCGAAGTGGTGGCAAAAGCCTATAGCGGCGAGCGTTTAACCTTTGGGCGTGAATATATTATTCCTAAGCCGTTCGACCAACGTTTATTAGTAGAAATTGCCCCAGCCGTTGCCAAAGCAGCTATGGATAGTGGCGTCGCCACCCGCCCAATCGAAGACTTTGATGCGTATCGTGAAAACCTAGAGCAGTTTGTTTATCGTTCGCAAATGTTAATGAAACCCGTTATTGACCGCGCAAAAGCCAAACCCAAACGTATTGTTTATGCCGAGGGTGAGAGCAAGCGGGTTTTGCGTACAGTACAAACAGTTATAGATGAAGGCATTGCCGTTCCTGTTTTAATCGGGCGTCCTGAAGTTATTGAAAAGCGTTGCGAAAAGCTAGGTCTGCGCATTCGCCCTTATAAAGATTTCGAAGTGTGTAACCCCGAAAATGACGAGCGTTATACAGCTTATTGGAAAGAATTTCATAATATTATGCAACGCAGTGGTGTTTCGCCTGCCGAAGCCAAAACCGTCATTCGCACCAACACAACCGCCATTGCAGCCATTATGTTAAAACGTGGCGAAGTCGATGCAATGATTTGCGGCACATATGGGCAATATTTTTGGCATTTAAAATATGTAGAAAATATTATTGGTAAATGTGAAGGTGTTAAACAAATGTCGGCAATGAACGGTTTGGTGCTCAATAGCGGTGCATTGTTTTTTTGCGATACCTATGTGACCCCCATTCCAACACTCGATGAAATTGTCGAAACCACATTAATGGCGGCAGATGAACTAAAACGCTTTGGCATTAAACCTAAAATTGCTTTGGTTAGCCATAGTAACTTTGGTAATGCGCCAACAAAATCGGCAGTAAAAATGAGTGATGCGGTAAAAATTCTTAAAAAATTAGACCCAGAGCTTGAGGTCGAAGGCGAAATGCATGCTGATGCCGCTATAGACCCTGAGATTAGAGAAAACTTATTTCCAGAATCGCGTTTAAAAGGGCGTGCAAATTTGCTAATTTTTCCGAATTTAGACACAGCAAATTCATGCTTTAACCTATTAAAATCTGTCGGTGACGGCTTATCTGTAGGTCCTATTTTATTGGGTGCAAAACAACCTGTGCATATTGTAACCGATACAATAACTTCACGCGGAATAATGAATTTAACCGCTCTAAGTGTTGTCGATGCGCAAATTTTGGAAGATGAGGCATAGCTACAAAACTTCGGTGAACGCAGCTGAATTATCAATTTTTGATAAGGGGGCAAAAATGATATTACCAATAATAATGGCGGGCGGTAGCGGCACACGTTTATGGCCTTTATCTCGCAGTGAACATCCCAAACAATTTTTAACTTTGAATGGGCAACAAACTATGTTTCAACAGACCATTACACGGTTAGATGGTCTAGAACATGCACCTTGTATATTTATCTGCAATGAAAAACACAGGTTTTTAGCCGCCGAACAAATTCGCAATTTAAATATATCACATGGCGGTATTTTGCTCGAACCAGTAGGGCGCGACACAGCAGCTGCCATTGCGCTCGCGGCTTTTCATGCTTTAAAAAACAATGCCGATGCTATGTTGTTGGTTATGTCAGCAGACCATGTCATTACCGATCCGTTGGCATTTCATAAAGCCGTTAAAATTGCCGAGAAGCTTGCAAAACAAAATAAATTAGTAACCTTTGGCATTGTTCCAACTTCGCCAGAAACAGGCTATGGGTATATTAAGCGTGGGGCAGGCAAACATGCTTTTATAGTTGAAAGTTTTGTTGAAAAACCAAATTTACAAACGGCTAAAAATTACGTAGATAGTGGTCAATATTATTGGAATAGCGGCATATTTATGTATAAAGCAAGCCATTTCCTTAATGTGTTAAAGCAGCATCGCCCAGCTATTTATAACGCCTGTAAAAAGGCCATTAATGTCGAAACTTATGATTTAGACTTTATTCGCATTGATGAAGATGCATTTTTAACCTGCCCCAGTGAATCCGTCGATTATGCCGTGCTAGAGCCTGCTTGTGCATTAAATAATAACACTGTAATGGTGGTTCCGCTCGATGCTGGCTGGAGCGATATTGGAAGTTTTACAACATTATGGGAAGTTTCTAAGCAAGACGCCCAAGGCAATTCCTTCAATGGCGATATAAAGTCGGTCAATACCAAAAATACTTTGGTTCGCTCCGATAACCGTTTGGTGGCAACGGTTGGTGTCGAAAATCTCATCATCATTGATACAAAGGATTGTTTATTGGTCGCGCATAAAGACCATGCACAAGATGTTAAGGCAATCGTAAACCAATTAAAAGCCGAAGATAGACCCGAAATAAAATTAAATCGCGAGATTTATCGTCCTTGGGGTAAATATAGTAGCATTGACAATGGCGCGCATTTTCAAATTAAACGCATAACCATAAACCCAGGCGCAAAGCTATCCCTTCAAATGCACAACCACCGCTCAGAACATTGGATTGTTGTAACTGGCACCGCTAAAGTCACTAATGGTGAAAAAGTGGTTTTATTGACTAAAAACCAATCTGCTTATATTCCAACAGGCACAGTCCATGCCCTCGAAAACCCTGGAAAAACACCTTTAGAGCTTATCGAAGTGCAAACTGGCACTTCCTTTGGTGAAGATGATATAATACGTTATAAAAATTAAGTTAAGTATAGGCGGATTTAATTTTCTGCTACATTAAAGCCCTGCTAAACTGGCTTAGTGTCCACCAACGTGTGCCATGAGTTTTTGAATATTCGTTTATTTTTTCAATCACCTTATTCCAGCCAACGTTTTGTGCATAGTGCATAGGGCCACCATGCCACCGTGGAAAGCCATATCCGTTGCACAACACCACATCAATATCCTCTTGGCGTAGGGCAATGCCTTCATCAATCACATGCCCCGCTTCATTAATAATAGCAAAAACACAACGTTCAATAATTTCAATATCACTGACTTTTTTACGCTTTATATTGAGCTTCTCGGCGGTTTTGATAATTATATCTTCGACCAAAGCCGATGGTTCACCACGGCGTGAAATCTCCGAATAATTATAAAACCCGCCATTGGTTTTTTGTCCTTTTCTGTCCATTTCCACCAGTTGATTATGCACCAAAAAGGCCTTAGCCTCATACTGGTTTTCATTCAAACTTTTACGCATAAAATAGGCAATATCCAAACCAGACATATCAGCGACAGCACAAGGGCCCATGGGAAAACCAAATTGTTTAAGGCTGTTGTCAATTTGTAATGGGCTTGCGCCTTCAAGCAACAAAAGCCCAACTTCACGTTGATAAGCTTGGTAAATACGGTTGCCAATAAACCCATGACAAACCCCCGAAACCACGCCAATCTTGCCAAGTTTTTTACTCAAATTCATCACTGTTTTCAATACAATATCCGATGTTTTATCAGCACGAATAATCTCCAACAATTTCATAATATTGGCAGGGCTAAAAAAATGCATTCCCAAAACATTTTGTGGGTTAGAGCTTATATTGGCAATTTCATTAACGTCTAAATAACTTGTATTGGTGGCAAGAATACAGTCTTTTTTACAAACCTTATCTAACATTGAATAAATCTCTTGTTTCACCTCCATCTTTTCAAATGCCGCTTCAACCACCAAATCAACATCCGACAAATCATCATAATTTGTTGTGCCTTTAATCAAGCTTAGCCGCTGAATTTTTTCCTCATCATCAATACGCCCTTTGTTAACCGCAGCGGTATAATTTTTGTTTATTCTTGTTAGCCCAGCCGCTAATGCATCGGGGTTAATTTCTAACAAAGTCACAGAAAAACCCGCATCGGCAAAACAAATTGCAATGCCACCACCCATTGTCCCTGCACCAATCACCGCTACTTTTTTTATCTCACGACTTGGCGTATCTGCTGGAATATCTTTTAACTTTAAGCTTGTGCGTTCGGCAAAAAACAAATGCTTTAAGGCGGTCGATTGTTCAGAATCGCGGCATTTTAAAAACGTTGCACGCTCTAATTTAAGCCCTTGCTCAAAAGGCATATTGGTTGCGGCCTCAATCGCATTTAAACAAGCCTGCGGTGCGGCGT
>CAZHCZ010000014.1:15507-27714 GCA_964531635.1 uncultured Hyphomicrobiales bacterium | reverse complement strand
ATATTCGCAATACGCTTAAAGTCGATAAATCGGTTAACCGCGAAGGTGGATTGTCGGATATTTACCGTGTTATGCGCCCAGGTGAGCCACCAACCCTAGAAGCCTCTAGTGCTTTATTTGAAAGCCTATTCTTTAGCGATGAACGCTATGACTTGTCGGCTGTTGGTCGGGTAAAAATGAATATGCGTCTTGACCTAGATTGTGAAGACACAGTCGGTGTTTTACGCAAAGAAGACATAATAGAAGTGGTGCGCACTTTGGTTAATTTGCGTGACAGCAAAGGCAAAATTGACGATATTGATAATCTTGGTAACCGCCGTGTTCGTAGTGTTGGTGAATTGCTTGAAAACCAATATCGTGTTGGTTTGCTGCGCATGGAGCGGGCTATTAAAGAGCGTATGAGCAGTGTCGAAATTGATACAGTTATGCCGCATGACTTAATTAATGCTAAGCCTATTCAAGCGACTGTACGTGAATTTTTCGGTTCATCGCAATTGTCACAATTTATGGATCAGACCAACCCACTATCTGAAGTTACGCATAAACGCCGTATTTCAGCTCTTGGGCCCGGCGGTTTAACACGTGAACGTGCTGGTTTTGAAGTGCGGGACGTGCATCCGACCCATTATGGTCGAATTTGCCCAATTGAAACACCAGAGGGTCCAAATATTGGTTTGATTAACTCATTGGCTACCTTTGCACGGGTTAATAAATATGGCTTTATTGAAAGCCCATATGTTAAAGTTATCGACGGTCAATTGACTGACGAAGTTACTTATTTAAGTGCGATGGAAGAGGCTAGATATACAATTGGTCAAGCCAACGTACCTTTAACGGCCGACCGTAGGTTTGTCGATGAATTGCTGGTTTGCCGTAGTGCAGGCGAGGTGCTAAAAGTGCCCGCAAAAGAAGTGAATTATGTCGACGTTTCGCCTAAACAGCTGGTTTCGGTCGCCGCATCGCTTATTCCGTTTTTAGAAAATGATGACGCCAACCGCGCATTGATGGGTTCAAACATGCAACGCCAAGCCGTGCCTTTGCTAAAAGCCGAAGCGCCTTTAGTGGGTACAGGTATGGAAGCGATTGTAGCACGTGATAGCGGGGCATCAGTTACCGCTCGCCGTGCTGGTATTGTCGACCAAGTGGACGCAACCCGTATTGTGGTTCGTGCAACTGGTAATGTCGATCCAAGCAAATCGGGTGTTGATATTTATAACTTACTTAAATTCCAACGTTCTAACCAAAACACATGTATTAACCAACATCCTTTGGTAAAAGTTGGCGATGTGGTTAATGTTAATGATATTATTGCCGATGGTCCTTCGACCGACCTTGGTGAATTGGCATTGGGTAAAAACGTGCTTGTGGCATTTATGCCGTGGAATGGTTATAACTTCGAAGATAGTATTCTTATTTCTGAACGTATTGTGCGTGATGATGTGTTTACTTCTATTCATATCGAAGAGTTTGAAATTTCGGCACGTGATACTAAGTTGGGCGCAGAAGATATTACCCGCGATATTCCTAATGTGGGCGAAGAGCAGCTTAAAAACTTAGACGAATCAGGCATTGTATATATTGGTGCTGAAGTAAAACCGGGTGACTTCTTAGTTGGTAAAATTACCCCTAAAGGCGAAAGCCCAATGACCCCTGAAGAAAAGTTGCTTCGGGCTATCTTTGGTGAAAAAGCCGCCGATGTGCGTGATACATCTATGAAACTACCCCCAGGTGTTGCTGGAACGGTTGTTGAGGTGAGGGTATTTAACCGTCATGGAGTCGATAAAGACGAACGTGGTATTGCAATTGAACGTGAAGAAATTGAACGTCTTGCTAAAGACCGTGATGATGAAATGCTTATTCTTGACCGCGCTATTTTTGGTCAGTTGCGTGACGCGTTACTGGATAAAGTTGCAACATCAGGTCCAAGTGGTATTAATTCTGGCGATATATTAAGCGGCGAAATGCTCGACAATATTCCGCGCTCTCGTTGGTGGGACATCGCGCTTAGCGATGAAGCAGAAATGGGCAGAGTAGAAGCAATTATTCGCCAATATGACGAAAAAAAGCGTTTGTTAGAAGAACGCTTTATGGATAAAGTCGATAAAATTCAACGTGGTGACGAGCTACCGCCAGGTGTTATGAAAATGGTTAAGGTGTTTGTTGCGGTTAAACGTAAGCTACAACCTGGTGATAAAATGGCGGGTCGTCATGGTAATAAAGGTGTTATTTCTAAAATTATGCCACTTGAAGACATGCCATATTTAGAAGACGGAACACCTGTTGACTTGGTGCTAAACCCATTGGGTGTGCCATCTCGTATGAATGTTGGACAAATTTTAGAAACGCATATGGGTTGGGCTAGCGCTGGTCTTGGTAAACAAATTGGCGAAGCGCTTGATACATATCAACGCGGTGCTGAAAAAATTGAAAGCCTTAAAGCAACTTTAAAAATTGCTTATGGCGATGACCATGAAGTGTTAAACAGCATGGGTGATGAAGAAATTCTTGAACTTGCTGGTAACCTTAGACGTGGTGTGCCAATTGCGACACCTGTATTTGACGGGGCGCATGAAGCCGATATTGTTGATTTGTTAAAACGTTCTGGTTTGGACAGTTCTGGTCAATCGTGGTTACGCGATGGTCGGACGGGCGAACAATTTGACCGTAAGGTTACTGTTGGCTATAAATACTTGCTTAAACTTCATCATTTGGTTGATGATAAAATTCATGCTCGTTCTATTGGACCTTACAGTCTGGTTACGCAACAGCCATTAGGTGGTAAAGCGCAATTTGGTGGTCAGCGCTTTGGTGAGATGGAAGTTTGGGCACTTATGGCTTATGGTGCAGCTTATACACTGCAAGAAATGCTTACCGTTAAATCGGACGATGTTGCCGGGCGGACTAAGGTTTATGAATCTATTGTGCGCGGCGATGATGGCTTTGAAGCAGGGTTACCCGAAAGCTTTAACGTTTTGATTAAAGAAATGCGCTCATTAGGTTTGAATGTACAACTAGAAAATTCGGCAGAATTGCGGGCTAAAGCCGCCGCTAAAGCCGCCCAAACTGCTGAATAATTAATTTAAAGGAAAATGTTATGAGCCAAGATATCATGAATGTTTTTAATCCCGCGTCTGGTCAACAAAATTTTGACCAAATTCGTATATCCATTGCTAGCCCCGAGAAAATTCTTTCTTGGTCGCACGGTGAAATTAAAAAGCCTGAAACTTTAAATTATCGTACTTTTAAGCCTGAAAAAGATGGTCTTTTCTGCTCACGTATTTTCGGCCCGATGAAAGACTATGAGTGTCTGTGCGGTAAATATAAGCGCATGAAATATAAAGGCATTATTTGCGAAAAATGTGGTGTCGAGGTTACTTTGTCAAAAGTGCGTCGTGAACGCATGGGTCATATCGACCTTGCTGCACCTGTTGCGCATATTTGGTTCTTAAAATCCTTGCCAAGCCGTATTGGTTTGTTGCTAGATATGACGCTTAAAAACTTAGAGCGCGTGCTTTATTTTGAAAGCTATATAATTATTGAACCGGGTTTAACCGACTTAAAGCAAAACCAATTGCTTTCCGAAGAAGAATATATGGATTGCTGTGACGCTTATGGCGATGACAGTTTTACAGCTTCTATTGGTGCTGAAGCCATTCAAGAAATGTTGCGCAATTTGAATTTAGAAGAAATTGCTGCAAACTTACGTGTTGAAATTGCCGAAGCGACAACTGAGCTTAAGCCTAAAAAATTAGCAAAACGCTTAAAAGTTATTGATGCTTTTATTCATTCTGACAACAAACCAGAATGGATGATAATGACAGTAATACCAGTAATTCCACCCGAATTGCGCCCACTTGTACCGCTAGATGGTGGTCGGTTTGCAACATCGGATTTGAATGACTTATACCGCCGTGTTATTAACCGTAACAACCGTTTAAAGCGGCTTATGGAATTGCGTGCGCCCGATATTATTGTGCGTAACGAAAAACGTATGTTACAAGAATCTGTCGACGCTTTGTTTGACAATGGTCGGCGTGGTCGTACCATTACGGGTGCAAATAAACGCCCGCTTAAGTCTTTGTCTGAAATGCTAAAAGGCAAACAGGGTCGTTTCCGCCAGAACTTGTTGGGCAAACGGGTCGATTACTCTGGTCGTAGTGTTATTGTGGTTGGTCCTGAGCTTAAATTACATCAGTGTGGTTTGCCTAAAAAAATGGCACTAGAGCTGTTTAAACCGTTTATTTATTCTAAGCTAGAAGCGCGTGGCTTAAGCACCACAGTTAAACAAGCTAAAAAATTAGTCGAAAAAGCCCGCCCTGAAGTTTGGGATATCTTAGACGAAGTTATTCGTGAACATCCGATTATGTTAAACCGTGCGCCTACTTTGCATAGGTTGGGCATTCAGGCATTTGAACCTGTACTTATTGAAGGCAAGGCTATTCAGCTTCACCCATTGGTTTGTACTGCGTTTAATGCCGACTTTGATGGTGACCAAATGGCGGTTCATGTGCCATTGTCGTTAGAAGCTCAGCTCGAAGCACGAGTTTTAATGATGTCGACTAACAATATTCTACATCCTGCATCTGGCGACCCAATTATTGTGCCATCGCAAGATATTGTCTTGGGGCTTTATTACCTATCGCTCGAAGCACCGAATGAGCCGGGCGAAGGCATGTTATTATCAAGCCAAGCCGAAATTGAATATGCACTTGAAAGTAAAGCTGTAACATTGCATGCCAAGGTTAAGGGTCGTTATGTTGGCGTTGATGCCGAAGGAAATGATGTCAGCAAAATTTATGACACCACTCCGGGACGGCTAATTTTGGCATCATTATTGCCTAAGAATGCTGAAATTTCGTTTGATATTATCAATAAGCTTTTGACCAAAAAAGAAATATCTAAAATGATTGACGTTGTTTACCGTCATTGTGGGCAAAAAGAAACTGTAATGTTTGCCGATAAAATGATGGAAATGGGCTTTAAATGGGCATGCCGTGCTGGTATTTCATTTGGCATGGACGATATGCTTATTCCTACGAACAAAGACAAAATTGTTGGCGATACAACCAAATTAACTCAAGAATTTGAGCAACAATATTTAGATGGTTTAATTACCAAAGGTGAAAAATACAATAAAGTTGTTGATGCTTGGTCTAAATGTACCGATAAGATTGCCGATGCGATGATGGATGCAATTTCGGCTGTACAAATTGACGCCGAAACTGGTCGTCAAAAACCGATTAACTCGGTTTATATGATGTCACATTCTGGTGCGCGTGGTTCTCCTGCACAGATGAAACAACTTGCTGGTATGCGTGGTCTTATGGCTAAGCCGAATGGTGAAATTATCGAAACACCGATTATTTCTAACTTTAAAGAAGGCCTAACGGTTAACGAATATTTTAACTCGACCCATGGTGCGCGTAAAGGTCTAGCCGATACAGCGATGAAAACCGCCAGTTCAGGTTACTTAACCCGCCGTTTGGTAGACGTTGCGCAAGACAGTATCATTACGCAAGACAATTGTGGTTCGGACGAATTTATTGTTGTACGCCCAATTATTGATTCTGGTGAAATTGTGGCATCTGTTGCTGAACGTGTGTTAGGGCGTACTGTCGCTACCGATACCAATATCCCAGGCAAGAAAGAAATTTTCTTAACTAAAGATACAATGATTGATGAAGTGCATGCCGAGTTGATTGAAAAGTATGGTTTGCAACAAATTGAAATTCGTTCAATTTTAACCTGCAAATCGACCAATGGTGTTTGCGCTACATGTTACGGACGTGACCTTGCTCGTGGTACTAAGGTTAACATTGGTGAAGCGGTTGGCGTTATTGCTGCCCAATCTATCGGTGAACCGGGTACTCAGCTTACCATGCGTACATTCCATATTGGTGGAACAGCGCAGGTTGTCGATAACTCTTATGTTGAAAGTAAGCATGACGGCAAGCTTAAGTTTAAAAAAGACAGCGCCATTACACGCGAAGGTGGCGGGCTTGTAGTCATGGGGCGTAATATGGTTTTGACCATTATTGATCTCGATGGCAAAGAAGTTGCTAGTCATAAAATTAACTATGGTTCATCTATTAAATTTAAAAATGGTGCTAAAATCAAACGTGGCGATAGAATTGCCGATTGGGACCCATATTCACGCCCAATTATGAGCGAAGTTGGCGGAATTATTAAATTTGTCGATTTGGTTGATACTGTTTCGGTTCAAGAAAACGTCGATGATGCTACAGGTATTACTCAACGCGTAATTACGGACTGGCGTTCAAACACACGCGGCAGCGGTTTAACACCTGCTATCGTAATTGTTGGCGAAGATGGCGAAATGAAAATACTGTCAAAAGGCGGTAATGCTTCTTATCTGATGAGTGTGGGTGCTATTTTATCGGTTGAACCCGATATGGTGGTAAAACCCGGTGATGTATTGGCGCGGATACCGCAAGAAACAGCTAAAACCCGCGATATTACAGGTGGTCTGCCACGTGTTGCCGAATTGTTTGAAGCGCGTCGTCCTAAAGACCATGCGGTTATTGCCGAAATTTCTGGTACAATTAAATTTGGGCGCGATTATAAAAATAAACGTCGCATCTCTATTGTTCCTGAGAATGATGAGCTAGAACCAGCGGAATATCTAATTCCAAAGGGTAAGCATTTACAAGTGCAAGATGGTGACTTTATCGAATTGGGCGAATATATTATTGATGGCAACCCAGCCCCACATGATATTTTGGCAATTAAAGGCGTTGAAGAACTTTCAAACTATTTGGTCAATGAAATTCAAGAAGTTTACCGTTTGCAAGGCGTGCCGATTAACGACAAACATATCGAAGTTATTGTGCGTAACATGCTGCAAAAGGTTGAAGTTACTGAGCAGGGCGACAGTATGGTGTTTAAAAACGAGCAGATTGATAGACATGAATTTGCCGAAATGAATGCTAAATTACGTGCCGAAGGCAAACGTGAAGCCAAAGCTATGCCTATCTTATTGGGTATTACCAAAGCCTCATTGCAAACACGCTCTGTATTTTCTGCGGCATCGTTCCAAGAAACCACACGTGTGCTAACCGAAGCGGCTATTCATGGCAAAGTAGATACGCTTGAAGGGCTTAAAGAAAATGTGATTGTTGGACGACTATTACCAGCAGGCACAGGCGCTATGCTCGCAAGAATGAAAAAAATTGCAAACAGCCGCGATCAGCTTATTCTAGCCGAACAAGAAAAAGCCGATGCTCTAGCCGCCGCCGCTCGCGAAGAAGCAGCAGCCAGCGCAATCTTCGCCGAACCTCTGGCATTACCAGAGAATTTGGACTGATAAAAAAACACATAAGTTAAAAAACAGCCGCATCGTTAATTCAATGCGGCTGTTTTTGGTTCAGGTTTTTTTGTATGAATTTGTTGTAAGCCATGTTAATAATATGGCGCTATGCTGTAAAGTTTGAAGTATATTTCACTAGCCAGAGAAGCTGTTGGGTTGCAGGCTGAAGTTGACTGCCCGCATGGGCAAAATATAAACTTAAGATGTTTTTAAACAATTTCTTAAATTGTGTAGATTTACCCTTGACGGTTGATTAATATGCTTCTATGTTGCGCGCACTTTATAAAATAAGTAGTAGGATTCTAAATTACTAGAAAACTATACCTTATTGATACAGATGAAGAACTTAACGGTGATTTTATATCATCATTCCGAGCGTACAGGTAGGGTAACCTATTCTGTGCTAAAGTGCATGTTGGAAGCTAGGGCAACCTTGTAACCAATATGATGTAATTTGTGAAGGTTAAAAGCAGAGATGCCTACAATCAACCAACTGTTGCGCAAGCCGCGGAAAGTACCTGTTAAACGCAACAAGGTACCCGCAATGGAAGCTTGCCCCCAAAAACGTGGTGTTTGCACACGCGTTTATACAACAACTCCTAAAAAGCCTAACTCGGCTCTACGTAAAGTAGCGCGTGTTCGTTTGGTAAATGGTTTTGAAGTGACGAGCTATATCCCCGGTGAAGGTCATAACCTCCAAGAGCATAGTGTTGTGCTTATACGTGGCGGTCGTGTAAAAGATTTACCTGGTGTGCGCTATCATATTATTCGCGGTGTTCTTGATACTCAAGGTGTTAAAGACCGCAGACAACGCCGTTCGAAATACGGCGCTAAACGACCTAAATAGGAGGTGATGTACAATGTCTAGACGTCATCGTGCTGAGAAACGCCAAATTTTGCCAGACGCAAAATATGGTGATGTAATATTAAATAAATTCATGAACTGTCTTATGTTAGACGGTAAAAAATCGGTTGCTGAACGTATCGTTTACGGTGCGCTTGAAAAAATCGAGGCTAAGACAAGTGCTGAGCCTTTGGTTACTTTTCATGAAGCACTCGAAAATGTTGCCCCAATGACCGAAGTGCGCTCGCGCCGTGTTGGTGGTGCTACATACCAAGTGCCTGTCGAGGTTCGCCCCGAGAGACGCCGTGCATTGGCAATTCGTTGGTTAATTAACGCCGCTCGCGGTCGTAATGAAACCACAATGACAGCGCGCCTGTCTGGTGAATTATTAGATGCGGCTAATAACCGTGGTAATGCCGTTAAAAAACGTGAAGATACGCATCGTATGGCCGAAGCCAACCGTGCCTTCTCGCATTATCGTTGGTAAGGGAATAACATGGCTCGTGAACATGAAATTAAGGATTATCGTAATTTTGGTATTATGGCGCATATTGATGCGGGTAAGACCACTTGTACGGAACGTATCCTATACTATACAGGTAAAAGTCATAAAATTGGTGAAGTGCATGATGGCGCGGCAACAATGGATTGGATGGAGCAAGAGCAAGAACGTGGTATTACAATTACCTCGGCTGCGACGACTACATTCTGGAATGGCAAACGCCTAAACATTATTGACACTCCCGGTCACGTTGACTTCACTATTGAAGTTGAACGTAGCTTGCGTGTGCTTGACGGTGCGGTTGCATTGCTCGATGCCAACGCTGGTGTTGAGCCTCAAACTGAAACGGTTTGGCGTCAGGCTGACAAATATAACGTCCCGCGGATGTTCTTTGTCAACAAGATGGACAAAATTGGCGCAGACTTCTTTAAGTGTGTGGAAATGATGGACACGCGTTTGGGTGCTACTGCCGCTGTTTGTCAATTGCCAATTGGTGCTGAAAATGAATTTATAGGCTGTATCGACCTTGTCGAAATGAAAGCCATCACTTGGGCTGAAGAAAAGCTTGGTGCTGAATTTGTTGTTGGCGATATTCCTGAAGAATATCAAGAACAAGCCGAAGAATGGCGCGAAAAGCTTATCGAGGTTGCTGTAGAAGCTGATGAAGCGGCTATGGACAAGTATCTTGAAGGTGAAATGCCTTCTGTACCTGAACTAAAAGCGCTTATTCGTAAGGGTTGTATTGCAGTTCAGTTCTTCCCAGTATTCTGTGGCTCTGCTTTTAAAAACAAAGGTGTACAGCCATTGCTTGATGCTGTGGTTGATTATTTACCATCGCCTTTGGATATTCCTGCTATTAAGGGTATTGATTTTAAAACGGATGAAGCAACAACGCGTTTGCCTTCTGATGATGAATCTCTTGGTTTGTTGGCGTTTAAAATTATGAATGACCCATTTGTTGGTTCTCTAACATTTGTGCGTATTTACTCTGGTGTGCTTGAATCGGGTAAAACTGTTTTAAACACGGTTAAGGATAAAAAAGAACGCGTAGGCCGTATGTTGCTTATGCATTCTAACTCGCGTGAAGATGTTAAAATTGCTTATGCTGGTGATATTGTAGCCCTTGCTGGTCTTAAATATACCACAACTGGCGATACATTGAGCGATTTGCTTAAGCCTGTTATTTTGGAACGTATGGAATTCCCCGATCCTGTTATCGAGATTGCCATTGAACCAAAAACCAAAGCTGACCAAGAAAAACTAGGTGCTGGCTTACAACGTCTTGCTGCTGAAGATCCTTCTTTCCGTGTTTCATCTGATTTCGAGTCAGGTCAAACAATTATTGCGGGTATGGGTGAATTGCATTTGGACATTTTGGTTGACCGTTTGCGTCGTGAATTTGGTGTTGAAGCCAATGTCGGTTCGCCACAAGTGGCTTATCGTGAAACCATTATTGGTGAAACTGAAATTAACTACACGCATAAGAAGCAATCTGGTGGTTCTGGACAATTTGCGCGGGTTAAGATGATTATCGAACCGGGTGATAACAATGAAGGCTTTGATTTTGAAAGCAAAATTGTTGGTGGTTCGGTTCCTAAAGAATATATACCAGGTGTGGAAAAAGGTATTAAATCGGTTGTTGAAACCGGTGTGCTTGCTGGCTTCCCGATGTTAAACATTAAAGTGACGCTGGTTGACGGCGCTTACCATGATGTTGACTCATCTGTTATGGCATTTGAACTTGCTGGTCGTGCGGGCTTCCGTGAAGGTGTACGCGACGCAGGTCTGAAATTACTTGAACCTATAATGAAGGTTGAAGTGGTAACTCCTGAAGATTATGTTGGTGATGTTATTGGTGACCTTAACTCTCGCCGTGGCATGATTTCTGGGACAGAACCTCGTGGTAACGCTCAAGTCGTTAATGCGATGGTGCCTTTGGCAAACATGTTTGGCTATGTAAGCTCATTACGCTCTGCAACACAGGGTCGTGCACAGTTTACTATGCAATTCGATCATTATGATCAAGTACCTCAAGCGGTTGCGGATGAAATCATCGCAAAACTTGCTTGAATAAAATTGAAAACTTAAAACTTAGTCTTATATATAAGACTAAGTTAAACTAAATGGAGAGCCAAATGGCTAAAGAAAAGTTTGAGCGTACTAAACCTCATGTTAACGTCGGCACAATCGGCCATGTTGACCATGGTAAAACAACATTAACTGCAGCTATTACTATGGTAATGGCTGAAATCACTGGCGGCGTAGCCATGGCATATGCCGACATTGATGGCGCACCTGAAGAGCGTGAACGCGGTATTACAATTTCAACAGCTCATGTTGAATATGAAACTGCAAACCGTCATTATGCCCATGTGGATTGCCCCGGTCATGCTGACTATGTTAAAAACATGATTACTGGCGCTGCCCAAATGGACGGTGGTATTCTTGTGGTATCAGCGGCTGATGGTCCTATGCCCCAAACACGTGAGCATATTCTTCTTGCTCGCCAATGTGGTGTTCCTTTCCTCGTAATCTACATGAATAAAGTTGATCAAGTTGACGATGAAGAATTGTTAGAACTTGTTGAAATGGAAATTCGTGAACTATTAAGCGAATATGACTTCCCAGGTGATGATATTCCTATCGTTATGGGTTCTGCCCTAGCTGCGGTTGAAGGTCGTGATGAAGAAATCGGCAAAAACTCTATCATTAAATTGATGGAAGCTGTTGATACATATATCCCAACTCCAGATCGTCCTAAAGATTTACCATTCCTACTGCCTATTGAAGATGTGTTCTCAATTTCTGGTCGTGGTACAGTGGTAACTGGTCGTATTGAACGTGGTGTTGTAAATGTTGGTGACAATATTGAAATCGTTGGCATGAAAGACACAACAGTAACAACGTGTACTGGTGTTGAAATGTTCCGTAAATTGCTTGATAGAGGTGAAGCGGGCGATAATGTTGGTGTTCTACTTCGTGGTACTAAGCGTGAAGATGTTGTACGTGGTCAAGTGCTTTGCGCACCGGGTTCAATTACTCCGCATACAAACTTTGTTGCTGAAGCCTATATCCTTACAAAAGAAGAAGGTGGACGTCATACTCCATTCTTTACAAAATATCGTCCACAATTCTATTTCCGTACAACCGATGTAACAGGCGTTGTGTCTTTACAAGAGGGTACAGAGATGGTAATGCCAGGCGACAATGTTAATATTGATGTCGAACTTATCGCACCAATCGCCATGGAAGAGCAGTTACGCTTCTCTATCCGTGAAGGTGGACGTACCGTTGGTGCGGGTGTTGTTGGTAAAATCATTAAATAATAACAATAAGATGAGGTGAGGGCGTTTTGCCCTCAGCTTTAATTTAATATACTAAAGGTATGAACATGCACGGTCAAAATATTCGTATTCGACTAAAAGCTTTTGATCATCGCATCTTAGATGCGTCGACAAAAGAAATTGTCAATACTGCCCGCCGTACGGGCGCCCAAGTGCGTGGTCCAATTCCGCTTCCTACTCGTATTGAAAA
>CAZHCZ010000014.1:0-15497 GCA_964531635.1 uncultured Hyphomicrobiales bacterium | reverse complement strand
TATACAGTTTTGCGTGGTCCACACATTGATAAGAAAAGTCGGGAACAATTCGAAATGCGTACACATAAACGCGTATTAGATATTGTTGACCCAACACCGCAAACAGTCGACGCTTTAATGAAGCTAGACCTTGCTGCTGGTGTTGATGTCGAAATCAAACTGTAAGGACAAAATCATGCGTTCAGGCATTATTGCTCAGAAGCTCGGTATGACACGCGTATTCACTGAAGATGGTGAACATGTACCAGTAACAGTTTTGTTATTGGATGGCTGTCAAGTTATCGCTCAGCGTACTGAAGAAACAAATGGCTATACGGCACTACAACTTGGTAGTGGTAAAGCCAAAGTAAAAAATGTATCAAAACCCCAACGTGGGCATTTTGGTAAATCTAAAGTTGAACCTAAGAAAAAGATTGCTGAATTTAGGGTAAGCCCTGAAAATCTTATCGAAGTGGGTGCTACACTTAAAGCCGACCATTTTATTGATGGTCAAAAAGTTGATGCCACAGGCATTTCAATTGGTAAAGGCTTTCAGGGTGCTATGAAACGTCATAATTTTGGCGGTTTGCGTGCATCTCATGGTGTTTCTATCTCACATCGTAGCCTTGGTTCTACTGGTCAATGTCAAGACCCTGGTAAAGTTTTTAAAGGTAAAAAAATGGCGGGGCATATGGGTGCTACGCGTATTACCGTTCAAAACCTAACTGTTGTTAAAACCGACGTTGAACGTGATATTATTTTGGTTAAAGGTGCTATTCCTGGGTCAAAAGGCGGTTGGGTGTTCTTAAGTGACGCTGTTAAACTAGCCCTCCCTGAAGGATTACCGACACCAGGTAGCTTTACAGCTGCTAACGGAACAGGTGAATAATCATGAAATTAGATGTAATAACATTAGAAGCAAAAGCCTCAGGCTCTGTCGAATTATCCGAAGCGATATACGGCTTAGAACCTCGGGCAGACATTTTGCATCGTATGGTCAATTATCAGCTTGCCAAACGCCAAGCGGGTACTCATAAGACCAAACAACGTTCAGAAGTTGCTGGTACTACAAAAAAATCGGTCAAGCAAAAAGGTTCTGGTGGCGCACGTCATGGTAACCGTAAAGCTAACCTTTTTCGTGGTGGTGGTAAATCATTTGGTCCTGTTGTGCGCTCACATGCTCATTCATTACCAAAGAAAATTCGTGCTCTTGCATTAAGGCACGCATTATCATCTAAAGCGCAAGCAGGTGAACTTGTCATTATTGACGATGTAACCAGCAAATCTGCCAAAACAAAAGATGTTAAAGCTCAGTTTGAAAAGCTAGGTTTTATCAACGCATTGTTAATTGGTGGTGCTGAAATTGATAGTAATTTTGCATTAGCCGCACGCAATGTTCCAAACATCGATGTGTTGCCAATTCAAGGTATTAATGTATATGACATTCTGCGTCGTAAGAAATTGGTTCTTACAAAAGCCGCAGTAGAAGCATTAGAGGTACGTTTCAATGGATAAAGTTGAACTTTATGATGTAATCGTTGGACCTGCAATCACTGAAAAAACTTCAGGTGCTTCGGAACATAACCAGGTTGTATTTGATGTGGCTAAACGCGCATCGAAGCCTGAAATCAAGCAGGCTGTGGAAACACTGTTCAATGTGAAGGTTAAAGCTGTTAACACGCTTATCCGCAAGGGTAAGACAAAACGCTTTAAAGGGATCATGGGACGACGCAGTGATATTAAGAGAGCAATTGTTACCCTTGAAGAAGGTCAAATGATTGATGTGACAACTGGTCTTTAAGTCCAGTGTCTAAGCCGAAAGAAATAAACTATGGCACTCAAAAGCTATAAACCTACCAGCCCAGGTCAACGGGGTCTAATTTTAATAGACCGCTCTGACCTCTGGAAAGGAAAGCCAGTAAAAAGTCTAACCGAAGGTTTGACAAAATCTGGTGGTCGCAATAACAGCGGCCGTATCACCGCACGTCGCCGAGGCGGCGGGCATAAGCGTACATATCGTTTGGTCGACTTTAAACGTCGGAAATGGGATATGGCGGCAGTGGTGGAACGTATTGAATATGATCCGAACCGTACTGCTTTTATTGCGCTTATTCGTTATGAAGATGGTGAATTATCATATATTATTGCTCCACAGCGTTTAAGCGCTGGTGACCCCGTGGTCGCAGGCAATAAGGTTGACGTAAAACCAGGGAACGCAATGCCATTGGCAAGTATTCCTATTGGTACAATTATACATAATGTCGAATTAAAAATGGGCAAGGGCGGGCAAATTGCTCGTGCTGCTGGTGCATATGTACAATTGGTCGGCCGTGATGCAGGCTATGCAATTTTACGCCTAAGTTCAGGTGAACAACGTATTGTTCGCAGCGAATGTATGGCAACAATTGGTGCTGTTTCTAATCCTGACAATTCAAACCAAAACTTTGGTAAAGCTGGTCGCAGCCGTTGGAAAGGCAAACGCCCTTCTGTTCGTGGTGTGGCTATGAACCCTGTGGATCATCCACATGGTGGTGGTGAAGGTAGAACTTCAGGTGGTCGTCATCCGGTGACACCTTGGGGTAAGCCAACCAAAGGCAAACGCACTCGTTCAAATAAAGCTACTGATAAATATATCATTCGTAGCCGTCATTTGCGCAAAAATAAACGTTAGGAATTATAAATGGCACGTTCTTTATGGAAAGGTCCTTATATCGACGCTTATTTGCTTAAGAAAGCAGAAAAAGTGCGCGCATCAGGACGAAATGAAGTTATTAAAATTTGGAGCAGGCGTTCAACTGTACTGCCCCAGTTTGTGGGTCTAACATTCGGTGTCTATAATGGCAAAAAACATATCCCTGTGAATGTTTCCGAAGATATGATTGGTCACAAATTTGGTGAATTTTCACCAACCCGTACATATTATGGGCATCTGGCCGATAAAAAATCGAGAAGGAAATAACCATGGGTAAGGCAAAAAGAGAACGCTCACTTGCCGATAATGAAGCAAGAGCGGTAACCCGCATGATTAGAACAAGCCCTCAAAAGCTTAGTCTAGTCGCTGCTTTAATTCGTGGCAAAAAAGTGGAAACAGCTTTAGCTGACTTACAATTTTCGCATAAACGTGTTTCTGGCGCGGTTATAAAAACATTGCAGAGTGCTATAGCGAACGCTGAAAATAATCATGGCTTAGATGTCGACACATTGATTGTTAGTGAAGCATATGTTGGTAAAAACTTAGTAATGAAACGTTTTCAGCCTCGTGCTCGTGGACGTGTTGGTAAAATTCTGAAACCATTCAGTCAACTGACTATCATTGTTAAAGAAACTGGGGAGCAAGCATAATGGGACAAAAAATTAACCCTATTGGTTTTCGTCTTGGTATTAACCGTACATGGGATTCACGTTGGTATGCCGATGCAGGCGAATATGGCAAACTTCTTCACGAAGATTTGAAAATTCGTAATATGCTTGAAAAAAAGCTTAAAGCTGCAGGTATTTCGAAAGTTGTAATTGAACGCCCGCATAAAACATGTCGCGTATCTATCCATACAGCACGCCCCGGTGTGGTGATTGGTAAAAAAGGTTCAGACATTGAACGCATTAAACGCATGGTCGGTAAAATGACTAAGGCCGAAGTGACAATTAACATTGTTGAAGTGCGTAAGCCTGAAGTTGATGCCCGTTTGGTGGCAGAAGCTGTGGCTCAACAGCTCGAACGCCGCGTGGCTTTTCGTCGTGCGATGAAGCGTGCTGTGCAATCGGCTATGCGTATGGGTGCTTTGGGTATTCGTATTAACTGTGCTGGTCGTTTAGGTGGTGCTGAAATTGCACGGGTTGAATGGTATCGTGAAGGCCGTGTGCCTTTGCATACTTTGCGCTCTAATATCGACTATGGTGTTGCGCGTGCGCATACAGCTTACGGTGTTATTGGCATTAAAGTGTGGATTTATAAAGGCGATATTATGGAACATGACCCTATGGCACAAGAGCGTTTAGCCCTTGCAGCTGGTGGTCGTGGTGGTAATGATCGTAACCGCGGCGGTGACCGTAACCGACCTCGTGGTCGTTAACTTTTGATTGGAGAAATAGGAAATGTTGCAACCAAAACGCACAAAATTCCGTAAAGCCCATAAAGGCCGTATCAAGGGTAAGGCTAAAGGCGGAACGGATATGAACTTTGGGACTTATGGTCTTAAAGCTTTAGAACCAGATAGAATTACAGCACGCCAAATCGAAGCATGTCGTCGGGCTATTACCCGTCATATGAAACGTGCTGGTCGTGTGTGGATTAGGATTTTCCCTGATGTACCTGTGTCTAAAAAGCCACTTGAAGTTCGTATGGGTAAAGGCAAAGGTTCAGTAGAATTTTGGGCCGCTAAAGTTAAACCTGGGCGGATTATGTTTGAAATTGATGGTGTCGATAGTAACACTGCCAAAGAAGCTTTACGCCTAGGCGCACAAAAGTTACCGATTAAGGTAAAATTTGTTCAACGATTAGACGTATAACTTGATTTTTTGTTTGGCTGTTGTGTAATTTTGGTCTATAAGCCCACTATTGTTACGCAGCCACTCAAATTTGTTGAAAGGAATGGTCATGCAGGCCAGTGAATTAAAAAACAAAAGTTTGGATGAACTTCAAGATGAGTTGCTTGGTTTAAAAAAAGAGCAATTTAATCTGCGTTTTCAAAAGGCCTCTGGTCAATTGGAAAATTCGTCCCGTGTACGCCAAGTGCGCCGCGATATTGCAAGAGTTCAAACTGTTCAGCAGCAATTGCGCTCTGAATCTAAAGCGTAAGAAGGATTTGATATGCCAAAGCGTATCCTACAAGGCGTTGTTGTTAGTGACGCCAATGATAAAACAGTAGTGGTAAAAGTAGAACGTCGTTTTACCGACCCATTGCTTAAGAAGACCGTGCGTAGTTCAAAGAAATATCATGCGCATGATGAAAATAACTCGGTTAAGGTCGGAGATATTATACGTATCGAAGAAACCAAGCCGGTATCGAAAAACAAAAAATGGGCAGTTATTAAATAATAACTGATTCTTAACTTGTTGAGCATCGCTCCAAACCTGTAACGGGTGAGGGGCAATTTGAAGGACTTATGTCATGATTCAAATGCAAACAAATCTAGAAGTTGCCGACAACTCAGGTGCTAAACGCGTTCAGTGTATTAAAGTACTTGGTGGGTCAAAACGCAGAACTGCGTCTGTAGGCGACACTATAGTGGTTAGTATTAAAGAAGCGACACCTAATGGTAAGGTGAAAAAAGGCGATGTGCGCCGTGCAGTTATTGTACGGACGAGAAAAGACATCCAACGTAAAGACGGTTCTATGATCCGTTTTGATGGCAACGCTGCTGTTCTTGTGAACGCAAATGGCGAACCTATCGGAACACGGATTTTTGGTCCTGTTGTGCGTGAACTGCGTGCTAAGAAACATATGAAAATTGTTTCCCTTGCACCGGAGGTTTTGTAAATGCCGATTAAATTAAAAATCAAAAAAGGCGATAATGTCGTTGTGCTTACTGGTAAGTATAAAGACAAAAAAGGCGAAGTTCTTAAGGTTATCCCTAAAGAAAATCGTGCTATCGTTTCTGGTGTTAACATTGTTAAACGCCATACAAAGCCAACCCAAACAGCTGAGGGCGGTATTTTTACCAAAGAAGCAACAATTAATATTTCTAATTTAGCGATTGAAGACCCTAAAGACGGCAAGCCAACACGTGTTGGTTATAAGTTTGTTGAAGGTAAAAAAGTCCGCTTTGCTAAACGTTCAGGAGAATTGATTGATGGCTGATAATTTTGCACGCTTGAAAAAGCATTATAATGACGTTGTTCGCAAAGACATGAAAAAAGAATTTAATTATTCTAATGACATGCTTATCCCGCAGCTTGATAAAGTTGTTATTAACATGGGTGTTGGCGAAACTGTTCAAGACACTAAAAAAATCAAATCGGCTGTTGAAGCTTTGACAATGATTGCTGGTCAAAAGCCAGTTGTAACCAAGGCTCGTAAGTCTATCGCTACTTTTAAAGTGCGTGAAGAAATGCCTCTTGGTTGTAAAGTTACATTACGCGGAAATGCAGCGTTTGAGTTTTTAGACAGACTTATTACTATTGCTTTACCCCGTACACGTGACTTCCGTGGGCTTAATCCTAAAAGTTTTGATGGCAATGGTAACTTTGCTATGGGTATTAAAGAACATATTGTTTTCCCTGAAATTGATTATGATAAAATCGATGTTATGTGGGGTATGGATATTATTGTTTGTACAACCGCAAAAACGGATGATGAAGCGCGTTCATTGCTTAAAGGGTTTAACTTCCCTTTCCCAAAGGATAAGGAACAGAACTGATATGGCTAAAGTAAGTATGATTCAAAGGCAATTAAAGCGCCAACGTATTGTTGCAAAATATGCTACAAAACGTGCGGAACTTGTTGCAATTTCTAAAAACGAAAGTTTAAAACCAGAAGAACGGTTTAAAGCACGTATGGATATTGCTAAATTGCCTCGTGATGGTTCTAAGACTCGTCTTAAAAGCCGTTGTGAAGTTACAGGTCGTCCGCGCGGTTATTATCGTAAGTTGAAGATGTCGCGTATTGCACTTCGTGAATTGGGCTCTATGGGTAAAATCCCTGGGCTCGTAAAGTCGAGCTGGTAGGAGATAAAATTATGGTTATGACAGATCCTCTCGCAGATATGCTAACACGTATTCGTAACGCGCAAATGCGTGGTAAAAGTGTGGTTTCAACACCCGCTTCTAACTTACGTGGTCGTGTGTTAGATGTATTGGCTGATGAAGGTTTCATTCGGGGTTATGCTGCTGTTGAATTTGATGGCGGAAAATCTGAGTTTGAAATTGAGTTAAAATATTTTGAAGGCGCTCCTGTTATTCAGGAAGTTAAGCGGGTTTCAAAACCTGGTCGTCGTGTTTATTCATCCGTGAAAGACATTACGCCTGTTTATAATGGTCTTGGTATTTCTATTCTTTCAACACCTAAAGGTGTTATGGCAGATTGGAAAGCAAGAGAAGAAAATGTTGGTGGCGAGGTTCTTTGTCAATTGTTCTAGTTTGAATGATTGAAGTTAAGAATTTTTCTATCGGTTAAGGATAAAATAATATGTCACGTATTGGTAAAAAAGCAGTACCGTTACCTGCTGGTGTTGAGATTAACATCGAAGGTCAGCAAATTTCGGTAAAAGGCCCAAAGGGTAGTCTTTCAGTCGTGTTGGTTAATGAGGTTTCAGTTTCTAAAACTGAAGAAGGCTTATTAATCACTCCGCGCGATGATTCCAAACGCTCACGTTCAATGTGGGGTCTTAGCCGCACACTGGTTGCAAATATTGTAACAGGTGTTGTGGAAGGATACTCTAAAACTCTGGAAATTCAGGGTGTTGGTTATCGTGCTGCGCTGAAGGGTAAGACTCTAAGCCTAAACTTAGGCCTCTCTCATGAGGTAAATTATGAAGCACCCGAAGGTGTGGAATTAAAGGTTACTAAGCCAACAGAAATTGTTGTATCAGGTATTGATAAACAATTGGTTGGTCAAGTCGCTGCAAACATTCGTAAATATCGTAAACCAGAGCCGTTTAAAGGCAAGGGTATTCGTTATCAAGGTGAGTTTGTGTTCCGCAAAGAAGGTAAGAAGAAGTAGGAGTCTTAAACAATGGCAGTTTCTAACAGAAAAACAACTGAACGCCGTAAACAACGTGTACGCAATAGTCTTAAAAAAGTGGCTAATGGTCGTCCTCGTTTAAGCGTATTTCGGTCTTCAAAACATATATATGCACAAATTATCGACGATAGTTTGGGTAAAACATTAGCCAGCGCTTCATCTATTGAAAAAGATGTGAAGTCTAAGCTTAAAACAGGTGCTGATGTTGCTGCGGCGACAGAAGTGGGCAAATTAGTTGCAAAACGTGCAAGCGCTGCTGGTCTTACAGACGTAGTGTTTGACAGGGGTTCTTATTTGTATCATGGGCGTGTTAAAGCCGTAGCGGAAGCTGCGCGCGAAGCCGGTCTTAAATTTTAAAGGGTAAAATAATGGCACGTAATAATGATAGAAAAGAAGAACGCGATAACGAATTTGTCGATCGCCTTGTTCATATTAACCGCGTAGCAAAAGTTGTTAAAGGTGGTCGTCGTTTTGGTTTTGCAGCACTTGTAGTGTTGGGCGATCAAAAAGGCCGTGTAGGGTTTGGTAAAGGCAAAGCAAAAGAAGTGCCTGAAGCCATTCGTAAAGCAACCGAAGAAGCCAAACGCCAAATGATTAGAGTTCCTTTGCGTGAAGGCCGTACTCTTCATCACGATGTCGAAGGTCATCATGGTGCAGGTAAGGTTATGCTTCGTGCAGCGCCTCCGGGTACTGGTATTATTGCTGGTGGTCCAATGCGTGCAGTTTTCGAAACTGTTGGCATTCAGGACGTTGTAGCAAAATCTATTGGTACATCTAACCCTTATAACATGGTTAGAGCAACATTTGATGCTCTACAAAAAGAGAATAGCCCGCGTAAAGTGGCAGCTCGCCGTGGTAAAAAGGTTTCGGATATTGTTGCCCGTCGTCGTGATGGTGCAGGTGATTCAATGGAAACTGGTGCGTAAACCAATTTAGTTTAAGGATAAAGATAATGGCTAAAAAAACAATTACCATTAAACAAACTGGCAGTCCCATTCGCCGTGAAGCCAGCCAACGTGCAACATTGGTAGGTCTTGGGCTTAATAAAATGAACCGTGTTCGTACTTTAGAAGATACCCCATCTATTCGTGGTATGATTAATAAAGTAGCACATATGGTGACAATTATAGAAGACGCTAAATAGCGGTTTCTATTAAGGAAAAGGATATTATTATGCGTCTTAATGAAATTGCAGATAAACAAGGTGCTCGTCATGTTAGTAAACGCCTAGGGCGTGGTATTGGTTCTGGCAAAGGCAAAACATGTGGTCGTGGTGTTAAAGGGCAAAAATCTCGCTCTGGTGTTGCGATTAAAGGTTTTGAAGGCGGTCAAATGCCTATCCATATGCGTTTACCAAAACGTGGATTTAACAATATTTTCGCTAAAAAGCTTAGCGGTGTTAATATTGGTCGTATCCAAGAAGCGATTGATGCTGGTAAGCTAGACAAACAATCACCTATTACAGCAGAATCGCTGGTAGCGGCAGGTATTATACGCCGTGTACTCGATGGCGTTCGTATATTAGGCGTTGGTGAATTAAAAGCTAAACTCAGTTTTGAAGTTCATGGTGCTAGTAAAGGTGCTGTCGAAGCTATTGAAAAAGCTGGTGGATCTGTTACGATTACTAGACCTAAAAAAAATAAATCATAATAAATTAAAAGGGCAGGGTGACTTGCCTTTTGAATTTTAGGAGCAAATTAAATGGCATCAGCAGCAGAACAGCTCGCCGCAAATTTAAACTTCTCGGCTTTTGGCAAAGCCCATGATCTAAAAAAGCGTATCTGGTTTACTCTAGGTGCGCTTCTTGTCTATCGTCTTGGTACTTTTATTCCCATTCCAGGAATTGATGCCGCGGCACTTGCCAATGCGTTTGTTAACAACCAATCTGGTTTGTTGGGCGTAATGGATATGTTTGCTGGTGGCGCAGTTGGGCGTATGGCTATTTTTGCTTTAAATGTTATTCCCTATATTACAGCTGCAATTATTTTACAATTGATGACCAGTATGGTGCCTGCTTTGAAGGCACTTAAAAAAGAAGGTGCATCAGGGCAGAAAAAAATTACCCAATATACTCGGTATGGCGCGGTATTTTTATCAGCTATACAAGGTTACACCCTAGCTGTTAGCCTAGAAACCAGCCCTGGATTGGTGGTAAACCCTGGGTTAATGTTCCAACTTTCGACGGTAATTACCATTGTTGGTGGTGTGTTATTCCTTATGTGGCTTGGTGAACAAATTACCGCCCGTGGTATTGGTAACGGTATTTCTCTGATTATTTTTGCAGGCATTGTGGCAAGTATTCCACTTGGTATTGTACAAATGTTAAGCCTTGGTCAACAAGGTACATTATCGACATTGTTAATTGTTGGTATTGTTGTTTTATCAGTTGTTGTTATTGCGTTTATTGTGTTTGTAGAACGCGCGCAACGTAAGCTATTGGTGCAATATCCAAAACGCCAAATGAACAATAAAATGTATGGTGGCGAAAGTTCGCATCTGCCATTAAAGCTTAACACTGCTGGTGTTATCCCACCAATTTTTGCAACCGCTTTATTGATGATTCCTGTTACAATTTCTAACTTTGCAGGGGAATCGAGCAATGAAATTATTGCAACTATTAGCGCGTTACTTGGGCGTGGACAGCCATTATACTTATTAACATTTGTTGTTTTAATTGTGTTTTTCACATTTTTCCAAACTTCAGTTGTTATGGACCCAACCGATACAGCCGATAACTTGAAAAAACAAGGTGGGTTTATTCCGGGGATTCGCCCAGGCGCGAGAACTGCCGAATATATTGACTTTGTGTTGACAAGAATTACAGTTGTAGGCGCTGCATATCTAACATTGGTTGCTATACTACCAGAACTTTTACAACTTCAATTTGCTTTGCCATTCTACTTTGGAGGCACATCCTTATTGATTGTGGTTAGCGTTACGATGGATACTGTCCAACAGATTCAAAGTCGTTTGCTTGCTCACCAATATGAAGGGCTTATTAAAAAGTCTAAGTTAAGAGGGAAACGCAAACGATGAAGTTAATCTTATTAGGCCCACCGGGAGCTGGTAAAGGTACACAAGCACAAAAACTTGTAAATGAATATGGTTTTGCTCAATTGTCGACAGGCGATATGTTAAGAGCGGCTGTTGCAAGTGGTTCTGAAATTGGAAAAGAAGCTAAATCCATTATGGATAGAGGCGATTTGGTTTCAGATGATGTTGTTGTTGGTATTATTGCCGACCGTGTCGAAGCACCCGATTGTGCTAAAGGATTTATTTTAGACGGCTTTCCAAGAAATACCAATCAAGCCGAAGCCTTAGACAAAATGCTTGATGAAAAAAATATGAAATTAGATGTAGTGATTTCATTAGAAGTTGTTGAAGCAGATTTATTTGCACGTATTGAACAACGTGCCAAGGAAACTGTGGGCGGCCCTAGGGCTGATGATAATGTCGATGCGCTTAAAAACCGCTTAGAAGTTTATCATGTACAAACAGCACCATTGATTAAATATTATGGCAATCAAGGTGTATTAAAAACTGTGGATGGAATGTTAGAAATAGATACTGTTGCTAAGCAAATAAAAGACATATTGGCACAAGTATAAATATTTAATGTTTGCTGTTGCTAAAGGGGGTAGAATCCTTTAGAACGCATCCACTAAACAAAAACGGGTATTTCGTATAATATATGGAATACTTTTATTTAAAACTGCCATTAATTTGGCATTTGACTGCACCGATTTTTATAACGTGATAGAAGTGTAGTTAAATTATAAGGAGAATAACACGTGGCTCGTATTTCAGGTGTAAACATTCCGACAGGTAAACGTGTCGAAATTGCACTCACATATATTCATGGTATTGGCAGTTTTGCCGCCAAACAAATTTGCGAAAAAGTGGGCATTGAGCGCACTCTTCGCGTTAATGAACTTTCTGATAAAGACGTTATTAAAATTCGTGAAACTATTGATGCAGAACACCTCGTTGAAGGTGATTTGCGTCGTGAAGTTTCGATGAACATTAAGCGTTTGATGGATTTAGGTTGCTATCGTGGCTTACGCCATCGTCGTGGGTTGCCTGTTCGTGGGCAGAATACTAAAAACAACGCACGTACGCGCAAAGGCCCAGCCGTTGCAATCGCTGGCAAGAAGAAATAATTGAAAGTTTAATTTTATGGCTAAAGATAAAGTAAAAGTTCGCCGTCGTGAGCGTAAAAATATAGCTTCAGGCGTTGTGCATGTAAACTCTACATTTAACAACACGATGATTACCATAAGCGATGTACAAGGCAATACGGTTGCATGGTCATCTGCGGGTGCGATGGGCTTTAAGGGCTCAAGAAAATCTACTCCTTATGCAGCACAAGTTGCCGCTGAAGATGCAGGTAAAAAAGCCCAAGATCACGGTATGAAAACCTTAGAAGTTGAAGTAAAGGGCCCTGGTTCTGGTCGTGAAAGTGCATTGCGCGCGCTTCAATCTATTGGGTTCCAAATTACATCTATCCGTGATGTAACACCAATTCCTCATAATGGCTGTCGTCCACCAAAACGTCGTCGTATATAATTGCTAGATTATTGAAAGGGTTCCACTATGATCCAGAAAAATTGGCAAGAGCTTATTAAGCCGACTAAAATAGAAGTAATTGCAGGGCATAACCCTGGTAAAAAAGCAACAATTATTGTTGAACCACTTGAACGCGGTTACGGGTTAACACTTGGTAATGCGTTGCGTCGGGTTTTATTGTCATCACTACAAGGTGCTGCTGTAACAGGTGTTCAAATCGACAGCGTGTTGCATGAATTTTCGTCCATCTCTGGTGTGCGTGAAGATGTTGCAAACGTTGTTCTAAATATCAAAGAAATTGCCGTGGCTTCACATAGTGAGTCGGTAAAGCGGATGATTATTGATAAACAAGGTCCTTGTATTGTAACAGCAGCAGATATTGAAGCGGGTAGCGATATTGAAATTCTAAACCCAGAACTTTTTATCTGTAATCTTGACGAAGGTGGTCATCTTCGTATGGAATTTACCGTCGATACTGGTAAAGGTTATGTTACAGCAAACGAAAACCGTGCTGAAGATAGCCCCGTTGGTTTTATTCCTGTCGATAGCCTGTTTAGCCCTGTTCGTAAAGTATCATACAAAGTTGTCGATACCCGCGAAGGTCAAGTGCTAGATTATGATAAGCTTACACTTGAAGTAGAAACCAATGGTGTTATTACACCTGAAGATGCGGTTGCTTTTTCGGCTCGTATTCTACAAGACCAATTACAAGTATTTGTAAACTTCGAAGAACCTGAAGTTAAAGAAGTTGAAGAGCCAAGCCCAGACCTTGCCTTTAACCCTGCATTGCTTAAAAAGGTCGATGAGTTGGAACTTTCTGTACGTTCTGCCAATTGTCTTAAAAATGATAATATTGTCTATATTGGCGATCTTATTCTTAAGACCGAAGCCGAAATGCTCCGTACGCCTAACTTTGGTCGTAAGTCATTGAATGAAATTAAAGAAGTTCTTGCCCAAATGGGGCTGCATCTTGGTATGGACGTACCAAATTGGCCACCTGAGGATATTGAAATTCTTGCTAAGAAATTTGAAGAACGTTTTTAGGGTAACATGCCCAATAATACATGGGTGTTATGCCCAATAGAATATAAGGAGAGCTTTAATGCGTCATCGTAATAAAGGCCGTAAATTAAACAGAACAGCCAGTCACCGTAAGGCACTTTTTGCCAATATGGCAGCAGCGCTTATTAAACATGAACAAATCACCACAACTTTGCCAAAAGCTAAAGAATTACGCTCTATTGTTGACCGTTTAATTACTTTAGGCAAAAAGGGTGATTTACATGCCCGCCGTCATGCAATTGCAAAATTACGTGACAAAGACATGGCTAAAAAATTATTCGAAATTTTAGGCCCACGCTATGTCGACCGTAATGGCGGTTACACCCGCGTGCTTAAAGCAGGCTTTAGATATGGCGATAACGCACCAATGGCAGTCATCGAACTTGTTGACCGTGACGTAAGCGCAAAGGGTAAAGATTCAGGCCCATCACAAGATGTTGATGACCAAGACGCAGCATAATATTTTTTGCATCTGAATTAAAAACAACACTCTATTAATGCTGCATTTTTTGCAGCATTTTTTTTGCATAAAAATATTGTACATTTGCATATTTTTGTCTAATTTGAACGATATAAACAATCAACAAAAATAGGAGTAAAAAATGCGGGCTTTCTTAATAGTGTTGATGTTGTTTGTCGGGGCGATTACGGGCATTGCTCAGGTGCGAGAATTACCGAAATCTAATAATGAGGTTCGGCTTTCTTTTTCTAAAACGGTTAAAAAAGTAGCACCCGCTGTGGTTAATGTTTTTTCATCTAAAAAAGTTGTTGCGCGGCAGAGTGTTTTTGCCAATGACCCATTTTTAGAGCGGTTTTTTGGCAGAGAATTTGGCGGCAATAAATCACGGATAGAAAAATCACTCGGCAGTGGCGTAATTGTTGATAAAACGGGCATTTTGGTGACCAATTATCATGTTATTAAAGGCGGTACAAAAATACGCGTGGTGCTTAAAGATATGCGCGAGTTTGATGCCAAGGTTATCTTAACCGACGAACGCACAGATTTGGCAATTTTACAAATTATTTCCAACGGCGAAGAATTCCCATTTTTAAAATTTGCCAATAGTGATGCGGTCGAAGTTGGCGATTTGACTTTGGCATTAGGCAACCCGTTCGGGGTCGGGCAAACGGTAACCAGTGGTATAGTTTCAGCAATTGCGCGAACCAATGTCGGCATTTCAGACTTTCAATTTTTTATCCAAACCGATGCGGCAATTAACCCTGGTAATAGTGGCGGCGCGTTGGTCGATAGCTTGGGGCAGCTCATTGGCATTAACACCGCTATATTTTCGCGCAGTGGCGGTTCTAATGGCATTGGCTTTGCTATTCCTGCCAATATGGTGCGTTTGGTGGTTAACTCATCTAAATTAGGCGACAGAGTTTTACGCCCGTGGATGGGTGCCGAGCTACAGCCGTTAAACGCAGACATTGCTCTAAGCTTAGGAATGAAAAAACCCAACGGAGTATTGATACGCCGCCTATCAAAAAACAGCCCATTATTTTTAGCAGGAGTAAAAACTAATGATGTAATTATTGCTCTAGGTTCGACTGAAGTTAAAAACAAGGCTCAATTAAGCTATTTATTGGCAAGTGAAAGCGTTGGTAAACTGGTGGTTTTTTCGATATTACGCGATGAAAAAACTTTAAACTTTAATGTGACTTTAATAGCAGCGCCCGAAACACCAAAACGGCGCGTTACAACAATAGCGGGTTCTGCTCCATTTGCTGGCGCTACGGTAATGAATATTTCGCCCGCAGTTATCGAAGAATTGTCTTTACCATTAAACAGCCATGGGGTTATTATTAGTAAAATTGCACAAAACTCTAAGGCTGCACGGTTTGGCTTTAAGGTTGGCGATATTATTTTAGCGGTCTCGGGAGCAGAAATTAGAAATGTTGGCGATTTGATAACCGAAGCCAGCTATAATAAACGCTTTTGGCGCTTTAGCATTAACCGTCAAGGGCAGATTATTAATTCTATTATTAATGGATAATATGGACGATTTATTTTTAAAAGAAACACCCGATAGTAATTTAGAACGCCCTTTGGCCGACCGTATTCGCCCGAATAATTTAACCGAAATTGTCGGGCAAGAAAAACTTGTTGGTGCTGATGGTAGTTTAACCCAACTTATCGCCAGTGGTCGCATTCCGTCGATAATTTTTTGGGGACCACCTGGTACAGGCAAAACCACCTTAGCACGAATTATA